>NZ_JBFXGH010000001.1:0-22035 GCF_050178175.1 Sphaerochaeta sp.
CCATCGAGGATGACGAACTTTACATTGGGGTACTTATCCTGAGCCTCAAACAGTGCGGTCTCGAACTTGAATCCTGGGCATACAATAAAGTTATAGCCAGCATCAACCAAGTTACCGATTTCCTTCAGGTAGTCAGCCTCAGTGGTCCCTGCGGGCTTGAGATATTTGACATCAAGCGCATAGTCTTTGCTTGCCTTCAAGATACCTTCCCAAGTTCCCTGATTGAAGGATTTATCATCAATCGTACCAGCATCAGTGACCATTCCAACACGAAGATTACTCTTCTTTGCCCCACCTTCATCGCTTCCTTGAGCAAATGCAAACGAGCCAAGCATCAGGAAGATACAAAGCACTACAGCCAATTTTTTCATACTGTCTTCTCCTATTTTTGTGATCATGCACAAAAAACTGTGTAAACTCATTCTACATTCACCTTGTACCGTTGTCAAACAAAGAAACCGCATCCTAGAAGTATTGAATCAAGGCAAACCATTGATTAAGAAACAGTTGTCTATACCTCGATACTCATAGAAATTCTTGACTGAACGCAAAAACCCCGGTTCAATCACCGGGGAATTGAAGACAAGCACACTACTTTGGCTAGGTAGATTGCTCAGCTTCCAAGCAAGCAAGGATAAAGGAACCCACCCCTTTGAAATCATCCTCCACCACTGGCTCACATACATAGTAGTGAAATGAACCATCACGATAGGGATTTCCGCCTAATCCAGCAACAGAACAGATTCCTCCTAGATGGAGACATCCTTTCCCATCCTCTCTTAGATATCTTTCTTTGATGTCCCCAATGGCAAGCATTGCCTGCTTTCGATAGAGCTCATTATTGGTAATACCAACCCGCAATGCTTTCAGAAGACTGTAGGCAAACATGCTTGAACATGAGGTTTCAAGATAGTTGTCTTTCTCATCTTGCCTATCCACCACCTGGAACCACATGCCGCTCTTACTTTGATAGGAAAGCAACGAATCAAGAACCTGGGTAAGAATACGTCCCAGTTCCCCACGCTTGGGATGCGACTCAGGAAGGAAGTCGAGGATATCAAGGATGGCCATACAGTACCACCCAATCGCCCTCCCCCAGAAATGGGGAGAAAGACCGGTTTCTGCGTCAGCCCATCTCTGTCCCCGAGACTCATCATAGGCATGATACAGCAAGCCCGTCTTCGGGTCCCTAAGCGTACGATAGACCATGATCACCTGCTCCACCGTATCGTCAAACCCTGCACTATCACCACTTACCTTGCAGAACTGGGCATTGAAGGGACCTTGCATGTAGACCCCGTCCAGCCAGATCTGCCAAGGATAGATTTCCTTATGCCAGAATACTCCTGAAAGGGTCCTGGGGTGGGAGTTGAGCTGATTTTTCAGCAGCTGGGCAGCCAGGAGAAAACGTCTCTCCTTTGTCTTATCATACAGAGCGAAAAGATTTCTTCCAGCGTTAATCTGGTCAAGGTTGTACTCCCCTAATCGGTAGGAAACAATCTGGCCGTCATTGGCCACCATCGGGTCATACATCGTGTATGCCCACTGGAACATCTCTTCTCGGTTGTAGGCCTCTCCAACCAGCAGACAACTGTGTATCACCAGCCCATGCTCATAATGCCATCGCATCTGTGAAGGTTTGTAGCGTGAAACCACACTTTCAGCCAGTTTCAACGAAAGGCGCTCACCCCTGTCCATCATGCTTCATTCCTCATGTTCGTGCCAAATCTTCCGGCTGCCTGATGATCGGCAGCCGGAACCAGGTCTCATCATACCTACTCGTTCAGCAGGTTGTTCTCCTTGGCAAAGGCAACACCCTTGTCATTCCATTCCTGCCCACCAAGTTCCTTGAACTCAGCAATCCAAGTATTCCAGTTAGACCTGTTCAGCGTACGCTTTCCAGTGATGAACTCGCTCAATCCCTGTTCGTAGAAACGCTTCAGGTCAGCATTCGGAATCGGAAGCATGTCAGAACCAACAGCTGGGGTCCACTGTTTGGTCTGCATCTCACGCAGTACCTCAAGGGCAGACATTTCCTTCTTGCTGGTGGCGGTAACGTACTTTGGATAACGGGCATACAATTCGATATCACCATTGTAGAAGACCATGTTTCTCAGCTGGGTTACGGTCTGTCCGACAGGACCACTGAAAGCCAGATCAGGATCGGGGAGGCCATCAGCAACAGGAACGCCGTTTGCATCCTTGGTGTAGTTCACACCCTCGACGCCCCAGCCAAGCAGGAAGTAGCCTTCATCGGAGGCCATCCACTCGAGCAGTTCGGCAATCTTGTCCTTCTTTCCTTCTTCAGCCGCTTTTGCACTGATTGCGTAAATGCGGAATCCTGCAGTGTAAGGTCCAATCGAGGCATGTCCCTTCGGCCCTTTAATTGCTTCCATGATCACCCACTCACCGTCAGGGAAGTTCTTGTCGAATGGAGCATAGTTGGACTGGGCGGCAAATGCTGCATTCTGCTCTCTCATGATCCCAAAACGACCCTGCTTCCAAGCAGCACGGAAATCATCCTTCTTGTAGGCAAGCCAGTTTGGATCAATGATACCCTCATCGGCCATCTTCTTGAGATATACCATGGCATCATAGAATTCTGGTTTGAGAACATTCAGGCCAGCGCTGTCAGCAGTCATGTCCCAGGTACCTTCAACACCGAATGCACCGAGGATCGGTTGCAAGCGGCGGCCGGGCCATGCTTCATAATTGTTGACTTCCTGGAAAGCACCATAACCATAGGTGTCATTCTTTCCATTGCCATCAGGGTCATTGAAGGTGAATGCACGCATCACATCGAGCAATTCATCAGTAGTGGTTGGTACACTCAAACCGAGATTATCCAACCAATCCTTGCGAATCAGCAAACCTTCATTCTTGACGATTGAACCGGGGTCAGCCAGTCCATAGCTCTTTCCACCAAACTTTGCATGGTTACGACTTACCTCGTTGTAATGCGTTGCCGTACGGGTGGGCATCTTCTCATACAGATCATCAACAGGAGCAACCAAGCCCTGGGGAACCAGACGGGCCAATACATCGCGGCGAACCATGAACAGGTCGGGGAGATTGTTTGCCGCAGCAGCAGCCTGGATCTTTACATCCTGGTCACTCTCGTTGGAGGGAAGCGTTGTCAGCTTCAGATCGATGTTCAACTTCTCTTTGATGATGTCAAATCCTACCCAATCGGCTGGGGGTGGCCCAGCTTCGGTAACCGCAGCGCCATACCATAGGTCAATGGTCACCGGGCCATCTACTGCAGCTTCTTTGGTTCCCTGACTGAATACCGGCAGGGAAACGAAAGAAAGCAACGCAATGAGTGCGATACATACGAAATACTGTTTCTTCATGGCTAATCCTCCTTATGAATTACCAAATCCAATCAAAATCATGCAGAGCAGGAAAGCGTCTTACCCTTTCACACTTCCCAGCAATGTTCCCTTGGTGAAATATTTCTGGATGAATGGGTAGGCAATAACCATCGGGATGGCACTCATGAAAACCGATGCGGCCTTGATGGCGGCGATCGGAGCATCCCCGAAGGCATTTACCTCCACATATTCATTCATTCCACTGGCCATCAGTATGTTCCTGAGCAGAATAGGAAGGGGCTGTAATGAATTACTGTTAAGGTAGAGCATTGCATGGAAGAAGTTGTTCCAGAAGGACACCCCGTAGAATAAGCCGATGGTCATGATGATCGCTTTCGAGAGGGGCAGGATAATTCTCAAGAGAACTTGAATCTCTGATGCCCCATCAATTCGTGCAGACTCCTTCAGCTCGTTGGGAATCCCCTCGAAGAAGGAACGCATGATCAGACAGTTGTAGGTGCTGATCGCTACCGGGATGTAGACAGCCGGCAACTTGTCGATCAAACCGATATTCGTAACCAACAGGTAGGTTGGGATCATCCCAACATTGAAAACGTAGGGAATGATAACAAGCATATTCAAGTATCGTCTTCCAGGAAGGGTGGGTATGGAGAGTACATATGCAAGGGGTATCGTAAGCAGCAATGCACTTGCTACCCCACCAATCAAAATTTTTACACTGTTGCCGAAAGCAAGCAGGAATCCTGCATTTCCCAACAGCGCCTTGTATGCTGAGGTCGACCAGTTCCAGGGCATCAGGAACATTCCTTCCAGGTTGTTGCCAATATAGTCATTAGGCCTGAATGAGAGAGTGATGGTGCTCCAAAGCGGGATTGCGATGATCAGCAGGAGCAAAACCAAAAATAAATCCACCAAGAAATTGAAGCTGTGATCTGCTGCAGTAGGCTTAATCGATACAGAAGTGAATCGTCCTTTTTTTCTGGTTCCTTGCATCTTCATTCCCAACCCCCTAGTACAATGAGTTTCCGCCGAAGCGTCTGACCAGACGGTTGGAACCAAGGATGAGGAACATACCAATGAATCCCTTGAACAGACCGACTGCAGTGGCAAGGCCAAACTGGAACTCCAGTAAGCCTTGACGATAGACCCAGGTATCGATGATATCGGCAACCGAATAGACCGGCGTTGAGTACAACATGAATATTTGGTTGAACCCTGCATCCAGGATGGTTCCCAAACGAAGCAGGACCACGATAACGATGACCGGACGAATTGAGGGAAGGGTGATATACCGTACCCGTTGCCAGGAGTTTGCGCCCTCAACCAAGGCTGCCTCAAAGAGGGAGGGGTCAATGCCCATCAAGGCGGCAATGAAGATGATGGCGCTCCAGCCCATTTCCTTCCATGCATCACTGAGAATGACAATCCAGGGAAAGGCATCAGTATTGGTCAGGAAATCAATGGGTTTGCCACCAAAAAGCTTGATCACATCATTGACAACTCCGTCTCCTGGCGCCAATAGGGCAAGCAAGATACCGTACATGATGACCCATGAGAGAAAGTGTGGGAGATAGGCAAGTGTTTGCACTGTTTTTCGAAGAAGTGGGCGGTTGCTCTCATAGATGGCAATTGCCAGGATGATTGCAAGGGGAAGACTGAACACCAACTTCCCAAGACTGTACATCAGGGTGTTTCTGAGCAACTCAACAAAATAATAGGAGTTGATGAAGGTTCTGAAATGCTCAAATCCAATCCATTGACTACCCAGCACCCCGTCCAAGGCCATATAATCCTTGAAGGCAATCTGCCCGTTGAATATCGGGACATACTTAAAGATAATGTAGTAGATTAAAGGTATTGCAAGCAAAGCATAGACTGATTTATGCCGCTTGATATCACGTAGCAACTGCTGTTTTGCCGTTCTTTCTGCCATTTGCAACCTCACACCCTCAGCATAGGGGCAAGATGGCAAGATTATGCAGGTCGTCTCTTGTACTTTACCGACCTTTTTATATAGGTTTTTATGATCTCAGCTCAACTGAATGCAGGGGTACTGCATTAGAATACGGTCAGCGAAGCCGTTTCCTCATATTCCAATACTGCAGGCCAAAATGTATGAAAATCACGATATATACAAAGAAGAGTCCGCTAAATAGCCCATAGAAGAATTGATCTGCACTTCTCTCCCCACTGCCATGTATAACAGCGAAACGAACCCCCTCTGTCAAGAATAATCCACCTCAATGTTGTGCCCGAATCTTTCCTGGAGCACATCCCTTGATCTTCTTGAACACCCTGCAGAAATACGCTTGGTCCTGGAATCCACTCTGGCTTGCCACTTCGTTTATCGAGAGAGAACTTTCCCGTAGCAACTGGGTGGCAAGGAATACCCGTTGCCGGTTCAGGTAATCCCATGGGCTGATACCCAACTCCTTGCGAAAAATTCTCGTCAGGTAGTCTTCACTGACATTCACTGATTCAGCAAGTTGCCAACGTGAGATCTGCTGGGAAGCATGCCTACCCAAATAGACCACAGCTCGCTTGACCAAGGCACCGGTGAGAGGAGGAAGCATCTCATTGGTTTCCAACAGCTCAAGCAACCGCTGCCCAAACTCACTGCTTTCAAGTACACACTGGTGGGCGATAAGGAGACGGGGAACAAGGGAGAGCTCCTCCGCCGCCTCCTTCTCCCAAAACTCACGAATCACCACAATCGGAGCATCCGAGGATTTTCGAATATTCCGGTAAAGAACAGGATCAACGAGTGAGGCAAGTATCATTTTTACCGGCTGGTTGGCTACCACATCCAACACCTCATCTGGTTCACTGTGAACAATGAACTCCTCATCCAAGGCAAGGGCCTTGCAAGAATCCTCGGGAAGTCCCTTGATCGCAACCAAAACACCATCAGAAAGATGATGGGAAGTTCTCATCAGGGATGAATAGAGATTTTGCTGGCCTTCAGGAGCGTGGAGACAGATCATGGGAGCTAGGGAGAGGGTGCTATGCCCTGCAATCGCTGAACGCAGGAGACGGAACTCCCTTCCTTGATTATCCGCATCCCAACCAATAATACCTCCTGCAATCTTGGAGAGCTCGTGCTTCTGCAGGGTGCCCACAGGGATTACTTCACAGGAAGCAAAGGAAGTACGCAACACCTCAGGTATCGGCTCATTCTCATCAGCAACAATATAGAACAAGGTATCATGGGAAGGGGGGCTGCTCTCACCCGTCAAGCTTGGCAGGGGTAGCTGCACAACTACTGCATTATCTATCAGGGAGAATGATCCATGGCTCATCAGGATAATTCTTTGAGCCAAGGAGAGACTTGGTTCCTGACTTCCCATTGAAGCCTTCCAAGAAACTGAAGAGGAAGCAAAACGGAAACGGAGGCCATCCTTCGACAAAGTGGATTCCAACCCCATTTCTCCTCCCTCCCTTGTAATGTATTCGCAAATGATAGTCAGACTTTGGATCAACCGCTTTGCATCAACGCACAGAGCCGGCATCTCCCTCGGTCCTTCATAGGCAAGAGGAAAGGAGGTGAGTAGCGGTGTTATAAGGGTCATAGGATTGCAGACCTTGTTCTCCAACTCAAGATTGCCGGAGTGAGAGAGGGAAAGGTCCAGAAGATGCATGGCAGAACGAATCTGTTCCTCTATCTGCTTCCCCATCTCTCCTTCAACCTGCTTTGCAATGGAGAGAATTGTCTCAAGAGGAGTCTTGAGTCCTTCCCCAACATTGGCAAAGAACTCACTTCTCGACCGCTGTGCCCTCTCTGCATCTTCCCTTGCACGGTTGGCGGCATCGAGGAGGAATGCTCCCTTGATAGCTGAACTCAAAGCGGTTCGTAGCTCTTCCATGACACTTCCGCTGAACAACGATGTTCTCAGGATGAGATACCCCAGTGGCTGGTTGTCCATGAACAAAGGTTCAACCACATGTACACCCTGCCCAAGATGATCCAGCAGTCCTTGTGGCAATAAGAGGTGTTTGGGAAATGATTGCCTCCTTTCCATGACCAGGGAATCGGCATACCCACCGATAAAGGTATTGGTCGTCTCATCACCATACAAAACCAGATATCCCGCATCAAGACCAAGGGATCCAAGGTGTTTTGCCAAGAGGGATGGTATGGTTGAAAGCGTTCTCACACCCAAGAGGTCACACTTGAGCATATTGAGGATGCTTGCCTGCAAAGCTTGTTGGTAGGCATGTTCATGTGCAACCAGATCCCGCTGACGGAGAAAGAGGTCCCTGATCGGACCTGCACAGAGAGTCTTGAAGGAGAGGGTTGCGAAAAAGGTACAGTACCAATGCAGGGCTTCACTCAGAAGGCTGGGATCCCCTCCCCTGTCAAGGAAACGGTAGGATAGATGTCCGAGCAAGGAGAGCACCTCCTTCTCATGGTGCAAGGAGGCTTCCTTAAGCAGAAGGCCAATCCTCTCTTGCTCCTCCTCATTCGCTTCGAACACCTGGATCAACCAAGCCTTGAAAAGTTCCTGGCTCCCGATTACGCACCGAGCCTGTTGTTCACTTCCCAGGGAGTAGGTACACCCACAACTCTGCCGAATGATCGGCTGTGAGGGAAGAAGCAAGTCAAAGCAAGAAGGCTCCTCCTCTGAAAGCATATCGCTGAGCAGGTTCCAGGACATCCTTGCCAACTCATTAACCGGCATCCTCGCAGTGGTGCAGGGAACCTTCAGGAGGTGACTTTCCCTGCTGTCATTATATCCCACGATACGCAGGTCCTCAGGAATTGAGATTCCGAGGTTCTCCAAGTATTTTCCTGCATCAAACATCATCAGATCGCTGGCACAAACCAACGTATCGAAATCCTGTCCAGGAACGAGTTTTCTCTCCTCCAATAACTGAACAATTGCCTTCCTTCCTTCAGACCAGGAGAAAGGATCACTGACCAAGCGGGGATCAAAGAGCAGACTGGTTTGGTCGAGCGTATCGCAATAGGCCCGGTAGCGGTCTTCGGCAGAATAGTGATTCTCCGGTCCCCGGAGAAAGGCAATCTTCCTTGCACGGTGTTCACGGATACAGTGCAGCATGACACTCTGAACCCCAGAATAGGCATCAAAAGAGATTCCGGGGCAGCCTTCCTTCTTCATCCCGATGCAGACACAGTCCAGACCGTCAAGGTTATCCAGGAAGGCATGGACCTCTGAGACACTGACAGCCCCACCCAAGGCTGAAGCCCAGGTGATCACACCATCAAGGTTATCGGTATTCACCAGAGAATAGATGGCATTACGCAGGTACTCCTGGTTCTCCTGATACTCAAGTCTTCCTCCAGGGAATACAAACAGGGAAATGCCGGAACGTTGGCAGTGGCTTGCAATCTGCGACCAGAGCCCGTTGGAAGCTCCGGTATGGATAGAGGCCAACACCAATCCCACCCGCCTTGTCACGTGTGCACCCACAGCAACCTCCTCATAAACGTTATCACTATACCACAGGTTTTTTCACCTTGACAGTCCAGCAAGGAGAAGGCTATCATTCGGAACAATGTTTCATTTTCAAAAAGTCGAGGCAAGGCTCAAGGGCCTGAACTATCATCTGGAGCGGCTCATGCCGCTCCTCACTCCCAGCGGTGTTGTCATGGGACTCCTCCTTGGTTCACGTGTCTCCTGGATGACCCCATCGGTACCCTACCTGTTTGGTCTTATTACCTTTATTGGTGGCCTCGGTATCAGTTCAAATGCCTTCTTTGGGGTCATCAAGAAACCAAAAGCCATTCTCTTCTTCATCCTTGGAGCAAATATCATCATGCCCTTGGTGGCTTGGGCGCTGGCAAACCTGCTGTTCCCCGGACATCCTGCAATTATCACAGGATTCATTCTCCTGATGGCCATCCCCACTGCAATCACCGGATATATCTGGGCAAACATTTATAGGGGAAATGGGGCACTCTCCCTGACCTTGATCATTGTCTCCACCCTCCTTGCCCCTTTTCTTACCCCCTACACAGTCGCACTCCTTGCCCAGACCAACGTACAGATCGACACCAAGGGAATGATGGTTTCCCTGCTTATCATGGTTGTCATCCCCTCCATCGTCGGCATTCTCATCAACAATGCCACAGGCGGGAAGGTCAACGACCACGTGGGGCCAAACCTGAAGCCATTCTCCAAGATCGGTCTCTTCTTCATCATTGTCATCAACACCAGCAACGTAGCTGAACGTCTTATCGCTGAGGCTTCCTGGATCTACCTACCTATCGCTCTTGCCTGTGCATTGCTTGCAATCATCGGATATCCGCTTGCTCACTATTTAGGAAAAATTGCCGGTATTGCCTTGGAAGATCGAAAGAGTGTCACCTTCGCCGTCTCCATGAGGAATATCAGCTCAGCCTTGGTTCTTGCCATTGCTTACTTCCCCCCTGAGACTGCACTACCTGTCATTTTTGGAATCGTCTTCCAACAAACCATCTGTGCCTTCATGGCACATACCCTTTATGGAAGAAAGAAAATAACGTAACATACTGAATAGATGACAAGGAGATACATTTATGCAATCGATTACTGAAACTCATAAGACAGTTGCTCGAAAAGAGAAAATCCTCCAGTTCGGTGAAGGGAATTTTCTCCGTGCTTTTGTTGACTGGATGATCGATATCCTCAATGAAAAGACTGACTTTGACGGCAATGTGGTCATCGTCCAACCACTCGAGAGAGGGTTGAGCGATATGATCAATGACCAGAAAGGTCTCTACACCACTGTCCTTAGGGGTGTTCAGGGAGGAAAGAACGTTGAGGAGTTCCGTATCATTAACAGTGTCAGCCGATGTCTGAATCCATATAAGAAAGATGACTATGAAGCATACATGAAGCTTGCAGAAAGCGAAGACCTAAGGTTCATTGTCTCCAACACCACTGAGGCAGGCATTGCCTACAGCGAAGGAAACAGCCTTCAGGACACTCCCCAAGCTGCCTTCCCCGCAAAAGTCTGTGCGTTTCTCTACAAGCGTTACAAAGCTTTTGATGGCGCACAAGACAAGGGGATTATTGTCATCCCAGTTGAGCTTATCGACAAGAACGGTGACAACCTGAAGCGAATCGTGTTGCAATATGCAAAGGAGTGGAATCTGGAAGCAGGGTTTACCACCTGGCTTGATGAAGCATGTGATTTCTGCAACTCACTTGTTGACCGCATTGTTCCTGGATATCCCCGCGCTGAGGCAGCACAGCTGTGTGAAAAAATTGGGTATCAGGACAATCTCCTTGATGCCGCGGAGATTTTCCATCTCTGGGTCATTGAATGTCACAAGGAGTTCCATGAAGATGAGCTTCCCTTCAACAAGGCTGGTTTGAACGTCATCTGGACCGACGACATGAGTTTTTATCGAACCCGGAAGGTCCGGATTCTCAATGGTGCACATACCATGAGTGTACTTGCCGCATATCAGGCAGGGCATAACACCGTCCAGGATTGTATCGCAGACAAAAACCTGTTGTACCCATTCATGCATGGAGGAATCTTTGAAGAGATCATCCCTTCCATGGATGGCTCGAAGGAGGAGTTGGAAGCGTATGCAAACGATGTACTGGAACGGTTTGAAAACCCGTACAACCCACATCAGTTGCTCTCCATTTCACTCAACTCTGTCTCAAAGTTCAAGACCCGCAACCTTCCCAGCCTGCTTGGATACATTACAAAGCAAGGTTCCCTTCCTAAGCGACTGGTCTTCGCTCTTTCAGCCTTGATCAGCTTCTATGAGGGGACCGAATATGAAGGCAGTGCACTGAAGGGGAAAAGAGGAAACGAGACCTATCTCATCCAAGACAACCAGGACATTCTGGAGACCTTTGCAGCCCTCTATAAAGAGCGTGATGAAGGATTGGCAAGAGCGAAACGTATCAGCACCGCTGTGCTTTCCAATTCCGCTTGGTGGTCCCAGGATCTCACCCAGATCGAAGGCTTACAGTATGCAGTCGAGAAAAACCTGGAGGCCATCTGGTCTGTCGGTATGCAAAAAGCCATGCAGGCACTGTAGGAGTACGTATGGAGCAGCACAAATTCGTTATCATCCACCCAGATGATGTGGTGGCAGTTGCAATAGCCCCCCTAGGCAAGGGGGAGGTGGTCCGTGTGCGAGGGAATGATATCACGTTGGTGATGGATATTCCCTCCGGCCATAAGTTTGCCATCAAGGATATTGCAGAGGGAGAGCCAGTCATCAAGTACGGGGCTCCCATCGGGCAGGCAAAACAGTATATAGCCAAGGGTGAGCATGTACATGCAAGCAATATCAAGACACTCCTCTCAGAGAAAGCTGCCTATCACTACAACAAAGAACTTGCGTTGCAATTTCAGGAAAAAGCGGAGAAACGTAAAGTCTTCTGGGCTGACAAGACCCCGACAATACAAGCCTATCGACGGGCAAATGGAAAGATCGGCATCAGGAATGAGCTTTGGATCGTACCCACGGTCGGTTGTGTAAACAAGGTAGCAGAGACACTGGTCTCTTGGGCAAACCAGACCTTTCCTGTCAGTGAAAGGTATGATGGAATCCATGTCTGGAACCACCCATACGGGTGCAGCCAGCTTGGCGATGACCATGAGGCAACCAGGACCATTCTCGCCGACTTGGTTCACCATCCCAATGCTGGAGGGGTATTGGTGCTTGCACTCGGTTGCGAGAACAACACCCCCGAGTCCTTCAAGGAGCTGGTGGGGGATGTCGATCCAAACAGGGTAAAATTCCTTACCTCACAGGAGGTAGATGATGAAATTGAGGAGAGCAAGAAGCTCATATCAGCAATCCATGAGGCCATGCAACACGACAGAAGGGAGCCAGTAGGCATGGACAACCTCATCGTTGGCTTTAAATGTGGTGGCTCTGATGGCCTCAGCGGCATCACAGCCAATCCTTTGGTTGGTCGATTCTGCGATGCATTGACTGCCATGGGAGGGACAGGAATTCTTACCGAGGTCCCCGAGATGTTTGGAGCTGAACAGCTGTTGATGAACCGCAGCCAAGATGAAGACGTCTACAAGCAGACTGTACGCTTGATCGATGACTTCAAACAGTACTTCGTCAAGCATGAGCAGGTAGTGTATGAGAATCCCTCCCCAGGGAATAAGGCTGGAGGAATCTCCACCTTGGAAGACAAGAGCCTTGGATGCATCCAAAAAGGTGGAGAGGCTATCATCACCGATGTCCTTGCCTATGGACAGCAGGTAACGAGAAGGGGACTGAACCTCCTCTCAGGTCCAGGCAATGACATTGTCTCCACCACAGCTCTCACCGCCGCCGGCGCCCATATCATTCTCTTTACCACAGGAAGGGGAACCCCACTGGGAGCTCCTGTTCCCACCGTAAAGATTTCCAGCAATAGTGCATTGGCAGCAAAGAAGACTGGCTGGATTGATTTTGACGCAGGAAGGCTCTTAGCTGAAGACAATGAAGAGGTACTCTCCGATTTCCTATCCCTCATCCAGGCAGTTGCCAGTGGTGAACAGAGGACAAGGAACGAAGAGAATGGGTATGCAGAGATATCGCTGTTCAAGGATGGGGTCATCCTCTAGAATGCGAAATAAAGGAGAACGATTATGAAACAATTCATGGACGAACACTTTCTATTACAAACAAAAACAGCCCAGAAGCTGTATCATGAGTATGCAAAAGACCAGAAGATCTATGATTATCACTGCCACCTCAACCCGAAGGAAATAGCTGAGAACAAGAAGTTCTCGACCATTACCGATGCTTGGCTTGGAGGAGACCACTACAAGTGGCGTGCCATGCGTGCCAATGGGGTCCCAGAGGAACTGATTACCGGGAAGGACGCAGACCCGTATGAAAAGTTCCTGGCATGGGCAGGTACCATGGAAAATGCCTTGGGAAATCCTCTCTACCATTGGACCCATCTTGAATTACAGCGGTATTTCGGCATCCATGAGGTGCTCAACACAAAGAACGCAAAGGAAATCTATGAAGAGGCAAACCGACAGTTCAAGGAAAACGAGAACCTCTCAGTGACAGGTATCATGAAACAGTTCAAGGTCTACGCGGTAGGAACCACCGATGACCCTGCTGATGATTTGGCATACCATAAGCAAATTGCCTCACAAAAGGAAGTCCCAGCCACAGTAATACCCTCCTTCCGTCCCGACAAGGCATTGAACATTGAGAAAGAGACATTCTGCGCCTATATGGAATCCTTGGAAACTGTTTCCGGGAAATCCATCACCTTGGTCAGCGATGTTGTTGCGATCCTGATCGATCGGCTGGATTTCTTTGTGAGTATGGGTTGCAAGGCCAGCGACCATGCACTGGTGACCGCTCCAGCTGTTTTCAAGAGCGAGCGGGAAGTGAATGAAATCTTCGCGAAAAAGATGAATGGCAAGTGCCTGAACCATGAAGAGGTGGAAGCCTACAAGACGTTTGTCCTTACGCATCTTGCAAAGGCGTATGCAAAGCGCAACATTGCCATGCAGTTGCATTTTGCAGCCATCAGGGACAACAATGGCTTGATGTACAAGAAACTCGGACCTGATACCGGCTTTGATGCCTCCCACGACAAGGATCTTGCTGAAGGACTATCCGCTTTCCTGAACAATCTCTCTACCACCGGCGAGGTACCCAAGACGATTCTCTATACACTCAACCCAAAGGATTACTACACCTTGGCTACCTTGATGGGTTGCTACCAGGATGGGATCCCTGGAAAAATGCAGCTTGGTTCTGCCTGGTGGTTTGCTGACCACAAGGATGGCATGGAAGAGCAGATGAAGATTCTTGGCAACGTTGGCCTGCTCCCCCGTTTCATCGGGATGCTTACCGACAGCCGGTCCTTCCTCTCCTACTCCAGGCATGAGTATTTCAGACGTATCCTCTGTAATATCCTGGGTACCTGGGCAGAAGAGGGAGAAGTTCCATACGACATGGAGATGCTGGGAAAGGTGGTTGAGAACATCTCCTTTGGTAATGCAAAAGCTTATTTCGAGAGTTGATACCATGGGAAAGATAACCAAGCCGGCAGGAGAGAAACAACAAACCAGCGGTGTTATTAGAACCATTGTCATCCTGGAGACATTGTCCAAGCATCAAAGCATCAATCTGGAACAACTCTCCAAGGAGACAGGTTTGCCAAAAGCAACCCTGCTCAGGTTTCTTTCCACCTTGGTCAACCTTGGATATGTCTATCGGGATAACACAGATCTCTACAGCCTAACGCTGAAGATGTTCTCTGTGGGATCCCATGGGCTTGAGCATATCGATCTGATTCATGTGGCCAATCCTGTCGCCCAAAGGCTCTGTGATGAACTGGGCGAGACGGTGCATATGGGAGTGCTGGAGGAGGACAAGGCTGTCTATGTCCTGAAGAAGGAGTCCTCCTTCACCATCAGAATGCACTCACGGGTTGGAAAGGCAATCCCCCTGTACTGTACAGCCATCGGGAAGGTCCTGCTCAGTGACATGACGCAAGATTCGTTGGATGCGTATCTCGAATCGGTCAAAATGAAACCATTCACCCCAAATACCATTACCGATATTGGGGTATTGAAACAGGAGTTGCAGCAAATCCGCAATCGAGGCTGGGCAAGCGACAATGAAGAGCATGAAATGGGCACGCTCTGCATCGGCTCCCCAATCAAGGACTACACAGGAAAGGTCGTTGCTGCGATGAGTGTCTCCTGGCCTCTTTTCCGTTTCAATCCGGAAGAGCAGGAACACATCACCAAGTCCATACTGGCTGCATGTACAAACCTCTCTCACCTTCTTGGCTGGGAAGAAGCCAAGTAAAGCGGTAAGAATTCCCCGGGGATGTTTTTTCTCCACCTATGAGCTATCATGATGAGAAAGGAGTCTGTTCATGCAACAAGTTAGATGGGGTATTATTGGATGCGGCAATGTAACTGAAGTGAAAAGCGGCCCTGGATTCCAGAAAGCAGAGGGGGCTTCACTTGTAGCTGTCATGAGGCGAAATGCGGAGAAGGCAGCCGATTATGCCAGACGCCATGGAGTGGACACCTGGTATGATGATGCACTCAAGCTCATTGAGGATCCACAGGTGGATGCAATCTACATTGCTACCCATCCAGACTCCCACCACTACTATACGCTCCTCTCAGCATCAAAGGGAAAACCAGTCTACTGTGAAAAACCCCTGGGAGTTTCCTATGCACAAAGCAAGGAGATGGTGGAGTATTGCAAGCAACACTCCATTCCCTTTTTCAGTGCTTACTATCGCAGGGCACTCCCAAAATACCTTATGATCAAAGAGATGATCGACAGTGGAAAACTTGGAGAGATCAGGGCGGTCCATGTGGAGTTGCTGCAATCCATCAAACCAGAAGATACCGTGGGCAAGGGGAGATGGAGAGTACAACCAGAGAAAAGCGGGGGCGGTTTGTTGCTCGATGTTGGCTCACACTCCCTTGATCTGATCGACTTCTATTTTGGTCCCATTGTCGAGGCAACAGGAGAAGGCCGAAACCAAAGCCAAATGTATGGAGCTGATGATATTGTCCATGGCAGTTTCAGGACAGGGAGTGGTGTCTGTGGTACGGGACTTTGGTGTTTCAACACCTGCAAGGACGAGGATACCACCACCATCTTCGGGAGCAAGGGCATCCTCTCCTACTCTGTACTGGATATCGGGAAACCGATAATCCTTGAGACAGGGAATGGGAGGGAGGTTATTGCCGTTCCTGAACCTCCAGAACATGTAGCACAACCCCTCATCCAAACGGTTACCGATGAATTGTTGGGCAAAGGTCACTGCCCCAGTACAGGAGAGAGTGGCATGCGTACTGACTGGGTAATGGAACGATTGCAAGGAAAATAGGAGAGCATATGTTTGTATCACATCGCGATGAGATTGAAAAAAAGAATATAGCAGATAAAGTCATCAAGCAGGTCCTCATTGGCCCTGAGCAAGGGTGGGAAGACTATGTAATGCGCATGTTCACCTTGGAGAAGGAAGGAAAGGCTCCTCACCACTCCCATCCATGGCAACATGTCATTTTTGCAGTGGAAGGGAAAGGGAATCTCTTCATGGACGGTAAGGACTATCCACTGAAAAGTGGATCGGTTGCCTATGTGCCGGATGGAATTGACCATCAGATTTCCAACGCAGGAGAGGGGCAATTCGTGTTCATCTGCATCGTCCCCAAGCGAGGAGATGCCTGATTACCTACTCTTCATGATGATGGTGATGTTCATGATTGCAGGTATGATGATCATGGTCATGAGGAATCTCATAGAGTTCCTTGAACATATCCTGGATCAGGCTATCCATCTCTTCCTCCTGATTCCCACTGACCACCATGATACCGATCTGCTTGCCTAATTCGGAAAGCAGTGGAAGGGTTCTCTTGCCATAGCAGTGGATCGCCTGTGGCTTTCCTTCCTTCTCAAACAGCTCGAGCAAGCGGCTGATGATCTTCCCATGTTCCTGTTCATAATCCTCAACCAGGAAGACATCAAGCACTTGATGAGATTGCGGGTCATAGGCAAGGCTATAGAAGGGATACACAGGTCTCTCACCTTCTTTGGGGAGTATCGGCTCAATCATCATACCGATTGCCAGTGCCATGATCTTTCCTGGTCTTGCCTTCATCCTCTTGTATTGCAATTGACGATCTTCATTGGTAAAAAATGCTTGCGGATAGTAGAATCCATAAGCTTCATCCTGCAATACCCGGGCACTGACTGAAAAGCTATCACCTTTCTTCTCCAGTGTGGGGATGTACTCCTTCTTGTCTGTCTCTTCCAACTGAAGAGAATCAATCCAGAAAGAAAACGTGTTGGTCTTCTTGGTTTTCTTATAGGATGCGAAATACTCCTTGGCAAACAGCAAGCCACGAAGGATGAGGATCAAATCCGCTTCTTCTTTATCACTGATGTACCAGGGGACCTTGTACTGTTCCTTGCTCCTGAACTGGGGGTAGGCATCTTCGCTGAAAGGTACCCCACTCTCTTCAGCTGCCTTGAGGTCACTCTCTTCCAGATTCTCTTTCGCTGTTCGCATAATGCCAAGCAAACACTCCTGAGCCTCTTGGAGATCCAGGTTTTCCATCTCTGAGATACCCTCATCCTGCAGCGAGAGAGCAAGGTAGCCAGTGAGACCCTTTTCCCCCCGATAAGCAGCAAACGCTGAATCCACAACCGATACATAATATGGTACCTGTTCTTCAGAAAGTATGCAGATCAGGTCGTTTTCCGAAAAGACTGAATCTATGGAAGCATCTTGATAAGCCTTGGCCAGTTCATACAGGGTTGTGTGTTTCATGGTTCCACTATACAAGATTCATGGTACTTATCCAATGACTACAGCGCCGTACTTGTTCTCTTGATTCCTACACGCTACATTGTGACAAAGGAAGACGGTAATGACGGGATTTGAGGAACTACAACAAGCAAAGCGTTTTGATATGCAGAAAAAGCCCATCAGACAACGCCACTATCTAAGACCTGTAACATGGCTACTCAGCTACCCTGCCGTGTGGAAACATAAGCTGAAAATCAATCGTACCAGAATGGAAGGGGTCAAACCTCCCTTTCTCTTACTCTGTACACATATGGCATTCATTGATTTCAAGGTGACCACCGCTGCCCTTTTCCCCCATAGAGCAAACTATGTCGTGGCAATCGATGGGTTTCTCAAACGGGAGTGGCTGCTGCGAAACGCTGGGGGAATTTGCAAACGCAAGTTTACCAATGACCTTCAGCTGGTCAGACATATCAGGGAGGTTTTGACCGTCAACAAGGATATCCTGGCTCTCTACCCGGAAGCTCGATATTCACTGGTGGGTACGACTGCCATACTTCCTGACTCCCTCGGTAAGATGGCCAAGCTGTTGGGGGTTCCTGTGGTGATGCTGAATATGCATGGGCACTACCTGAATAGCCCTCTTTGGAACCTGAAAAGCCGAGGAAACCGAATTGAAGCCGATCTTTCACTGCTTTTCACTGCTGAAGAACTGGAACAAGCCAAGACCAGTGAAGTCAACAAGGTTATACGAAAAGCCTTCGAATATGATGAGTATGCGTGGCAGAAAGAGAACAAGATCAGAATAGCGTATCCCAAACGGGCAGAGGGCTTGCATAAACCGCTGTATCAATGCCCTCACTGTCTTCGTGCATATAAGATGTACAGCAAAGGTACAATCCTGGGATGTGGGGCCTGCCACAAACAGTGGGAAATGAGCGAGTATGGTGAGTTGAAAGCAGTAAGGAAAGCTGATGACGAACATACACTAACCACAGAGTTCTCCCATATTCCCGATTGGTATGAGTGGGAACGGGAACAGGTTCGCCAAGAAATAGAGCAAGGTACCTACCATTTTGAAGCCATGGCACGAGTGGAAGCTCTTCCCAATGCAAGAGGATACATTCCCTTGGGGAAAGCAAAACTGACTCATTCCATGGAAGGCTTTACCCTGGAAGGGGAATTTGGCCACAACGCATTCTGCTTGTCAAAACCTTCGTTGAGCATGTATGCCTGCCATATAGAGTATGAATATTTCGGTAAAGGGGACTGTATAGACCTTTCCACCCTGGAAGATACGTACTACATCTACCCAGAGGGGACAGAATTCTCGGTCACCAAGCTTTCCTTGGCAACCGAGGAATTGTTCATCCATCACAGGAGTGCAGGAGCTGATCAGCGTTGTGAAAGGATTCTGGAAAGTTCAGCATCGCTGATATAGCGGGCAGTATAATCCATACCATAGCTATTCAACTGCCTTACGAATGCACGCATATGGCTCTCTGAACCTCTGAGCAGATTGTTGTATACCCAGATTTCCACTTCATCCTCACTTGCCTCAATGGATCGTTGCAAGTCATAGATATCAAGATCCTCTATGATGGCCCCAACCAGGAAAGCTTCCTCTATGGATGTGCTGCCTTGCGCAACCAGACTCTCATAGAGTGCGGCAATTTCGGTGTTGTGGAAGACCCCGATCTCTGAATCTTCAACAGGATTGGCTATCTCCTTGTCTTTCATGACCGCAGAAACTGCATCCATGTGCTGTTGCTCAGCATTTGCAATGTTGAGAAATACACGACTTCCCCACTTTTCATAAAGTGCAAGATAGACGTCCCTGGCAAGCTTCTCTTCTTCTGCCATATAGAGCAATCCTTCAGCCCCGGTGGTTTCTACCATTTCCTCAGTCTGGGAAAGTTCAGTCTGTTGCTCGCTGATGGGTTGTGCAGGGAGGACAGCACCCATTGCCACTACGAAGATTACGGAAAGTATCATTGTCTTACGCATAATATTGACTCCTTTGTTTGTCGTTGAGCCAAGTATAGGGATGTACTATCTACTCTATAAGGAAACAAGGTAAAGGTTTGGTAAAGAGAGAGGAGCAAACTTCGAAAAGCTTGCTCCCCCTGATATGATACGTTTGCCGTGGTTATCGCTGAACGCGACCGCTTCCATCTCCCTTGCACAGTGCCTCAACCTCTGCTTTGGTGCTGAGATTGAAGTCCCCATCGATGGAGTGCTTCAAGGCTGACGCTGCCACTGCAAAGTTGATGGCATACTGTTCATCATCCCCATACTCGCTGAGTGCGAAGATCAGACCAGCAGAGAAGGAATCTCCACCACCGACACGGTCAATGATATCCGTGATCTCATAGTGCTTGGAGAGGTAGAAACCACTCTTGCCGCTGAGTGCTGCACTCCAACCATTGTGGTCGGCACTCCTGCTCTCCCTGAGGGTAACGGCAACCACCGAAACATTGGGGAACTGGCGCTTCACCTCTTCGGTAAGATCCTTGTAGACATCTGTATCCAACTCACCACTGGTAACATCAACCTTGGCCTCAATACCCAGACACTTCTGGATATCTTCCTCATTCGCGATGATTACATCAGCAAACTTGACCAATTCCCTCATTACCTCAGGTGCTTTCTTCCCATAGTTCCAGAGTTTCTTTCGGTAGTTCAGATCGATGGATACGGTAGCTCCAGCTTCCTTGGCGGCCTTCATTGCTGCAAGACTACTGTCTGCTGCATCCTGGCTGATTGCCGGGGTGATACCGGTGATATGGAACCATTGTGCATCAGCAAGTACTGATCTGAAATCAAAATCAGAAGGTTTGCTGAGCGCAATTGAGCTCTCTGCACGATCATAAACGACACTACTGGGTCTCTGGTTTGCCCCAGTTTCCAGGAAGTAGATACCGACACGGCCCTTCTTGGTCATGGTAACCGCTGAGGTATCAACACCATACTTACGAACCTCTCGTACTGCAGCCTCCCCAATGGCATTGGCAGGAAGTGCGGTCACGAACCGTGATTTCTTTCCAAGCAATGAGAGAGAAACAGCGACATTGGCCTCTCCTCCGCCAAAGGTGGCTTCCAAAGCAGGAGATTGGAAGAACCGCTCATGCCCTGGTGACTTGAGTCTCAACATGATCTCGCCAAAAGTTACAAATGTATTTCCCATAGAAGTCTCCTCCATATTTTTATACAGGTACAGTAATATCCTCTTGATATTTCAAATCATAGAAGGTATGCTTGAGTCTGTCAATGATATTTTGAAACATCGTTTCATATTTGGAATATCCAAGAAGGAGCAACGCATATGCATGAAGCACTGTTTGAACAGATCCATACAATCGGCCTGGTACCGGTGGTGAAGATCGATGATGCCAGCAAGGCCGAGGGCCTTGCAGAAGCCCTGATCGCAGGCGGCCTGCCCTGTGCAGAGGTCACCTTCCGCACCCAAGCGGCAGAGGAGGCGATCAAGCGCATCACCAAGGCATACCCCGAGATGCTCGTGGGAGCAGGCACGGTGATCAACCTCGAGTATGCAAAGAAGGCAGTGGCCGCCGGGGCCAAGTTCCTCGTCTCCCCGGGCTTCAACCCCACCGTCGTGGACTGGGCGCTGGAAAACAACATACCCATCGTCCCGGGTGTCTGTACACCCAGCGACATCGAGGCGGGCATCAGCCGTGGACTTACCACCCTCAAGTTCTTCCCCGCCGAGGTGAGCGGGGGCGTGGACATGCTCAAGAACTTCGCAGGGCCCTTCCCTGACCTCCTCTTCATGCCCACCGGCGGCATCAGCACCAAGAACCTTGCAAGCTATGCCAGGCAGCCCAATGTCCTGGCAGTGGGCGGATCGTGGATGGTCAAGGCCGACCTCATCGAGGCGGAGGACTGGCAGGCGATAGAGGACCTGAGCAGGGAGGCGGTACGCACCCTCCAGGGACTGGAGTTCGCCCACATGGGCATCAACAACCAGGATGCAGCAGAGGCTGAGAAGACCATCAAGGGACTGGAGGCACTGGGCATGGTGAAAAAGAGTGGCAACAGTTCCACCTTCCTCGATACCACCATCGAAGTGTTGCCCAAGCAGTACCTGGGGAAGATGGGCCACATCGGCTTCAGGTGCTTCTCCATCGAGCGAACCCTCTCCTACCTCTCCCAGTTCGGCTTCTCCGCCAACGAGGAGACCATCCAACGCGATGCAAAGGGGAAGATCAAGGTATGTTACCTTGAGCAGGAGCTCAGCGGATTCGCTATTCACCTGGTCAAGGCATAAAGCAAGATTTTTATATTCCATGCCGGTGCACACCTCTAGCTGTACCGGCATTTTTCTTCAATACTTGCATTGATGGATATCCTACAATGCAACACGCTTACGAGCGAACAAGAACAACACATTGAAGAGCTGTATGCACTCTGCTGCCTGCAGGAACCACTTTCTCTAGAACTCTTTCTTG
>NZ_JBFXGH010000001.1:22135-70916 GCF_050178175.1 Sphaerochaeta sp.
CACTACCTTGATAAAGAGGTGGCAATGATCCATGCAGTAGGTATTCACAAGGCATATAGAAGAAGAGGCTACGGTTACCAAATGATGGAATCTTTTCTCAATACACTCACGAAGAAGACAGAAGCAATAAGACTGGAAGTTGATAGTGACAACCCTCCAGCCCTTGCCTTGTATCAGAAACTCGGCTTTTATACGCTGAACCGAGTTGATTACCATGCAATGATTTTTTGATAATGGCTTCAATTTGGCGGTTGGGAGGATTTACCTTGACTGCATGAACTTGGCGGCATTAGCATAGGACATACATTGTTCTTTGTCTATCTGGATGGACATCATACGAAATTTTGGAGGAAAGCATGAAAAAAACTATTGCCTTGGTTTTTGTTCTCGTAATGCTCGTACCTGCACTGTTCGCTCAAGGTGGCCAAGAGGCTGCTCCTGCACCAGCTGCAAGTGAAACTGCGGCTCCTATGGCTGCCGCTTCAGGAAGCGTCAATGCCTATACGACGCTTGAGGAACCCCTTGCTGCAAAACTGTTCCAGCTCTTTGAGGAAGAGACTGGTATCAAGGTTAACTTTGTTCGTCTCAGTGGTGGAGAGGCGGTAGCCCGTCTTGAGGCTGAGGCATCCAATCCCCAGGCATCCATCTGGGTTGGTGGTGTTGGACTTGACCACATCACAGCAAAGAGCAAAGGTTTGACTACCCCTTATGTAAGCCGCTACACGTCCAAGACCCCTGAGCAGTTCCGTGACCCGGACAACTTCTACATCGGTCTCTATGTTGGTCCTCTCACCTTCGTGACCAACCTTGATCGTGCAGCAGAGCTCGGATTCGATCCCCCCAAGAGTTGGGCCGACCTTCTCAAGCCTGAGTACAAGGGATATATCCGCATGGCAAATCCCAACTCCTCTGGTACAGCCTACAACATCTTGACCACTGTTCTCGATGTTTTTGGAACTGAGGACAAGATGATTGAGTACATGAAGGAACTGGACAAGAACATCGACCAATACACCAAGAGCGGAAGTGCGCCAGGAAAGAGCGTTGCTACCGGCGAAATTCCTGTCGCCATCGGCTATGCACACGACCAGGTCAAACTCAAGGCAGCTGGGTCCCCAATCGTTATCACAGCACCTTCCGAAGGAACTGGTTACGAGCTGGCAAGCATGTCCTTGATAAAGGGTGGCCCGGATACTGTCAATGCAAAGAAACTGTATGACTGGGTTCTCTCCAGTCCAATTGCCCAGAAAACCTTTACTGAATGGTACGTGGTACTGGTAGCCGAAGGTGCCGCCAAGCATCCGGATGCGCTGTCCATCAATGAGATCAAGACAGTCAACCAGGATATGGCTTGGGACGGAGACAAGGTCAATAAGACCCGTCTGCTTGACCGCTGGACCAATGAGATCGGAAACAAGAGATAATTACCAGTGGTAATTTAGCTTTTCCTACCACCCTGCAAGAACTCTTGCAGGGTGTGTAGTTCCAACGGAATGAATCGATGTTTACAAAAAAACGCATCCTTCAGTTCTGCGCTGCAGCGCTGATATTCCTGCTGGCTGATTTCTGGATGTACAGCACACTCTCTTCTGATTTCAAATCATATGAAGCAGAACGTAATTTCAATGAAATTGAGCTCTTCGCGCAAACAGTTCCCGATGAGAGAACACCGCAGGATTTTGCTCGCTGGGTTCCAACGGTCAAAGACATCATCCCAGGGGCGAGAGCGCTCTATCTTACCTTTGACGAACAGAGCTTCAACTTTATACCTGAAAGTGGATCTGAGACTGCAAATGCCCTGTTCCAAGCGTACCGCAGCACTCCTGAATTCCAAAAGGCCATGGAGAGTGTCTACTATCTGGAGCCAATAAAGCTTGGATCAACCTATCAAGCTGATTACAGCCTGGACCCTGATACAATCAGCGCAGATACCATTAAAAGCCAGGTATACTTTGTACCCGTTGTGGATGAGACGGGGTATCAAATATCCGGAGCTGCAATGATCCTTGTCCCTTCCAATACTGCCACTGGATACAGCAACTTGCTCAAGACCCTGTTCATTGCCGCGGCAGTGGTATTCTTGGGTATTCTCCTTGTACTTACCTTTACCCGTGATCCATTGACGGGTTTCATGGTACTGGGATTGTTTGGCATTGTCATAGTTTTCATCGCTTACCCCTTGATGGAGGCCATCAGGCTCTCCTTCATGAAAGATGGGGTATTCAGCCTGCAGACATGGAAAGAGAGTCTCTCGCCAACCTACTTGGTGGCACTGTGGGGCTCACTTAGGCTGGGTGTACTTACAGCTACCATTTCCACGCTGGTCGGCTTCATATTTGCCTTCCTGATTGAACGGACAAGTTTCAAGAAGAAGAAATTGATGACCACCATGGCAACCATGCCGGTCATATCCCCTCCGTTCAGCCTCTCTCTCTCCATCATCCTGTTGTTCGGAAACAACGGTCTTATCAGTAAGCAATTGCTTCACCTGAATACCTCCATTTATGGCTTGGGAGGCCTGACGATTGTACAGGTAATTGGGATGTTCCCCATCGCATTCATGACAATCAGCGGGGTATTGAGGCAGATTGATTCGACAGTGGAAGACGCCTCCCTTGACTTGAGTGCTACCAGATGGCAGACATTCAAGGAGATAACCCTCCCACTCTCCGTTCCTGGTATCCTCTCGGCTTGGCTGTTGGTTTTCACCAATTCGCTGGCTGACTTTGCAAACCCGTTATTGCTGAGTGGTGACTACCGGGTACTCTCAACGGAAGCCTATATGTTGGTCACCGGTCGCAGCAACCTGGGAGCTGGTTCAGCCCTCTCCTTCATCCTCTTGATGCCGACCCTAACGGCCTTCTTGGTTCAGCGAAACTGGGTTGCGAAGAAGAGTTATGTAACCGTGACAGGAAAACCTTCCACTACACTTACTGAACTCACCAACAAACCGGTCAGGGTTGCCTTGGAGACCTTCTCCTGGATTTTCCTTGGCTTCATTGCCTCTCTCTACCTGACCATTGTGGCAGGATGTTTCGTGGTCAACTGGGGTATCGACTACTCCTTCACCCTGGCAAACTGGGGAGAAGCTGTCTCTCGTGGATGGACATCCATCCGTGACACGGTAACCCTGGCGGCCATTGCAACGCCAACAGCAGGACTGTTGGCCATGCTTGCCGCAATGTTGATAGTAAGAAAGCAATTCCCCGGGAAACGATTTCTTGAGATGTTGATCATGACCCCCTATGCCATTCCTGGTACCTTGATCGGTATCAGTTACATCCTGGCATTCAACCGGCAACCACTCTTGCTGGTAGGAACTGGAGCGATCATTGTCATAAACTATGTAATCAGAGAACTACCTGTAGGACTGGAGAATGGCATTACTGCGCTGCACCAGATTGATCCTGCCATCGAGGAAAGCGCAGCTGATCTGGGTGCTGATGTACCTACGGTCTTCAAGACGATTGTCCTTCCCTTGATCCGTCCGGCATTCTTATCCAGTATGTCCTACACCTTTGTACGGTCCATGACTGCTGTCAGTGCCATCATCTTCCTGATTTCGGCTCGCTGGAATCACCTGACCGTCCTGATCTTCAACTTCTCTGAGAATCTTCGTTTCGGTCTCGCCAGCGTCTTGTCAACCATCCTCATCGTCATCGTCCTCTCTGTCTGGGGTCTGATGCAGGTTGTGGTTCGTGATGACAAGCTTACCCAAAAAACTATTTCAACCCGCTAAGGTGGTGATGTATGGAAAAGAAAAGCGTATCGGTAACCCTTGAGCATGTAACCAAGAAATTCAAGGATGTAAAAGGAAAGTCTGATGTCATTGCTGTCAATGATTCTCACTTCGTCATCGAACCTGGCGAGTTGGTAACCCTGCTTGGTCCATCCGGTTGTGGCAAGACCACCACGCTCAGAATGATTGCAGGGTTCGAGCTTCCCACTGAGGGTAAGATCTATATTGGGAACGAGGAAGTCACCATGCTCCCCCCGAACAAACGGGACACCGCCACCATGTTCCAGAGCTATGGGCTCTTCCCTCATATGACGGTCTTTGACAACGTAGCCTATGGATTGAAACTCCGTAAGATTCCCCATGAGGAAATCACCAAGCGGGTGAATGAAACCCTCTCCTTGGTCGGACTTGCCGACTATGGGGACCGTGCACCTTCCAAGCTCTCTGGAGGGCAGCAACAGCGAGTTGCGCTCGCACGCAGTCTTATTGTCACCCCATCAGTGCTGTTGCTTGATGAACCTTTGTCCAACCTTGATGCATTGCTTAGAGAGCAGATGCGTGTAGAAATACGTAAAATCCAGAAGGAATTGGGCATTACCGCTGTATATGTTACCCACGACCGGGTCGAGGCCATGAGCCTCTCCGACCGTGTAGTAGTCATGAAAGATGGAATTATCCGCCAGATTGGCTCCCCAATCGATATCTATGAAAATCCTGACTCACGCTTTGTTGCTGGTTTTGTCGGCAAGGCTGCCTTCTTCCCTGTTCAGGTTAAGCGAGAGGAAGCAAACCTCTGGACCTGCCAGCTTGGAGAGAAAGAGGTTGCGGTAGAGCGTGCTGCAACCGATGTGGAGGTAGGAACTGAAGCGGTACTTATGGCCCGTCCTGAATCACTCCGTGTTGTGGAGAAAGGAAAGGGCAAGATTGAAGGCAAGGTCAGGATGAATGTCTATCTCGGAAACAGCATGGAAGCATTCATCAACACCTCCTTCGGAGAAGTCCTGGTACAGATTGACGACCCACATGCAAAGAAGGTTTTTGGGGAAGGAGAAGAGGTCTCAATTGACTTCACTCCCGACCGTGTCAGATTGCTTAACAAGAGTGAAGAGTAACTGATACTGATTGCAGAGAAAGAACAGGCTGTCTTTGCATCCTGTTTTTTCTCTGGGCATGATTACTGAAAGGTATAACCACTACTCACGTGAAAGAACAACGTCTTCTTCAATGACATACGCTTCGGCTACACCTTGCACCATTACATCCTGGGTTGTCAATGAAACATTGCGCAGCCTGATACCTCTTCCCTCGGGAGTAGGGAGTCCTTCATACATCTCACTTTCACTCACCGGTTCCAAATGCTCATTTGCCATCGTGAATGTACAGCCGGAAATCACCAGATCACGGATGGGAGACTCAGGGAGCCCTACAATGAAGGCAGTACTCGATCTGATACCGGTACTTGTGCATCCTTCAATGGTGACATGCTCGATATGGGGCGTTGTAGGAGTCACCGGTTTCCTCGCTAGGGAAAAATCTTCAGCATCCAGACTACCACAGCGGTAGTACATATTCACCGTGAGCGGACAGAGGTTGTTGTCCATCCTGATATCCTGGAAATGCAGGTCAGATATATGCCCACCCCGACCTCTTCGGGTCTTGATCCTGATACCCCTGTCGGTACCATCAAAGAAACAGGAACGAACCACCACATCATGGATACCTGCAGCGGTCTCACTACCGATAACGGCCCCCCCATGGGCGTGTCTCACGGTACATCCCTCGACAAGGATATCACTGGTTTTCCGGTTCACGGCAACCCCATCCTTTCCGCTTCCACTCTTCAGTGCAATCCCGTCATCTCCTACGTCGATCAAGCAATTCTTGATCGTCACAAAAGAGCAAGAGTCAACATCAATCCCATCAGTGTTGGGTGCATCCGGTGGGTTCATGACAGAGAGGTCCTTGAGAATGATGTTTGTGCTGTAGAGGGGGTGAACGGTCCAGAAGGGACTGTTCTGTATGGTCAGTCCCTCAATCTTCACATTATTGCTTTCCCTGATCTGCAACAAGGAAGGACGAAGGAATTGACTCTGACGGCCTCCTCCACCACCACTCTGTCTCTCATAACCAGGGTTCAACTTGGCCAGTTCAGTCTCGATGGCTGAGACAGGACCGTTCTGGGTATTTCGTTTCTGTTGAGCGGTTGTCCACCACCAGGGACCACTTCCATCGATGATGCCCTTCCCACGAAAGATGAGACCATCTGATTCATTGATCAGCAAACAAGGATGCATGCAGTAACAGTTAACCCCTTCCCATCGTGAATAGAAAGGTCGGTAGAGGTTCTCGTCGGCAATGAACCGTATGGTTGCACCTGTTTCAAATTCCACCACAAGATTTGTTGCCGTGATGTGTATTGGGCCGCTCAGGTACTCTCCTGGGCCGATACGCAAGAGCCCTCCCTTTTGCAAGCTTTCAAACGCCCGTTTGAAGACTTCGCTGTTGTCAAACTGCCCGTCCCCGATGGCACCAAAGTCTGCCAGCGTATATTCCTTGTTCATGCAATTACCTCTTTCTTTACTTTTATCATCCTGTCTCCTACAATACCAGCTATGAAACAGTTAGGAATCAGAGCTCATGATCTTGGTACCTTCGATACCATCAGTGACCTTGCCAGCGAGATTTCCCTCTATGGGGATTCAATCCCCATTCAGCTCGCTTTGAAAAAAGTTCTCAGGAACGCTCCTGATGCAGAAGACTACAGTGAGCAGTTCATCATCTCCGTTCGAGATGCACTCAATGCGAAAGGTGCATACGTAGGAGTTTTTGGAAGCTACATCAATCCCGTACACCCTGACAAGGCAGCGAGGGATGCAGAGTTGCGTAAATTTGAAAACCACCTAAAATATGCCAACCTCCTTGGATGCCCTTTGGTGGGAACCGAAACCGGTTCCTTCCACCCTGGCAACTCCTACCACAGCGAGACTGCAAGTGCCAAAGTACTCGACATCTTCTACCGTAGCATAGAAAGGCTCCTTGAAGCTGCCGTAAAGTATGATGCAATCATCGGCATCGAAGCGGTAAGTAAACAGCATACCATCAGCACCATCCCAAGAATGGCAGCCTTGATGGAAAAGTTCGACAGTCCCCACCTCAGAGTCATCTATGACCCGGCAAATCTTGTCCCATGGATCGGGATAAGCGAGGCAGATGGCAGTGTTATGGGCACTCCCTCATTTGCCGCACAGAAAGACTTCTTCTGCTCCGCCCTCGATGCATTCGGGGATAAGATTGCAGCAATCCACGTCAAGGACTACAAGCTTAACGACCAAGGCATAAAGGTCGGGGATCTTACGGTAGGGGATGGGGTTCTGGACTGGAAATTCCTTTTCGGGGAACTGAGAAGGCGAAATATCGAAGTCCCTGCCCTGCTCGAAGATCTTACGGTCTCTACCTTGAAGGAAACACTTGCATTACTCTCTACATACTGAACCATGCCAGAAGAGCCCTCAAGAGCTTTTCATGGCAGGTTTTTGTATCTTTCCGTACTCTACAACAAGAGCGGTTGCTCGAAGGAGACAGGCCGCTTGTTGTCGGAAAGGACCTTGGAAAGGTAGTTTGTATCCAGCTCAAGCTCTGATACCAAGCGAAGCAGCACCTCTTCCGGTACAAGATTCTGCTCACAGAAGAGAAATACCAGCGCCTTTTCCGCAATATTTTGCGGGAGCAGGGCATTGAAGAAGATTTCTTCGTCTCTCTTCCCCCGGTAACGTTCACAGAAATTCTCATAGAGCATCGACTGCTCAATATTTCCCTTCAGCGCAGCAAGTTCATTTCTCAGTGGCTTCTCATCTCCACGGGAAGCAAGTTCTCCCAGTGGTTTGAGGTGGAAGAATGTATACTCCTTCCCGGGAAGATAGTGATGTTCATCACAACGTGCGGCATAGTTCGGCTCCAGGGTGCTATCCTTATGGGAATCCCCACCAACGATGATCAGAGGATCGAAATAGAGTGCAGGGCACTCCTTACCTTCCACCTGGTAGTATCGATAGGTATAGAATGCATCACTGATACAGTCTGGATGTTCACAATACGCAGTAAGTGGGATTACATCTGTTGCGATATCGAGCATCAACCGTGCAGTGGAATTGAACAGGTCCCGACGGAAGTTCAGGATCAAGGTAGGGAATATGAACATAACCCCACGTTCATAACTATGATTACGTACCACATAAGCAAGCCGTTCATCAAAGAAGGATGCTTCATCAATGATAAAGGTTCCCACAGTAGGATTGTCCTGAAGCACTCTCTCCAAACCAAAAGAGTCCCTGATTCTCGCAATATTCTCCCCACAGCTTACATATCCACTGCGGTAGCAGAGCGCATCCTCAGGATAATCGGTAAACCGGGTGCCATCGATCTCGGAACGGATGAAGAAGACTTTCCGGCGATCAACCTGCCCACTACTGGTCAGGTTTCTTACCTTCTCTCCCTTCCTCTGTGCAATGGCAGCATCCCGCCATACCCGTGCTGCAAACTCAGTCTTGCCCGAGCCCATGGGTCCTATCAGCAGAACCCTTCGCCCGGGTGAGGTAAAATCAAAATGCGAGAATGTTTCATGGACATCAAGCGTGGGAAACCCCAGACTCTTGAGGAAATCGGCACTTTCAATCTTCTGTTCAATTCGCGCCATTCGACCCCTCTACAATTGCAATGCCGCTTGAGGCCCCGATTCTTGTGGCCCCTGCTTCAATCATTGCAATGGCATCCTCGTATGTACGTACTCCTCCAGAGGCTTTGACGCCCAACTCTGGCCCAACTGTCTTACGCATCAAGGCAATATCCTTGGTTGTTGCTCCACCGGTGGAGAAACCGGTAGAAGTCTTTACAAAGTCTGCACCGCTGGCTTTTGCCAACCTACAGGCACGTACTTTTTCCTCTTCATTCAAAAGACAGGTCTCGATGATGACTTTCAGGTGTGCATTTCCACAAGCCTTCTTCACTGCAGTAATATCATCCTGTACCAAATCATCATCATGGTTCTTCAAGAACCCGATATTGATGACCATATCAACCTCTTCGGCCCCAGCTTTCACTGCTGTCTTGGCCTCAAAGGCTTTACTCTCTGTAGCCATTGCACCCAAAGGGAACCCAACCACGGTACAGACCTTTACATCGCTCTTTTCCAACAATTTTACACAGAGAGGCACCCAGCAACTGTTTACACATACTGAAGCAAAATGATATTGGGCTGCTTCCTTGCAAAGTTTCTCTATCATAGGACGAGTCGCAGAAGCTGCGAGCAACGTGTGATCGATGTATTTGGCGACATCTTCTTGTTTCATTGGTATCCTCCCTAGCATCAGGTACTACTGCTAGCTTACTCCAAAAATTATCGATGAGCAACGAGAATAGCATCCCAAGCTTGACGAAGGACCCTGCTCCCTATACCCTAGCATCATGATTCTTCAAACCATCGAACAATACTATACTTGGGCTCTGATCGCCATCCTTTTACTCAATCTTGCCCAAAGAAAAATTCCGGGAACCTATAAGAAACGGTTCGCCACCATCTACTTGGCCTCCATCTTGCTTCTTTTTGAGGTAGGGGTGGTAGTCATACTCTCCAGGGACCTGAACCACAATCTCGGTTGGTTGGTAGCCATTATCTGTGCGGGGCTTCTTTTCCTATTGAGAAAGCGAGCCCTTCCGTTCCGTTTCCACTGTGTTGAGTGTAACAAGCGACTTGATTTCAACCACATCATTGGCCATGATGACAATCTTTGTCAGGAGTGCTACTACAAGGCTCATCCTGAGGAAGCCAAGGCGGAAGAAGAAAAGAAAGAGATTGCACAACCGGAAGAGGAGGCTGAAGAGGATACACGCTACCGTGACGCGGCCTCTATTACGGACATTGACTGGGATCTGTGGGAACCCAAGGAAGTGTGTGTCATCACCTACCTGTTCAATGATGACCAAGTGCTTCTTATTGACAAGAAGACCGGCTTGGGCTCTGGACTGGTAAACGCTCCTGGCGGTCATATTGAAGCGACTGAAACCGCTCTTGAAGCTGCAAAGCGCGAATTTACCGAGGAGACTGGTCTTGAGGTTGATGACCTGTGCATGGTTGGCAAGCTTAACTTCCAGTTCCGTGATGGTCTTTCAGAACGCGGATATGTCTATTTTGCTCACTCCTTTAGGGGAGAACTCCAAGAAACCGATGAAGCACGCCCCTTCTGGTGCCCGGTAAGTGAAATTCCCTATGACAAGATGTGGGAGGATGATATCCACTGGCTTCCGCTTGCCATGGAAGGAAAACACTTTGAAGGTTCCTTCATCTTTGATGGACAGGTAATGGTGGACAAATTGGTCATCACCGAAGAGGACGATGAAGAAGAGCTCTGACCTGGCTCTGGGAAGCTGGCAATTCGGTCCCAGCCATGGGTTTTGGACCGGAAGCACCACACAAGCTTCCCGTCTTACGATCAGCGCTGCATACAAGGCAGGTATCAGGCATTTTGATACCGCCCCGGCATACGGGAACGGTCTCGCCGAGCAACTGCTCGGTTCACTCCTTTCTGGAAAATCAGCCATCATTGATACAAAATTCATGCCCAAGCACCCAAGCTTGGTGGCTCAAGATGTCCAGAAAAGCCTCGACCGTCTCAAGAGAACCTCGATCAATACCCTGTACCTGCACTGGCCTAGCTCTTCGCGTGACCTTAGACCCATCATGGAATCAGCAGCAGGTCTTATCGAGCAAGGGAAAGTTCTCTCTCTTGGGCTTTCCAATACCCCTCTCTCCTTGGTGCAAAGCTTGCAGGACCTTCCCATCACGTTCCTGCAAATACCTTGTTCGCTCCTGTGGACAAGGGGACTGGAAGCATATAAGGAGTATGCAGAGAAACAAGGCCTTTCCTTGGTGGGATACAGTCCCCTGGGTCTTGGCTTGCTCAGTGGCAACCATCACCATAGACCCAATGACAGCAGAGGGAATCTCTATGTCTATCAAGATAGAGCCTATCCGGTATTCATCGAGTTGCTTGAGCTGCTCTCGTTCCTTGCAAAAAAGAAAGCACTAAGCATGCCTCAACTTGCCCTGGCCTGGGCCCGAAGCCAGGATTTTACAAGCATCCTTGTTGGAGCACGTTCACCACAGCAGTTGTTCCCGCTCCTGGAAACAGAGGTGATCAGCCTTGACGAAGGAGAGAAAAGGTTGTTGGATGAAGTGGCAGGACGATTAAGTGCATGCGCTCCCCCTTCATGGGATAATCTTTTTGGACATAGGTGGTAGGATGAGAATACTCAAGCAACGCTCACAGTGTGAGATTGAGGTGAAAAAGTCCCGATTCATTGCTATTGCCCAACCCATCAAGGACCTCTCCGAAATCAAACATCTGGTTAATGAAACAAGGACAGCACATCCAGGGGCTCATCATGTTGTTCATGCTGCTGTCGTGGGACCAAAGGGAGATCTCTACAGCTATAGTGATGACCATGAGCCAAAGAATACTGCAGGCCGGCCCGCACTCGAGGTACTGAAAGGAAGTAGTGTCACCAATATCCTGATACTCATCATCCGCTACTTTGGAGGAACGTTATTGGGCACGGGAGGCCTGGTAAAAGCCTATGGCGACAGTGCCAGGGAATTACTCTCCATTATCAAGACAGAAGAATTGATTGAGAAAACAAGGTTCTCCTTCACGATACCCTATAATCTCTATGAGCTAGGAAAGATTGACCTCGAATTGCTTGAAGCGGATATTGAAAACGAGGAATTCACAACGGATGTATCCATCACGGGTACACTGCCGAGAACCAATGCTGAGCAATTATCTTCCAGAATTACTGAACTCTCAGGTGGACAGTGTGAGGTTTCTCTTACCGATTTGTAAGCTTTGAGAAGGTCAAGGAAACCTCAGTGGGGGATTCCTCCTCTTCTTCCTTACTCTCTTCCCATAATCGTTTGCCATCTACCATATCAGTAAGTTTGATGGCTATGGAAAGCGCTCTTTCCAGGGCACTCGGTTCTATTGCTTCCACTACGTCATTGCGGGTATGCTGCACCGATGGTTTGCTGCGGTCATCCCAAGCAACTGCGGTCAGGGTGGTGGCTGAAATACCACATCTGCTCGCTTCTGCAGCATCGCTGCCGCCCCAGAGACGTGGAATTGATTCACTCTTGGATTCATACCCCATTGAGTGTGCAATTTCCGTACAGCGCCTTGCCAAGGAAGCATCAAGCGGTTGGGTACCATTGACGTCCTTCTCCAGGAAGGTAATCTGGTCACTGTAGTAGACGGAATCAAAGTTCAATACGATTGGGTCAATCAAGGAGTCAGCCATTGATGCGTACCAATGCCTCGATCCCTGCAGTGCTGCTTCTTCCCCGTCAAAGGAGCAAAAGATCAATCGGGTATTCCTAAGAGGCTTCCCACAACCCCTTCTCCAATGGAAATACCGGGCAAGCTGCACTGTCATCCCCACTGAAACAAGATTATCCCCTGCCCCAGGAGAACCCTCCTTCTCATACATCAACCGCAAGGGAAACAACAGGGGGGTAGCTCCCAAAAGAAGGATAAGGAGAATGAGATGTGCAAGGGAGGGAATATTCGGCAATAACAAAGCACTTGCAAGAAGCTCCGAAAAAACCTGTACCAAGGCCAGCAATCCGCAAGCGATGAACAGTCCAACCGGGAAGAGCACATTTTTTACGTAGGATATCCACTCAAGTTGGTTGTATCGGTGTAGAGGAGCACTATCATGATGTGAACTGAAAATAAGCGTGTGCTGTACCTCTTCCTTTGGTTCCAGGACTCCATGGATATTCACCCCCTCAGCGTTGCAACGATTTTTTCGGGGAAAAGGTCGGTAGAGATAGAGTTCCCTAGTGGCGTAATAGCAAAAACCAATAAAAAGCAAGAGGGAAATCCAAGGCATTCCAACCAACATAAAAGCCACCAAAAGAGGATAGAGGATGATCATAATCGTGAAAGGTTGACTATGAACCTTCGTATCGAGGGGGAATTTGGTCATGGTTGTTTCATCACAGAAATGGTTATACGCATCCTCAACTGCTTCAGCGGCACGATGGCCTGCGTCACTGCCAGCTACCCTTGGGCCATAGAGATCAACAAGAGTCTTGGTGAAGGCCAGGGCAAGGGTAGCAAGCTTACCGGCTTTCAATGTCTCGAGTCTTTGCCTAGGGTTCTCTTTTTGGGCATCCACCAGCGTAGGTTGCTTCTTGTGTTCTTTGGAAAAAGGGAACTTCATGATTGTTTCATCATGACGAGTGCAACCTATGCTGTCAAGAAAGCAAATTTTATCCCGCTATTTTTTTCTCCCATCAGAGTTCTTGACAAAGATTGAGGCACTCACTATAGTGGTAACCCGATTGATATCCTTGTAAATGGAGGAATATCAAGTCTGTTTGGAGAGATGTCCGAGCGGTCGAAGGAGGCGGTCTTGAAAACCGTTGAGGCGCGAGTCTCCGAGGGTTCGAATCCCCCTCTCTCCGTTCATTCATCGATCTGGATGAATGTGTTTTTTTATATGGAGAGGTGCGAGAGCGGCCGAATCGGGCTCCCTGCTAAGGAGTTGACCTGGTAACGGGTCCGGGGGTTCGAATCCCCCCCTCTCCGTTTTTGATTTTTTTTAGTATTGAGACCATAGCTCAGCTGGATAGAGCATCAGTTTGCGGAACTGAGGGTCGGAGGTTCGAATCCTCTTGGTCTCATAGTTGGTTTTGTATGAAACGGTCATAACACTGGGAGAGATGTCCGAGTGGTCGAAGGAGACGGACTCGAAATCCGTTGTACCGTCTGACGGTACCGAGGGTTCGAATCCCTCTCTCTCCGATAGCTTGGATATTTTTTGGGTTTTTACCGTTTATTTCGTTCCTTGGAGAGGTGTCCGAGTGGTCGAAGGTGCACGCTTGGAAGGCGTGTGTGCTGAAAGGCACCGGGGGTTCGAATCCCCCCCTCTCCGTTTTATTCCCAGTCAACAGATTCTGTGCTATGTGCATTCGCCCAACCCCGTCAGGACCGGAAGGTAGCAGCGGTAAGTGAATTGCCCATGAGACACAGGCGATTTGTTGGCTGGGTTTTTCTCTGTTGTCACCAGATTCGCACTTCTGTTCCTAGATAGCAAAGTATGGTATACTCGCAGGGTACGTTCACAGAGGAGCTCTCATGGCATATGAAGTAACAGCTACCAGGAAACGCCCCCAGTCTTTTGACGGCTTGGTAGGTCAGGAATTCGTGGTATCAACCATAAAACATTCGATTGAACAAGGAAGAATTGCCCACGCCTATCTGTTCAGTGGACCAAGAGGAGTAGGCAAGACTTCATCTGCCCGAATATTGGCAAGAGCCCTGAACTGTGAACAAGGACCGACCTCCACTCCTTGTGGCGTCTGTTCCAACTGTCGTGAGATCACCCAAGGCAACAGTGTTGATGTTATTGAAATCGATGGTGCAAGCAACACAAGCGTGAATGACATCCGGCAGATCAAGGACGAGGTCCTCTTCCCTCCACAGACCAGCAAATACAAGATTTATATCATCGATGAAGTGCATATGCTCTCCACCAGTGCGTTCAATGCACTGCTGAAAACCATTGAAGAGCCCCCTGCATACATCATCTTTATCTTTGCGACTACCGAACTGCAAAAAGTACCGGCTACCATACGATCACGTTGCCAGCAGTTCCATTTCCAGCTGATCGACCTGGATACCATCAAGAACTGTTTACGGGATGCCGCAAGTGACCTGGAAGTTGAAGCTGATGATGATGCACTGTTCTGGATTGCAAAGGAGTCCACGGGCTCCATGCGCGATGCCTATACGCTCTTTGACCAGGTGGTCTCCTTTAGCCAGGGACACATCACCATGGGAAAAATCAGCAGTAAGCTGGGATTGGTCGGCATTGATCAGATTGCCCAAATAGTCTTCCATCTCTTGGATGAACATACCGATCAGGCACTGCTCGCTGTACAGGACTTGTTGCAGGCAGGAGTATCGGTGGAACAGTGTATCAAGGACTTCACCCTCTTCTTCAGAAGCTTGCTGTTTATCAAGGCAGGGTTGCATGATGATGCTATCCTTGGAATACAATCCGACAGGATTCCCCTTGCTCTGAGAAACGCCTATTCGAGTGAACAGCTGGAAGCCGCCCTTGAGTTGCTACTCAAACTCTACAGGGAAATCAGGTACTCACTGAACCCACGATTTGAACTCGAGCTATGCATTTCCCGTCTTGGAAGCCTTCCCTCCCTTGTTTCAGCAACGACTCTCGTGAAGAAAATTACCCAGATGCGGGATGAACTGCTTTCAGGAACAGTGAAGCTTCCCCAAAAAAAACTTGAGATCCAATCTGACCTACTTGCCACCAGGGAAACCATCAAACCCAGGGAGAATGCTTCCCCGCCCAGCAGTGTGGCCACACCTGGGCAGCGGAGTAAGGATTCCAAAGAGCAGAGTGTTCCCGTAAAGCCGGTGCCTGTACAGAGTCGCCCATTCACCAAGGGAGATCTCCCTGCCTTGGTAGGCAAACTCTCAAGCACACCACTGCTCAGTCAAGTGGCACAGGCAATTACTGAAGTATCAAATGATGAGGGAGTATTGCACATCACCTTCTCCACTGCCTTCTGCCAGAACAAGGCGGAAGAGAGTACTGAGAAATTCAGATCCCTAATCAAGGAGATTTCAGGCTTTGAGGGACCGATACGGTTCCACTGCCTTGAGACAGAAAAACAGGAAGAGACTCCACAGACGGAAGATTCTGTAGTCTCAAAAATCGCCTCGATTTTCCGGGGAGAGATCACCCAGCAACCCAATGAGATGTAAGCAAGGAGCCACCGTATGGATATGAACCCTTTTGAACTGTTGAAAAACATGAAAGGCATTCAGGAGAATGTAAAGAAAATGCAGGAAATACTTCCCACCATTACTGCAACAGGGAGTGCCGGTGCAGGTATGGTTGAAGTTACCATCAATGGGAAATTCATCGTTACTGACATACATATCGAGAAAGATATTGTTGATCCTGATGATTTGGGAACACTTCAGGTATTGTTGAGTAGTGCTTTCAATGACGCGTCAGCAAAAATCCAACAGAAGATCCAGAGTGAAGGTATGAAATATGCCGGTCCTTTGGGTGGCTTCACCACTCAGGCCTAATCATGACAGCATTGGAAAACCTTATCCAAACCCTTTCCCGTCTTCCTGGCATCGGTCCGAAGAGTGCCTCGAGACTTGCCTATCACCTGATCAAGACCGAGAAGAGCTATAACCAGAACCTCAGCCAAGCAATTGCCACCATACAGGAACGGATTTTCCCTTGTTCCATATGTGGCAGTTTCACTGAGACCGATCCTTGTCCTGTATGCAGTGATGCTTCCCGGGACAGAAGCCTCCTGTGTGTGGTGGAAGAACCCCAGGATGTGCTGACCATCCAGTCCAGTGGGGCATATAACGGCCTATATCATGTGCTTGGGGGAGCGATCAGTCCACTTGATGGAGTCGGGCCCGAACAGCTCTCGTTCTCCCGCCTCCTGCAACGTATCAAGGAGGGTCAGTTCACAGAACTGATCATAGCCACCAACCCAACTGAAGAGGGCGATACAACAGCTCTTTACATCAGACATATTCTCAAGGAACATACAGAGCTCTCCATAACGCGACTGGCCAGCGGACTGCCCATCGGAGGAGATTTGGAATATGCTGACCGAATTACCTTGGCAAGATCATTACGAGGGAGAGTGACGTTCTAGCGTATGCCACGCTCTCTCTTGATTGATTCATATGCGTCCTGAATTTCCCTGAACTTTGCCGTCGCATGACCCAGGAATTCCTCCCCCATGCCTTTTGAGGCAAGCGTGTCCGGATGGAACTCAATGCTGAGTTTCCTGTAGGCACGTTTCACTTCATCATCAGTAGCCGTACGTGGAATATTGAGAATCGCATAGGATTTATCCAATGCATTACTGCAACCACCATAGCGGTTACAGAGCATCTCAACAAAGCTATCATTTAAGCGGAAAATCTTTGCAGCACGCCTGATCATCTCTTCCTCGGCACTGCTGATGACTCCATCGGCAGCAGCAACACGATAGAAGATATCAACCATCAGCTGAAGGATGTTTGGTGCGTGGCTAAAGTTTTGATAGAACTGGGAAGCAAACTGGTCAAACGTTCCACCACCGGTGAGAGCGGTATCGAAGACCCGCATGGCAGCCTCTTCTTCACGATACCCCAAACGAAGATCCTGACGGATGAACTCCAGCACCTTTTGACGTTCACGCGATGAAATCGAACCGTCAGAGGATGCAATCCTTGCAAGCATCGAGAATGCCCCCACAAAAAAGAGCATCTGCTCCCTATCGAGGGTTGTATAGCTACTTCTTGTTGTTTGTGTGGATCCTACATCACCGGCCTTGTCAAACATATGGCCGAAGGCAATCCCAGCAATCATTCCCAAGGGTCCTCCGAACATGAAGCCGAAGGTACCCCCAAACAGTTTACCGAGCCACGCCATGACTTACAGCTTGTCGATCAACATTGAACACTTTCCGGAAGGAATCGGAAGAGTCTTCTTCTTTTTCTCCCCAAGAATTTCAATGGTGAAGTAATAGAGCTTTTCGCTCTCAAGACGAATTTCCCAGCCACGTTCTGTCTTGTTGCTGAGAATGGTGATCATATTGCGTTTCAAGGAAAGGTTCTCGATTCCCATGGCCTCAAGGGAGGGCATCACCCAATTGACAGTCTTTCTGGGAAGCGAAATTTCCAAGCCGATGATGTTCTCGATCATCAGGGTAATGGTTACAACTCCTGCATAGGGCATCAGTCTCCTGCGCGGGAAGCCTGGAATCTCATCTGTCTTGGAAAAACCTTCCTTGTTTGGAAGGTACGCCTCCCACACATCCCCCAGGGTTTCAGCATCGGGATGCAGGGTATCAAGCAGGAAATACATGTGCCTGATGGCACACTCCCTTGCAAAGATGAACTGGTTGAACTTCTCCAGCCCCTTGATGACCATATAGGTATTGATGGGAATAACCCCACCACAATACCCATTACCATCCTCGCTGAACACAGGAGATGAGACCGGTACACTCGGGAAAGGGTTGTCGGTTCCAAACTCCTTTGGATCCTTGAGGTACTCAATCAGGTAAGCAGCACGTTCATCGTTGGGAATTTCCGCAAGCAGTGTCCAATAAGCACCAATATACTTGTTGTCAATACGGTTCCCCTTGATATCCAGATCATAGTAGAAATTGGTATCAGGGTCCCACATCATACTGTTTATCCTCGTCTTCAAGGAGAAGTAAATCCGCTTGTAACGGAAACTCAACTCCTTGTCGTTGAGGATATCACCGATTGCAGACATGTACAGGGCATTAACAGCAAGCTGTGCATTGAAGTCCAATGGGTAGTACACATGGTCACGGGGAATATTACCACTCTGGCATGCTTCGATGGGAACAGAGTAGAGCCCATTGGGCTTTTGGAACGTTGCCTGGATCCAGGAGAAGTATCGCTCCAGTACAGGAACGACCTCCTTCAGCCTTTTCTTGTTTCCAATCTTATGATAGAAGCCATGTTCAACATAGGCAAAAAGAGGAGGGAAAATCCCTTCTGGGTTTGCTGCCGTAAAGACAGGCTTCCCATCCTCTATGGAGTACTCCCCACGAATAGCACCATTTGCTTCCTGTTTCTGGTAGAAATAGTCGAGCATGGGGAACGGAGAGTTATTCTGGTTGCTATACACCAGAAAAAGAGAAGAGAAACAGGATAAATACTGATTGAAGGTGGTCTGGCCAGGGTATGAAAGATAGGAACCGTTCATGCCATTGGCTTCGGTTCCTTGCTTCCAAAGTTCGTCTATCCATACCCAAGACCTGTCATACATGTCGACAAAATCTTGATCATAAAAATGTACGAACGGCACCATATCCTTTATCAAATTGGGAACTCCTTGGTTATCAGCTAAAACGAGAAAAACTACATAAAACGCGCATTGTTAAAGATAAACTCTCTTAGAGGAGAAGTCAATCATATTCAGGCAAGTTTTGGAAACACTTCTCTTTTTCGAAAACCAACCTTCCGGATTCCATAGAAAATTTTTAATCATTTATATAATAGCTAATTATTGAAAAATTGAAAAGAGCTCCTTTTTAGTAAAACGGCAATATTTATCTGATTGTTCTGTATCGGGTCCAACATCTAGACACGGTTTGCCTAAAAAACCCAACTCTCAGCAAAACACCGGGAGGGCGGCTTCCAAAAGCGTAACGGAAAACTCCATACACCCTTGAGAAATTTCTTCCCCATCAACATGCACAGGCATCGGATGATCACTGCTTACCATCTTCACCTCCTTCACTCTTGAGACACTGAATTCCTTGCGCTTGACCTGTCCTCCCTTGAAGAAGGTAAGCGCCAGGGGAACCAATTTCCAGCTGGGAACAGGAGCATTTGCATATACCACATCAAACAAGCCATCATCAAAAAGCGCATCCGGACCCATCAGGAATGCTGAGCCCATTCTCCTTCCATTGCAGATGGAGAGTTGCTGTGTCTGGAGTCTTTGCGTCTTTCCATCCAAGGTAAGCTCAACAGAATACGGAGCTGGATAATGAATCAGGATTCTGATAAGGGCAAAGACATAGCTTGGAGTCCCAGAGACATGCTTGAAATCACTGGCAAGAAAGTTTACCAGTGGCTCAAATCCGACACCAAGGCCATTTATGAAGTATCGTCCCTGTGGATATTTGCCACCATGCACAATACCTGCATCGATAGTCCGTTTGGTACCTTGAAGGATTATAGAGCAGGCCTCCTTGATCGATTTCGGTATCTGCATACCCCATGCAAAGTCATTCCCTCGTCCAATCGGTATTACCCCTAGGGTCGGAACCGGCAGCTGTCTCCCTGTTGCAGCCTTCAGCATTCCGTTGACCGTCTCGTTGACGGTGCCATCCCCGCCGGCAGCAATGACGACATCCCGTCTTTCACATGTTGCCTGCCATGCCAGCCGCTCTGCCCCTTCGCCCTTCTTGGTATAGACCAGTTCCACATGATTCCCTGATTGGGAAAGCAAGGCCTTGATCAGGTCCCCCTGCTTTTTTGCTTTTCCCTTCGCAGCATGTGGATTCAGAATAACGAAAAACTCTCGCTCAGCCATGACAGTACCCCTTATTCCTATTTACACCCAAGGACCGATGACCTATGATGAGCGTTGTGAAAACATACGCCCCTCGCACAGCATTTCTTCCTACAACACAAGAAGATTTGCAACAACGGTCCTGGGACCAAATAGACATCGCCTTCATCAGTGCAGACGCATACGTCGACCACCCCTCATTCGCACTTGCCCTCTTGTCACGATTGCTGGAAAAGGAAGGTTATCGTGTGGGTATTATCGCACAACCCGACTGGAACTCAACAAAAGATTTCCTTAAATTGGGCAAACCACGTCTTTGTTGCCTTATAAGTGGGGGGAATATCGACAGTATGGTCTCCCACTATACCGCCAATGCAAAACCGCGTAGAGAGGACGAATACAGCCCCGGAGGCAAGGCAGGGCACCGCCCGGACCGTCCAACCTTGGTGTATACCACGAAGGCAAGACAAGCTTACGGCAAAGACACCCCGATCATCATAGGGGGACTGGAGGCTTCGCTGAGAAGGCTCAGTCACTATGACTACTGGAGTGACAAGGTACGTAAACCCATCATCCTCGATGCAAAGGCCGACCTTTTGGTCTATGGTATGGGAGAGAGACAGACCCTGGAAATAGTCCGGCGTCTTGATAAAGGCGAACCAATCTCGCAGCTTAGGGATATCAGGGGAACAGTTTATGCAACCAATCCCAACACCTTTGAGATAGAGGCAGAGCCAACAAGTATCCTCCCATCCTATGAAGAGGTCAGTGAACGGGATAAACAATCCAATACACCAACTGAAGCGGGGAAAAAAGCCTATGCAAAGGCTTTTGGCATGCAGATGCTGCAGGAAAACCCCATAATGGGAAAACGGGTCATCCAATCGTGCATGCAACGCATGGTCGTCCAGAACCCTCCTGCCCTTCCGCTGGAGGAAGCCTTTTTCGATTCCCTGCACGAACTTCCTTTCACCCTTGATGCACATCCAGACTACGAGAAAGCAGGGGGAATCCCTGCCCTGAAGGAAGTACAGTTCTCCATCACCAGCAATCGTGGGTGCTTTGGCTCCTGCTCTTTCTGTGCCATCACCAGCCACCAGGGCAGGATGATCCAAACCAGGAGCAAGGAATCCTTGGTAAAGGAAGCAAAACGAATGAGTGAGCATCCTGCATTCAAGGGGTATATCCATGACCTGGGAGGGCCAACTGCCAACTTCCAAGGGTTGGCCTGCGATAGACAGCAAACCTATGGGCCCTGTCCAACGAAGGAGTGCCTTTATCCCAGTCCATGTGCCAATCTCAAGGACTACCATGGAAGATATCTCGATCTACTTGAAGCCATTGAATCACTTCCTAGGGTAAAGAAGGTTTTCATCAGGAGCGGCATCCGCTATGACTATCTCCTGGAAGTCTGTGACGAGAAGACAAGGCAACGATTCATGAACCATCTTGTCAGGCACAATGTCAGCGGTCAACTCAAGGTTGCTCCCGAGCATGTCAGCGACAGGGTGCTTGATGCCATGGGCAAGCCAAGGGCAGCCCTCTTTGACGAATTTACCGAACTCTACCAAAAGGCCACAGAGAAGGCTGGGAAGAAACAATACCTGATACCCTACTTCATTGCCGCCCACCCCGGCAGTACATTGGAAGATGCCATCACCCTGGCCTTATATATGCACAAATTCCACTTCATTCCCGATCAGGTGCAGGAATTTTATCCAACGCCCGGGACAGTCTCTACCTGTATGTACTATACTGGACTCGATCCCAGACCTGGCAAGCGGTTTGCCAGCGTGTACGTCCCCAAGGGACGTGAGAGACATCTGCAGCGAGCCCTCCTGCAGTACAACAAGATAGAAAACCGCCCCTTGGTCCTTGAGGCCTTGGAAAAAGCGCAGAGGAAGGACTTGTCGAGGATACTTCTCACAAGACGGTAAACTTGGTGGAAAAAACAATATCAGAACGCAGGGATTTCTTTCAGAAGATGGTGACCATAGCCTTGCCTGTGGTCTTCCAAAGCCTGCTAACCAACTCCCTCTCCTTTGTCGACACCCTGATGATCGGACAGCTTGGTGAGTCTTCCATTGCTGCTGTTGCGCTGGGAAACCAGATGTTCTTCCTGATCAGTGTGTTGTTCTTCGGTGTCTGCAGTGGTTCAGCCATCTTTCTTTCCCAATACTGGGGGGCGAAGAATGAAACCAATATCCAACGGGTCCTGGGACTCTCGTTCACCTTGGCAGGAGTTTCAGCTCTGCTTTTTGCCTTGGCATCATTGTTCATCCCCCGCCAGATCATGCATATATTCACCACTGAAACAGAGGTGGTCAGCCAAGGTATCGCGTATCTCAGGATTGTCGGCATAAGTTATCTCTTTACCGCAATCAGCCAGGTACTTGCTACGGCACTGAGAGTCATTGGATATGCAAAGATTCCCTTACAGGTTGCTCTCTTCTCACTCACCCTAAATGCAGGGGGTAACTACCTCCTCATCTTTGGTATTGGCCCATTTCCTGCATTGGGTGTGGCAGGGGCAGCAATCGCGACCACCATAAGTCGACTGGTTGAGGTAATCGCCCTCCTGTGGATCGTCTACCATCGCCATCCGGTCATTGCCATCAGAAGCAGGGAGGCATTCCGGTGGAACAAGACGTTCTTGTTGCATATCATCCCTACTAGCATGCCTGTGATCATCAATGAATTCTTCTGGGCCCTTGGAATGGCCACCTACAAGGTTGCATACAGCAAGATGGGAATCGAAGCCATCGCCTCCATAAATGTGGCAGAATCGGTCGGGAATCTTTTCTTTGTCCTGATGATGGGCATCAGCAATGCAACACTGATCATGATCGGGGTAAAAATTGGGGAGAAACAAAGGCTCCTTGCTCTGCTCTATGCCAAACGATTCATTGCCACAGCGCTCTTGGTAGGGCTTGCCATGGGCATCTTTGAATTCCTCTTTGCCCCGCTGTTCACCTCCTTCTTCAATATCTCGGATAGGGTAAGAGAACTGGCTGTCTACTGTCTTTCCATCAATGCAGCGCTGCTTCCGATCAAGAGCATCAATATGGTCATCATTGTGGGAATACTCCGAAGCGGTGGCGATACCAAATATTCCATGTTCGCAGAGATGTTCGGGGTTTGGGCGGTCGGTGTTCCGCTTGCTTTCATCGGCGTATTCCTGCTGAACCTCAATACCTGGCAGCTCTACCTGCTCTTGGGAATGGAAGAGGTCACCAAGCTGTTCATAGGCTTATATCGCATAAAGAAAGAGGTATGGATCAACGACCTGACAGTTACCTTTCATTGACCTCTCTTGCGTATGAACGTATAGTTGTAGGTAAAGAGAGGTATCTGCATGAGTCTACGAACCGTACTTACCAATGGGACTGTTGTAACTGGTTATGCAAAACTGAAAGACTGCGCCCTCTATATAGATGAGAAAGGGGAGATCGGCGACATCTTCAATATGAGAAGATTGTCTGAAAAACACTTCCCCAGTGACACCACCATGATTGATGTAGGAGGTTCCTATATCATGCCTGGTTTCATCGATTCCCATATCCATGGGATTGGTGGTTTTGGGACAGAGGACTGTAAGCCTTCCAGCATCCTGGGAATGAGCGAGCGACTTGCGGACTTTGGAGTGAGTGCATTCATGCCAACCGTCTACACTGATAAGCTTGATGTAATGAAAGCCAGCACCAAGGCGATTGCCGATGCCATGGGCAGTGAGCAAGGTGCAAAGATAATGGGCATCAATCTGGAAGGCCCTTTTATCTCCATGGAACGTGTTGGAGCCCAGAATCCAGAGGGCGTAATACCTGTCAATCTTGAGATTTTCAATGATCTCATCGAAACAGGACAAGGTAAGGTCATCTGCATGACCGTAGCCCCTGAACTCAAACACATGCGTGAATTGGCATTGTTGGCAAGAGAAAAGAACATCGTCTTACTTGCCGGCCATACCAACGCCAGTTATGAAAACATCATGGAGGGGATGCAGTGCGGAATCTTCCATTCCACCCACTTCTTCAATGCAATGAGCCGCCTGCATCATAGAAACCCTGGAACGGTCGGGGCGATCCTGATCCAAAGAGACATGCAGTGTGAGATCATCTGTGACGGTATTCATGTCCATCCTGAATTGGTCAAAATGTTGCTCCGTGAAAAACCACTGGACAACATTGTCATGATAACCGACAGCCTCAAGCCCACCAAGCAGAGAACCGGTCCCATGGTGGCCAACGGGGTTGAATGCACCTTGGGGGAGGAAGGGGCTTTTGTCAGTCTCAAGGATCCAGACCTGTTCATCGGCTCTGCACTGACCATGCTCCAAGGCATGAAGAATGCAGTCGAATGGGAAATACCCATTCAACAAGCAAGCCAGATGAGTTCCACAAACCCAGCACGTATCTACAGCTTTACCAAACAAGGGATGCTGGTCCCAGGCTACAAGGCGGATGTGGTTGTACTGGATAAGGACATGCAGATGAAAGGTTTGTTTGTCGATGGGAACCTGATCCGCGACCGCTTTGCCTGAAAGAACAATAAGGAGTACATGACTATGCAAGATGCAGTGAAGGGGTTGAAGCCCCAGGCACTCTGGAACTATTTCTCTGATCTTTCTGATATCCCCCGAGAATCGGGAAATGAGGAAGGAGTACGTCAATTTCTTCTTGCCTTTGCCAAAGAACATGAGCTTGATGCCATAGTTGATGCAGCCGGCAATGTCATCATCCGAAAAAAGGCCTATCCAGGATTTGAAAAGAGACCTTCAGTCGCCTTGCAGGGACATATGGATATGGTCTGTGTAAAAGAGGCCTGGAGCACTCATGACTTTACCAAGGACCCCATAGAGCTTATACGAGACGGTGATTTTCTCAAGGCAAAGGGGACCAGCCTCGGTGGGGATAATGGCATTGCAATCGCGCTCGCTCTCGATATCCTTGCAGACAAAGAGGCAAAACATGGCCCCTTGGAGACAATCTTTACCGTTAGTGAAGAGACCGGACTGACAGGGGCTTTCAACATTGAACAGGACAAGGTACAGAGCAGGCTCCTGATCAACCTGGATAGTGAAGAAGAAGGGGTTCTCTATATTGGTTGTGCCGGAGGAATAGAGGTTGATGTAACGCTCCCTGTGCAGTGGGAGCAAGTTCCTTCTTCCTTCAAGGCTTTCACACTTACTGCAGACGGGATGCTTGGAGGACATAGTGGTGGAGAAATCCATAAACAGCGGGCAAATGCCATCAAGGTTGCGTCTCGTGCATTGAGCCAGGTTCACTCCTGTATGGTCTTCAAGGCAGAAGGGGGAACCAAACGGAATGTCATTCCTTCAGTTTGCACGCTTTCTTTTGCAGTACCATCCGGTGAGATTGAAACATTGAAGGCTTTCGTCTCACAGACCCAGCAGATGCTTAGTGACGAGTATGCACTCAATGACCCGGATATTCGCATTACCTTGGAGGAGACGGATGTCCCAAAGAAAGCTGTGGATGGAACAATCAGCAAACAACTGCTCACCAGCCTGTATGCCGCCCCACATGGGGTCGATGCCATGAGTTTCAGGATTCCTGGCATCGTGGAGACCTCATCCAATCTGGCCATTCTTCGGCTGGATGAAGAGGCTTTCCATGTAACCAGCAGCCATCGCTCCTCAGTACTCTCTGCGCGTGATGATATAGCCCGCAGGTTTGCATCAGTCTTCACCCTCGCTGGTGCAAAGACAACCTTTGTAGGGGCATACCCTGCATGGACACCAAACCCCGACTCAGCATTGACGGGATTCTGTGCAAAGGCGTATGAGGAGTATACTGGGAAGAAACCGGAAATTACGGCCATCCATGCTGGCCTTGAATGTGGTATCATCAACAGCAGGATCCCTGGAATGGACTCTGTATCATTTGGCCCTGACATGTTTGATGTCCACTCCACCAAGGAACGTATCAGCATCCCCTCTGTTGAGCGTATCAGTGGATTCACCCGTCACCTGCTCTCAATCATCGAATGAGCAGGCCGATCATAGCGATAGGCGGGACCTATGACCAGGCTCCGCCTACCTCTGCATTTCCCACCCTTCGGAGGATTTTCACCAATGAAGGGTATGTTGCAAAGCTCGAAAAGAGTGGTGCTTCCGTTATTCTCATTCCACACACAAAAAGCAATATCGATACCCTCTTATCCCACTGTGATGGTCTCTTACTAGCAGGTGGACCTGATATTGAGCCATCATATTATCGCCAGGAACGTCATCCTTCCTGCGGTAAAAGTGACATAGAGAGCGACATATTCCAAATCGCGTTGTATCATGCTGCAAAGAGAAAGAGTATACCAATCCTTGGTATCTGCAGGGGGTGTCAACTGATCAACGTAGCTGAGGGAGGAACCCTCTTTCAGGACTATCTGATGAGAGAGCACCACGACATAGTACATCCAGATCTGGAACACTTTGACCAGATAAGCCATCCGGTCACGATCCAGGGGCACACAAAACTTGCTTCCATACTGGGAAGTGGGGAGGTCGGGGTCAACAGCCTTCACCACCAATGCATCGACAAGGTTGCCCCTGCTTTTCACTCTACGGCAAGAAGCAGCGATGGTTGCATTGAAGCTATAGAGAATACCAGTGAGAATTGGATCCTAGGGGTGCAATGGCACCCTGAGAGCATGGGAGACGAGATGCTTCCCCTCTTCAATGCGTTTGTGGAAGCAGCCATGGGATAACAGGAGGGGCTGAAACAGCCTCACTTGTGTCTGGTAATGCTTTAGGTTAGCCCTTTATATCCTTGGCTAATGCCTTTGCCAGATCATAGGCCTTCTGCTTGTCTTCCTCAGTAGGGGACCCTTGGTATTCAACCACACCACGGCAGTCCAGCTTCATGGCAGAAGAGAATTCATCAAACTGCTTTTGTGCTCCACCGGACCATCCAAAGGATCCAAAGCGTAGTGTTTTTCTTCCCTGTACATGGCTTCTCTCCAGAATATCCAAGACGTGATACATCGGGGGGAACATCTTGTATTCGTAGGTAGGCATACCGATGACCAAGCCTTCGCTTCTCCACACCTTCTCCAGGACAAAGGACTCATGGGTCTGGGGAACCTGCAGAACATGGACAGGAATGCCCTCACTCTCCAGGCCTTCAACAATTGAAGAGAGCAGGGCCTGGGTGTTCCCATACATACTCGACCAGACTACAGCTACCTCTTTTTCTCTGGGACCTTGCATGTAGGTGGCCAGGGTCTTGTACCACTCGATAATCTTCCCTGGTTCTGAGCGCCATACAATCCCATGGCTTGGTGCAACCATCTTGATGGGAAGCCCATCAAGCTTGGCAATTCCACGAATTACAAAGGATGAGAAGGTGGAGACAATGTTTGCATAGTAGCGCTCCGTCTCACCTGTAATCTTTTCCTTCTCTCCAGCGCTCAATTCATCATCAAAACAGTGTTCATAGCGGCCAAAGGAACCGAAAGCATCACAGCTGAAGAGAATCCCATCCTCTTGTAGATACGTCATCATGGTCTCGGGCCAGTGGATGTTCGGGGTCATGAAAAACTTGAGTGTTTTTCCCCCAATATCAAGGGTTTCCCCGTCACTGACAGCCCGCACATTCTTCTCAATCTTATAGAAATGCTTTATCATGGGAACAGCTTTTGCGCTGCAAAGGATTTCTACTTCGGGATAATGCTTGACGATTTCAGCCATTGCACCGGTGTGATCTGGTTCCATGTGGTTGATGATGATGTAGTCCAGCTTCCCATCTCCGAGGGAAAGACTCTCCAGCTGATCACCAACAGCTTTCAACGCACCATCCCAATCCTTTACCAAATCGACCAGGACACGTTTCTCGCTGCCTTTCACCACATAAGAGTTCAGCATCACTCCATCAGGGATGGGCCATATTCCTTCAAACAGGTCCCGACTGCCGACCTTTGCGGCCACACGGTAGACACCATCTGCAAGTACATCAGGTTTCATAGTATTGAATCTCCTCTTCATGCAAAGATACACGATTATACCAAATTTGTGAATGAAAGACATCAATACCCCAGGTCAATCCCTGCACTCACTCGGGAATCAAAAACAGAGCTGGGTCTCCCTTTGCATGGAAAATATGGTTCGCTGTACCTGTTTGTAGTCGCTCATGTAGTGCAGAAGCAAGGAATGGAACTCTTTCGAGTGATTGAAATGGACCAAGTGAGCCATTTCATGCAGTACCAAATAGGAGAGTTGCTTCTCGCTTAGGGCTTGGCATCGCAGGGAAAAATTCAGCCTGCCTTTTGCTGAGCAGCTACCCCATCGACTTTTTGAATCGCGTACTGAAAAAGGAGGAAAGGGGAGATGCAGGATATCTGCCCAATAGGAAACCAGGGGTGTCAGTCTCTTGCGTGCCTCTTCCCGATAGAGTTCCTTGATCATGCGGCAGATACCAAGGGAGTCCAAGGGCTTTTTGGGATCATAGGTCACGAGCAAAGAGGAATCAATTACCGTAATTGCGGCATGCTCTCCAGGCTCCAATAGAAGTGTGTAGTGTTTTCCTTCATAGGGAAACAACTCTCCACTCCCATAGGTATGCAGTGCCTGTTGCTGTTTTATGATGGTATGGAGCAGTTTTTCCTTATTGCTGAGAATAACTCTCTCTACGGCAACCTTCGATATTCCGTAAGGGGCACTTACTTTCACCGCCCCATCTGCCTTGACCCGAACCGTTATATGCCGAATCCCTCTTCTATAGAGAAGGGTATATGGTATGTTTTCTACTTTACCGTCTGTTTTCATTCTGCTACAGTATCTCTCATGCAACAAAGCAAGTCCATGATTTTACACCTCAACCAGGCGATTGCCTATCAAACAGCTCCATTCTCTGCCTCTGATGCGGAAGATGCTTATCAACAAATGCTCACCCATCTCGATGCCCAACCGGTGGGCAGTGAAGGGTGTCTTGCACTCTCTTCCACCCTCAACCTGCTCTTTGCCGGGGTACAGGAGAGCCCCGATGAGGCAACACGGGAGGCTGTTGAGAAAGGGCTCCCCCTGCCGAAGGTAGAGGCTCCTTTCCATCTGGAGGAAGGAAGCTATACATTCACCCAGCTCGCTCCCCCTTCTTCCATCGCCTCCTTATCCTCAGCAATCGACAATCTCTTTGACGGCCCACCTGTCATCTACCTTAGGCTCCTGAAAGAGAATCCTCTTACCATCATTGCCCAGCTCTGGACACAGCGTTAGAAAAAGAGAGGAATGAGAAGCGGAGCAACCAAGCTCATGATCACACCATGATAGATCGAACCTACCATGGTACGCGTCCCAAAATGGGAGGAAAGCAAGACCAAGGTGACATCCATACTGGTTGCACCGGCAGTGCAGACTGCAGGATAGTAATACCTCCTTCCCAACCTTCCAAACAGAGGAATGAGGAAAAATGAGAAGCTCTCCCTCAGCAGATTGGACAGGAATGAGATGGAACCAAGAACCGGATACCCCAGATCAGTGATCAGGATACCGGAGAGAGAGTACCAACCAAACCCACTAAGCATCCCTATGACTTGGGAGAGGGTATAGGGAGTGAAAAGGAAAACCCCTAAGGCTCCAACATAGGTGCCGAGTATGGTGTAGAGTGGGAGGAAAAACAGGCTTCTATCAGCAAACACCCCTTTGAAGCTTATCTTCCGATGGACCATACCCATGCCAACAAAGAACAACAGCACATAAAGCAGGTAAGTAACCAGGGAACTCTCGAACCAGGAGAAGGCATTCGTACCCAGTCTCAATATCAAGCCAAGGATTACAATGGACACCAAGAGCAGAGGTTCCTTGATAATATCATACAGCCTTCTGATGAAACTCTGCTCCTTCCTCTTTGCAATGGCAATATGCTCAGAACGCAAGGACGGGGTCAGGATAAAGGAAAAAAGCAACGCAACAAGAATGGTACCGGCCACCCCAAAAAGGGTGATAAGCAACGCAGTAATACCGATGGTCCCAAACTGGGAGGTGATCCCATCGATTCCCCCAGTGTTCACCCCCATGAAAAACAGCAGAAGCCAAACCAAGAACATCTGTGCATACGCTGAGACATGGGTGAACCTTTCCTTGCCCAAAAGATGTGCAGAACCCATTCCGAGAACTAAAGCAAGGGCGAGTTTCGCCAGATAGAACATTGTTTCCATGTGGACAAACAGTATATCAATCACACATGAGTGTCAAATTCCCTTGTTTCTCTGCTCTTCCTTCAGTATAGTTGACTGCATGACTGATGAAAAAATGAGTGATACCTTCCACCGACTCACACTCAACGATGGAAGAGAGATTCTCCTTGTGGGCACAGCCCATGTATCCAAAGAGAGTGTTGATGAAGTGTCACAACTCATTGAAAGTGAGCAACCTGACCATATCTGCCTTGAGCTTGACGATGGACGGATGAAAAACAGGGAGGAGAAATCCTCTTGGTCAGATATGGACATCAAGAAGGTCCTCAGGGAAAATAAGGGATTCCTCCTGTTGGCGAATATGGCCCTCTCCTCCTTTCAGAAACGGATGGGAGACCAATCAGGAAGCGCCCCAGGGGAAGAAATCCTCAGTGCAGCAAGACTGGCCAAGGAAAAAAAGATCCCCTACTCACTCTGTGACAGGGAAATCCAGGTCACGTTCAGCAGGGCATGGAGAAAGTCGAATCTCTGGAACAAGGCAAAACTCATTGCCACCATCATCAGTGCCGCTTTCAGTAATGAAAAGATTTCAGAGGAGGAACTGGAGTCCCTCAAAAAAGCCGATGTCATGCAAGGCATGATGGATGAGATGGCAAAGGAACTACCCTCTGTAAAGGAAGTGCTCATCGACGAGCGGGACCGTTATCTGGCAACCAGCATCTTCCTCTCCCCTGGCAATAAAAAGCTTGCCGTCATTGGCGCAGGTCACCAAGGTGGGATCATCAGGACGATCAAGGCAATCGAGGAGGGCACCATCGGTACCGACCTTTCAGACATCAGCACCACACCAAAGGGTGGTAAAGCCGGAAAGATTTTTTCCTGGGGCTTTCCCATACTTATTGTGGGAATCCTCTTGTATGGTTTCTTCAACCTCGGTCAGAGTGAAGGAATCAAGATGTTTGGGTACTGGCTGGCAGTGAACATGAGCTTCACTGCCATTGGTGCAATCCTTGCACTGGCCCATCCCCTCAACACATTGGTGAGTATATTGTCAGCCCCCCTTACAAGCCTCCATCCTGGGATTGGGGTTGGAATGGTGAGCGGATTGATGGAAGCAACACTCAGGAAGCCAAAGGTCCGTGATTTTGAGCAACTGGGGGAGGATGCAGCATCCTTCAGGGGGTGGTATCGAAACCGTGTATTGCACACCCTTCTTGTTTTCCTCTACACCAGCCTAGGAGCCTCCATCGGAAATGTTGTCATTTTCCCCATTCTTCTCAGCATGCTTGGTTCATAAGGAAAGCTAACGAATATAGCAAGAGAGGTCGTATCGATGGATACAACCTTTTCCCGACTCTTTATCAATATATTTATTTCTTTCAATTGTATATTATTATTTATTTGTTAGTATTGCTTACTATATAATCACTTCAATGAATTCATAAGATCCAGGGCTTCCTTCACTGTAGAGCAAGCATGTTGAACCAGCGGGGAACGGGAAGCAGTCCTGGGTACTATTGAACGCTTGAAACCCAGCTCCTTGGCAGCCTTCTCTCGCTTTTCCGGAAACCCAACACCCCTTACTTCTCCAGCAAGGCTAAGCTCCCCATAGCTGACCAAGGCCCTGGGTATATTCTTGTTGGTCAGGGCAGACCAGAGGGCAAGGGCAAGGGGCAACTCAATGGATACCTCACTGAGTTTCATCCCTCCTGCTACATTGACATAGATATCCTGGTCACTGAGCCGTAGGCCTGCATGTCGCTCCAAAATTGCAGCAACGCGGGTAACCCTGGCGGTATCAATTCGGTCTGAATAGATTCGGGTATACCCATTCTTGGCACTGGTAGTCAGTGCCTGGATTTCCACCAAGAAGGTCCGCGACCCCTCGATAACCGGTGTATAGGATATCCCAGGGGGTATGTCCTTCGTGAGCCTATCGGTAATAAAGAATGAGGACGGATTTGCCACTGGGCTGAGCCCTTTCCCATGCATACTGAAAATACCGATTTCATCAACTGAGCCAAACCGATTCTTAGCAGCTCGAATCAACCGAATTCCACTGGAAATCTGCTCAAAGTAGATTACGGTATCAACCAGATGCTCAATGACTTTTGGGCCAGCCAACACCCCTTCCTTCGTCACATGCCCGATAAGAAACAACGATATCCCCAACTGTTTGCAGAGACCAACCAAGGTAGTGGAACAAGACCGGATCTGGTTCACTGACCCGGCAGGGGAAGGAATCTCATCACTGGTGAGTGTTTGTAGTGAATCGACAACGACTACATCAGGCTTCTCTTCACTCAAGAGACTTACCACCACTTCCACCCTGGTATCACAGAAAATGGAGATGGATGAAAGATTGAGTTCCAGTCGTTGGGCACGAAGCTTAACCTGACTGGGTGACTCCTCTCCAGAAATGTAGAGCACTTTCCGTCCGCTTGAGCACTTCTCAAGTACCTGGAGCATTAAGGTAGACTTGCCGATACCCGGCTCTCCCCCAAGGAGGATGGAAGAGCCACGCATGACTCCTCCACCGAGTACCCGGTCAAGTTCACTGATACCTGTCTCATACCGGAACAACGGATCAATCTCAACTTCCTCCAAACTCACTGGCTTGGTGGCAGTGCTGATCACAGCACGCTTGCCATCGGAAGGCTTACTTACCGCTTCCTCTTCAAAGGTGTTCCAACTTCCGCAGTCTGGACAGCGTCCCAACCATTTTGTCTCAATCCTGCCACATTGGCTACAGACGTAATGAACAGCCTTTTCTTTCACAAGTATCTCCTTCTTATATATCTAATTAAAACTTTATCAACTCCACATCGAAAATCAGATAGGAGTTGGGAGGGATAACCCCGGGATATCCCATGGTCCCGTATCCGAGTTCGGGGGGGATGATCAGGGTCCGCTGTTCTCCTACGGTCATGGTCTTCAAGGCCTCATTCCATCCTTCAATTACCTGTCCGATTGCAAACTGCGCTGGGGTCCCCCTCTGCACTGAACTATCAAAAATCCTTCCATCGAGCAAGGATCCAGTATAGTGAACGGTTACCGTCTGGCCGTGTTTCGGGCTTTTCTTTCCTTCACCGTCCTTCTTTACTACATACCGAAGGCCTGTCTCTGTCACTTTTGCATCAGGCCAACGATTCTTCAGCTCTTTCTCAAGCTTCTCTTTTTCCTTGGCTTCGCGGCTCTTGTTCTTTTCCTCTGCTGCAAGTACGTACTGGGTAAAGATCTCACGAGAAACTTCAAATGCCTCAGCTTCCTTTCCTACGCGTACAATCTCAACACGACTGAGCTTATCACCTTGTGCTATGGAGTTCACCACATCCATGCCCTCTACAACATGACCAAAGACGGAATGCTTTCCATCCAGCCAAGGTGTCGCCACATGCGTGATAAAAAATTGGCTTCCATTTGTTCCGGGCCCAGCGTTTGCCATGGAGAGAACCCCTGGTTCGGTATGTTTCAATGAATCATCGAACTCATCTGGGAACGTATATCCGGGACCACCGGTCCCATTTCCTTTGGGGCATCCACCTTGGATCATGAAGTTTTCAATGACCCGATGGAAGGTAAGATTTGTATAAAAAGGCTTTCCTTCCCCATTCACATTCAAAACTCCCTCTGCAAGCCCTACAAAGTTTGCAGTGGTCATTGGAGCTTTCTTGCTCTCAAGGAATAGTGTGATGTCACCCTTACTGGTATGCAATACGGCATACAAGCCGTCTTTCAATTCTTTCTTATCCATTTTTTCTCCTTACTTTCTTATAGTTCAAACAATCCCTGATTTGGCATCAGCAACTGATACAGTCTTTCCAATTCTTCACTACTGGTAAAGGGAATCTCAATCTTTCCTTTTTCCAGTGACCCTTTAATCTCGACCTGCGATCCTACTGCATGCAGGAATTTATCCTCAATTGCAATAATCTCTGGAGCCTTCGCCAGACTCTTCCTGGCCCGTTTCTTCTTCTGATATGCAGCACGTTTACCCATATTGAACTGTGAAGCCAGCTGTTCCGTTGCCCGTACTGAAAGATCTTTCTCCAGAACGGTACGATAAAGGATTTCCCTGTCCGCAGGATTCACCACGGAAAGAATCGCCCTCGCCTGCCCTGCAGTAAATTTGCCGTTCAATAAATCCTGCTGCATGGATGAGCTCAACTGTAAAAGCCGGATGCTATTACTGATTGTGGACCTATTCTTTCCCAGCCGCTTCGCCAACTCCTCTTGGGTTATCCCTGCTTCTTGAATAAGGTAAGCATACGCCTTCGCTTCTTCAATAGGGTTCAGACTTTCTCTCTGAATATTCTCTATGAGAGAGACTTCCAATCGTTGCATCTGGGTGAAATCTTTCACCAGTACCGGTATCCGCTCGAGCCCGGCAATTTTCGCAGCCCGGTATCTTCTCTCTCCTGCAACAATGCTATACAACCCTGGAGCGATCTCCTCTACCAGGATAGGCTGCAACACACCTTCTCGTTTGATCGACTGGCTCAATTCTTCCAGTGCTTCCTGGTTGAAATCTTTTCTGGGTTGGTTTGGGTTTGCACGAATTTGTTCTACAGGGACTTCAAGAACACGTTGGCCTTTCTCTGCATCTGGTTTTGATGAAGCTAGGCCAAGGGCGGAGTCCAAAACTGAATCAAATGAATAGTCTTGCATCAAGGAGCCTATTCCTTTCCCCAACCCATGTTTCTTATTGGTTTCTTGCGACACGTTTTGCAACCTCCTTGGCTAACGCCTTGTATGCTTTTGCCCCACTGCTTGAACCATCGTACACGGTAATCGGGAGTCCATGGGAAGGGGCTTCAGCAAGTCGGATATTTCTGGGAATCATAGTCTTGAAGACCAACTGGGGGAAAAAGGAACTCACATCTTCAACTACTTCCTTAGCCAGATTAGTACGCTTGCTATACATGGTGAAAAGAATACCCAGCACTTCAAGATCAGGATTAATCGATTTCTTCATGTTCCCCACAGTTCTTGTCAACAAGCTCAACCCTTCCATTGCCAAGTATTCACACTGCATTGGAATGATCACTTTCTTGGCCCATGCCATTGCATTGACCGTGACCAACCCAAGAGAAGGAGGACAGTCTGCAAGGATATACTCCCAAGAATTCTCCAATGGCGATAAAGCCCGTTTAATAAAAAACTCTCGCTCTTCCTCATCAACCAGCTCGATATTCAAACCAGCCATGTTGATATTGCTGGGAATAGCGTAGAGATTCTTGACAGGGGTCTGTTGAATCGCATCCTCAGCGGGAAGATGACCCGCTATTACCTCATATATACCAGGTTGCCTCCCATCAATGGAGGTAGCACTTGTAAGATTACCCTGGGCATCCAAATCGATCAACAGGACCTTCTTGCCCTGCCCCGCCAACGCAGCTCCCAAGTTGACTGCTGAGGTGGTTTTACCTACGCCACCTTTTTGGTTCAAAAACAGTATTGTTTGTGCACTCATGGTATTCACTATACGTAATAAATGCATTCATGTCACCCAATAAGGGAGTTAACTTGACCCTTCTTCATCTCTATAGTATCTTCAAGGTACCGTACCGTATGGAGGATACTTACATGAGAGAAGATAAAGTCAAAAAGGCAATTGAGGACATTAGGCCCTCTTTGCAAAATGACGGTGGAGATATCGAGTTCATCAGTTTGGTTGGCAATGATGTAACTGTTCGTCTTGTTGGCGCATGTGCTGGCTGCCCGATGTCCCAGATGACCCTGAAAGGTGGTGTAGAACGCTACCTTCGCAACTTTGTTGATCCGAATCTAACTGTGGTAAATACCCCAGATCTATAGTATTCAGAGAATCAAGCATGATGCGTTTCACGTGAAACATTCGCGTGGAACGTATTTTTTTTTATGCCCTGAATCACGTTTCGAAATACGCATTCTATTCGAATCAACTCTCTACCAAGATAATCGATGTTTCACGTGAAACAATCTTCGAAGACAATACCCGTTCCTGAACGTGTCTGAGCCATACGATCAATACTCCTTGTGTATACCAGACTCCACGTACAAAAAGAACGTGCTATTGTATATATTGCATTACCTCGTGTGCTCTTGTACTACCATCCAGTCCCCTATTCCTTCTACCAGATGTTTCACGTGAAACAGGACTGGCTTCAACATGGCCATACTATCCTTCTGAGCAAGTTGAATTCTCCTTGGTTGGTTTTTCACCTTCGATTTTGAAATGTTTTTCAAATATCCCAAAAACAGCAATTCAGCGCTCTATTTGCAGGTTTTTGAACCAATGTTTCTGTATAACGATACAGATTTGTGTGGGCAATTGAGCAAATTTTTGGCAATAAAATAGGCTGTTTTCTCAATGGAAAACAGCCCGATATACTACTTAACAGATGTTTTATTCGTTATCTGAATCGTCAGTTACCACATCTTCAGATTCATCATCATCAACATCCTCATCTTGAACCACATCCTCTGGATTTGGTGCTTCAGGAATCTCTACTTCTTCCTCTTCATCTTTCTCAGTAGAAGCGATGGCTACGATGGAGTCGTTTTTCCACTTCATCGACACCACACGGACTCCGGAAGCATTTCTCCCTTGCACCGAGATGGCATCACAATGAACTCTCAGCGTCTGTCCCATCATGGTGACACACACTACATCGTTATCATCATTCACACTCAGCACACCCACGATAAAGGAGGCCTTTGTTCCAAGACGGAAGATCTTCTGTCCCTGTGTTCCTCTACCATGTACATTGAAGCTGTCAAAGGTGACTTGCTTGCCCTGCCCATTTTCAGTAATCATGAGGATTCTGCGGGAATCATCTACCTTCAACAGTCCAGCAACCTGGTCATCTCCAATCAGGCGGATACCGCGAACACCACGGCTAGCTCTTCCCATTGCCCGTATATCACTTTGGCGGAACCTGAGTCCACGGCCATTCTTGGTGATCAACATGACCTCGTCACCTTCCTCAACAAGGTCACAGCTCAGGAGCTCATCACCTTCATCCAGGAACAAGGCCCTGATACCACGAACCCTTGCATTCACGAAGTTGGACAACGATACCTTTTTCACAACACCCTGACGGGTAGCCATCATCAGGTACTTATCCTCACTGAATTCCTTGAATGAAATGATTGAAGTGATCTTCTCGGAGGTTTCCAGCTGAAGAATATTCTTGATACTGGTCCCCTTCGCCGTTTTGGTAGCTTCAGGAATCTGGAATCCCTTGATATAGTAAGCCTTTCCAGCATTGCTGACGAACATCACATATTCATGGGTTGAAGCAACAAACATATGGTCGACGAAATCGCCATCCTGCAACTTGGTTGTCCTGGTTCCCTTGCCTGCGCGTCCATGAGCGTCATACTCCTCGACGGGAATTCGCTTTGCAAAGCCCTTGTTGCTGATCAATACAACGACAGATTCTTCCTTGATGAAATCCTCATCCGTTGCCTGTCCCAACTCCTCTCGGGCAATCCTCGTAAGCCTGCGGTCTTTTGGGACAAGGGTGGAGGGAAGGGAACGAACTTCAGATTTGACAACGTCCAATATCTTCTGGTCGTCCGCAAGCAAATCCTGATAGTAGGTTATCTTCTGTTCAAGTTCTCCCAATTCATCCAAGATCTTGGAAGTCTCAAGATGACTCAAGCGACCAAGTTTCATGTCGATGATCGCCTGTGCCTGGATATCATCCAACCCAAAACGTTCAACGAGACGATTTGCAGCTATCGTATTATCGTCAGACTCCTTGATGATCTTGATCACTTCATCGATGTTATCAAGACCGATTTTCAAGCCCCTGAGAATATGGGCACGCTCCTGTGCCTTGCGCAAATCATACCTTGTCCGTCTTGTTACCACCTCAGTTCGGTGCTCAATATAATACAGCAACATCTCCTTGAGTGTGAGCAACTGAGGCCTTCCCTTCACCAGTGCAAGATTGTTTACATTGAAATTTGACTGTAGGGCAGTTCGGCTGAACAACTGATTGAGCACCACCATCGGCTCGGAACCCATCTTCAGCTCCACCACGATCCTGATACCGTTACGGTCAGACTCGTCGCGTATTGCACTGATCATAGGAATCGCACCATCCTTGCGGAGATCATCAATCTTCTTCACCAAATCGGCTTTATTGACCTGGTAGGGTATCTCGGTGAACACAATCTGATCATGACCACGGTCACTCTCCTCAATCTCGTACACAGAGCGCATGACAATCTTGCCACGTCCGGTGGTAAAGGCATCCTTGATACCCTGCACACCACAGATGACTCCTCCTGAGGGGAAATCAGGACCCTTGATATGTTCCATCAACTCATCAATGGTGATATCAGGGTTGTCAATGACTGCACAGATTGCGTCAGAGATTTCCTGTAGGTTGTGTGGAGCCATATTGGTGGCCATTCCAACTGCAATTCCACTACTTCCGTTTGCCAGCAGGAAGGGGAATGAACCAGGGAGTACCAGAGGCTCTGTCATCGAGTCATCATAGTTCGGCCCGAAATCAACCGTCTCTTTCTGGATATCCTGCAACATTTCCTCGCCGATTCGGCTCATCTTAGCCTCGGTATATCGCATTGCTGCTGCCGGGTCACCATCAATCGACCCAAAGTTGCCCTGGGGGTTTACCACCGGGTAGCGCAAGGAAAAATCCTGCGCCAGGCGCACCAATGCATCATATACCGATCCATCCCCATGGGGATGGTATTTACCAAGTACATCACCAACAATACGAGCACATTTCTTATATGAGGAGTTGGCTCTCAGACCCATCTCATACATATCAAAGAGGATTCTTCTGTGGACCGGCTTGAGACCGTCACGTACATCAGGGAGAGCCCTGCTGACAATGACTGACATGGCATAGTTGAGATACGAGGTTCGCATCTCCTTTGCCACGTCTACAATTATTGTCCTATTTTCGTTTACTTCTTCCACGATCATGTCCTTATACTAGATATCCAAATTCGAAACATAGACGGCATTTGCGTCAATGAAAGCCCTTCGTGGCTCAACTTCTTCACCCATGAGCATACTGAAGACCCTATCAGCTTCCTCTGCATCTTCAAGAGAAATCTGGCTGATCATGCGTGTCTCAGGATTCATGGTTGTTTCCCAAAGCTGGTCGGGGTTCATCTCACCAAGACCTTTGTAACGCTGGATGCCAACCTTGTTTTCATCCCTGACATTGTGTTCCTCGAGAATCTTGGTCCTCGCTTCCTCATCATAGGCATAGAATACCTTCTTCCCTATGGTGATCTTGTACAAGGGAGGCATTGCAAAATAGATATATCCAGCTTCAATGAGAGGTCTCATATACCTGAAGAAGAACGTCAACAGCAGTGTCCTGATATGTGATCCATCAACATCCGCGTCCGCCATGATGATAATCTTGTGATATCTCGTTTTAGAGATGTCAAAGGTCACATCATTGTCGAAATCTTCATCCTTCCCCATATTGTTGTACCGAGTAATACCGGCACCAATGGAGGAAATAACCGGCTGCAGCTTATCATTTCCCAAAACCTTGAATTCCTGGGCTTTCTCAACATTGAGCATCTTGCCCCAAAGAGGAAGAATTGCCTGGAATCTACGGTCACGTCCCTGTTTTGCGGACCCACCTGCTGAATCACCCTCAACAATGAAGACCTCACACTTTGCAGGATCCTTTTCAGAACAGTCGGCCAGCTTGCCTGGTAGGCCGCCACCTTCACTCTTCTTCCTGATCTGCTCTCGTGCCTTACGGGCGGCAACCCTTCCAAGCGCAGCATTGATGATCTTCTGCAGAATGATTTCTGTCTGTGCAGGAAACTCATCAAAATAGTTTCCCAGCTTCTCATACACCATGGAGAAAACAACGCCGGTAACAGCAGAGTTGCCCAACTTCATCTTGGTCTGCCCCTCAAACTGGGGCTCGGGAACCTTTACAGAAATAACAGCGGTCAAACCTTCTGAGATATCACTCTGCTCGAGTTTTTCCTCATACTTCTTCAAGAGTTTTGGGTTCTTCTGTAATTGAAGGTTGATAACCCGACTCAATCCAGTCCTGAAACCAGTGAGGTGGGTACCACCCTCCCGGGTGTTGATATTGTTGACAAAGCTAAGCACCTTCTCATCGTACTTATCATTGTACTGCAGGCCGATCTCCACCTTGATGTTGTCCTTTTCCCCTTCAATGGAAATGGGAGGATCAACCAAGACACGCTTGAATTCGTTAAGGTAACTCACAAAGTGGGAAATACCACCCTCAGAGTGGAATGTTTGTTCCTTCACTTCGCTTCCTCTGCGATCAGTCAGGGAAATTGAAACACCCTTATTCAGGAAGGAAAGCTCCCTGAATCGGCCAACCAATACCTCATAACTGAAAGCATTCGGCTCCATGATGGAGTAATCGGGGGAGAATTTCACCACGGTGCCGCTTCGATCGGTATCTCCGATGCGAAGCACTTCACTCTTGGGCAATCCACAGCTGTAGAGCTGTCGGTATATTCCCCCATCCCGATAGATGGTAACCTCCATCCAGACCGAGAGGGCATTCACACAGGAGACACCCACCCCATGCAATCCGCCGGAAACCTTATAGGAGTTCTTGTCGAATTTTCCTCCGGCATGCAGTTGGGTGAGGGCAATTTCCAGCGAGCTTTTCTTTTCGGTTGGATGTGGATCGACTGGAATTCCGCGGCCATTGTCCTCAACGGTACAAATCTCTCTTCCCTCATCATCAATATCGAGGTAGACACGGATTTCTGAACAGTAACCAGCCATCGCTTCATCAATGCTATTATCAACCACCTCATATACGAGATGATGCAATCCATCAATGCCTGTGGATCCAATGTACATACCAGGTCGTTTTCGAACAGCCTCAAGACCCTTGAGGACCTGAATACTCCCGGCAGAATAACCATGGGAAACAGAAGCCATCTCTACACCATCGTGGTGCAAGGATGGCTCCAACGTCCCGTTGCCAAAGCTCCCTTCACTCATTCGTTATATCCTTATGTAATAATAAAAAAAATAGCTGTATCAATTCTTATCAAGTATACCAAAATTATGGGGGAGTTGCAAGCTTGCACACAAATTCAAGTCAATTTATTACTTCTTTTATTACAAGATTTTATAAACAACAGTTTCGGTTAGCTGTACAATACTTGCACCGTCTCACGCTACAAGGTAAAATGGCCGCATGAGCGAAGCACAAAACATATACTACGAGTTCTGGCAGGAAACTGTCTCACGTATCAAGGAGACCCTTCCAGAACAGGAATACCATACCTGGTTCAATCGAATTGCCTACCTACGATCAGATAGTCATAAGGTAGTATTGGCTGTAGCAAGCCAGTTTATTCTTGACACAGTAATAGCCCGTTACAGGGATATGATACGCAATACAATGATTGAACTAACTGGAGAGGACATTGATATTGGTTTTGAGGTAGTAGCACGTTCAAAAATTGAACAAATTCAAAAACCATTAAAAGAACACAAGGAAGCACCAAAGGAAACACCCATTGTCACCATCCAAACAAAGCCACAGGTCAATGAAGAAAAGACCTTGAAAATGAAAATGGATAGCAATCTGAACCCTTCCTATGAGTTTCATACATTCGTGATCGGGGACAACTCGGCATTTGCCTATAATGCAAGCCTCGCCATTGCAAAAAACCCTGGAGTCAGTTACAACCCTTGCCTCATATATGGTGGTGTAGGGCTTGGAAAAACCCACCTATTGAACTCCATCGGAAATTACATCATCAACAACACTCCTGAGCTGAAAGTTATGTATGTGACAGCAGAGATGTTTACCAATGAATTCATTGAATCAATCGGGTCACAAAGAACACAACAGTTCAAGAACAAATTCCGTAAAGTGGATGTGCTGCTCATCGATGACATACACTTCCTACAAGGAAAGGACAGCACACAGGAAGAACTGTTCCATACATTCAACAACCTGTACGAGTCAAAGAAACAGATGGTATTCACCTGTGACCGACCCATCAGTGAGCTGAAAAATATCACCGATCGCCTGAGTTCCAGGTTTGAGAGGGGATTGAACGTTGATCTGCAACCACCAAACTATGAGACAAGAATGGCAATCCTCAAGAAGAAACTTGTAGAAAAGGGAAGTTCGATGAGTGAGGAGATCCTCAACTACATAGCAACCAATGTATGTACCAATGTGAGAGATCTTGAATCATCACTTACCAAGCTTATTGCCTATAGTGAACTACTTGGACAGGAAATCTCATTCGACAAAGCAAGGGAACTCCTCGGCATTCTTCCCTCCTTGGCTGCCAATGCAAACCAAACCCTCTCAATTGATACCATAATCAAGGTGGTAGGAGAGTACTTCAATGTAAGCAGCTTCGAAATCAAGGGGAAAAAGAAGAACAAATCGCTTATACAACCAAGACAGATTGCCATGTACCTGGCAAGGGATATTACCGAATACTCCACTACGGAAATCGGTACAGAATTTGGAGGCCGGGACCACACTACCGTCATGCATGCACATGACCGGATTGAGTCCCTGATGAAGGGGGATGAATCGTTTGCAAACACCATTGTAAAATTGAAGAGGGACTTAACAAATAGTAAGCGGTAATATCTTGTGGACAACCACTGGATACCTTGTGGATACCTACCAAAACCTGTGGATAGAGCTTTTTTCCTTGTGGAAGGAATGTGGGTAACTGGGCAAGTTATCCACAAGATGAAAAAAATTAAGCAGTGATTGAGCAAGAAATTAGAAAGTTATCCACAGAATCTGTGCTATTATTACTATTATTACTATATTTTTTAATAATCTAGGAGTATCAATATGAAATTCGTCTGCAACAAAGATGACATCCTCAACGAGATAATATATTCAATGGATTTTACCAGCCAGAGAAATTCCCTTTCCATCACCAGCAATGTCTATCTGGAAACCTTCGATGGACGACTCATCATCAAGGCAACAGATCAGAAATTGGGATTCATCACTGAGATTGCAGTCGATACATTGCAAGAAGGAAGAACCACTGTTTTCTGTGAAAAACTCCTGAATATTCTCAGAAGCCTTCCAAACGCCCAAATTGATTTCTCATTGGAAGATGGAATGCTTACGATCAAGCCTGAAGAGCAAAACATTGATTTCAAACTGAGAACCATAGATGCTGATGAATTTCCTTCCTTGGAAAATCCAGAATTATCCTCGTATTTCACGATTCCTCAGAAAACCTTCACCGATATGGCAAACCAAACCATGTTTGCCATCAGCGAGGATGAAACAAGATATTTCCTCTGTGGATTGTATCTCGAAAGAAATGCAAGTGGCATGAACATGGTTGCCACTGATGGAAGAAGACTTTCCATTGTGGAGAGAACATTTGAAGAAGAGCTTCCCATGTTCCCATCAATTATCATTCCACCAAAATTCTTTACAGAATTGAAAAAACTCTCTACAGATGAGGGAATGCTTGATCTTTCCATAACAGAAAACATTCTTTTTGCAAAAATTGGAAACAGGACATTCTATACAACCCTCATCAAAGGACAATATCCAAACTATCGTAGGGTAATCCCTGAAATGCAAACCTATACCTGCACGATGAGAATCCAAGATATGCTTGATGCCTTGAAGAGAGTTTCTCTCTTTGTTGAAAACAAGGCAAAAAGAATCTTCCTGGATATCAGTGAGGCTGGAGTGTTGATCACCAGTGATGAGAGTGAAGTTGGAGAAGCCAAAGAGATCATTGCATGTCAGTATGAAGGTCCTGACAGCAAGGTTTCCTTGAACTACACATACTTGGTAAATCCATTGAAAGTCATGGAAGGAGAATATTTCTCCATCAGCTTTACTGAGCCTACTCGTGCAATGACAGTAAAACCTGATAGTAATAGGGATTACTTTCATATCATCATGCCAATGCAACCGAATGCCTGATGCGTTTTACCCAGCTTTGGACCAACCAATTCAGAAACCTGGCCAGCGAGAAAATACCTGTCGATAACCGACAGGTATTCCTCATTGGACCCAACGGACAAGGAAAAACCAATCTTCTTGAAGCGGTATATACACTCTGTTATGGATCTTCGTTTCGTACAAACCAACTGAAGGAACTTGCAACTGACAAAGAAAAAAACTTCAAGCTTGAAGGGGTGTACGTAACAGATGATGAACAATATCACACCCTTATACTCGAATACAAGGATGCGAAACGGACGGTACTGCTTGATGGACGGGAAATCAAGGACAGAAAGGAGTTGATCTACAACATTCCCTGCATTGTTTTCAGCCATGATGATATTTTTTTCATCAAGGGAGAACCTGAACAGCGAAGAAAATTTTTCGATCAGATCATGAGTATGTACAATCCCCTGTTTTTTGATGATATGCGCAGGTATCGGTTGGTATTGAGACAACGGAATCTGGCAATCAAAGAACAACGACTTGAATTGCTTCCAGTCTATGATATCCAGCTCGCCACCTATGGCATGGCAATACAGCAGGAAAGAACACGTGCTGTATTCGAGTTTGACCAAATTTTTCCTGAAATGTATCGCTCTGTTTCTGGTCAGGATATTGACGTGCATATCGAGTACCAACCATCCTGGAACACCTGTGCAACCAAGGATGAGGTGATTGCTTACCTGGAACAGACAAGGGGACGGGATATGAACCTGTTGACCACTACCAGTGGAATCCATCGTGACAGATTCCAGGTGATGGAAGGTACTCAAAATTTTTCCCAAACAGGATCTACCGGCCAAATGAGGCTCGCTTCACTTATTTTCCGTACTGCACAGATGGCATTTTTTGAGAAGAAAACTGGAGGGAAGCCCTTGATACTGGTTGATGATGTCCTGCTTGAACTTGATCATACCCGACGGGCGGAATTTCTTAGGTTGATGCAATCCTACAGCCAGGCTTTCTTTACATTTTTACCAGATGAGCAGTATTTCTCCTCTCTGGCAGATGAGAACGCATTGGTGTATACTGTCGATCAGGGAAAATTTATCAGCCATGAAAGATAAGAAAACAAGATTATGCAAGGAAGGAGAACCGCTGGAAGCAAGAACCGTGCTTGATTATGTCTTGCGCAGGCTTGATATCAGTGTGGACAACCCAAAAGCAGCTGTTGGATTTGAGTGGCAGAAAATCATCGGAAACCGCTTGTACCCACATGTGAAAATTGTGGAAATCAAGCACACCACATTGGTTTTGAAAGCCGATCATCCTTCTTGGGCACAAATTACCATGATGCAGCAAAAAAAGATTCTTTCTCTGCTTGAAAAGAAGTATCCATCCCTAGGCATTAAGAGCATCCAGATGCTAAGCTCTTAGTTACTTGACGTAAATACGGGCAGTCTATATACTGCACCACTCGGGGGAGTATCCTCTGAATTAAGTAGAAACTATCCGCGTAAAGCGATGTAAAAATTGGAGATTATCTCATGAGTTACAAAGGAAAAAGAACCTACCAGCCCAGTAGAGTGAAGAGAAACAGGAAGTTTGGTTTTAGGGCTCGTATGGCAACAAAGGGCGGTCGCCTGGTTTTGGCCCGCAGAAGAGCCAAAGGCAGACACAAGCTGTCCGTATGTGATGAGAAGAAGCCTTTCTAAACAAGAAATTGTAAAACGTAAACCGGAGATTGACCGAATTTTCAAGACCGGCAGGCATTATTCCTGCCGTGGGTTGAAACTTATCGTAAGTCAGAACCAACTGGATGTTGATAGGATTGTGGTAATTCCGGTCCGTCATTACGGTAATGCTGTCCAAAGAAACAGGATCCGTAGACAAATCAAGGAAATTTGGCGTACAGAAAAGCCCAGGATGGTCCCCGGTTACGATTTTGCATTTGTTGTGTATCCAGGAAAGATTCTTGATTATGCATTCCAAAAGGAACAAATACTCTCTCTCTGCGATAAGGCTGGGGTGTTTAACCAGTCTTAGAGCGCTTTCATGACACTCCTTATTCTGTTGTTCTGTCCTATCTTTCCTGTGTTTGCCTTCTTCTCTACACATCCCCCCATCAGGAGCAGATATGGATAAAAATACCATTCTAGCCATTGTTCTATCCGTATTGGTCATTACCCTCGGAATGACCATTCAAGCCACTTTCTTCGCGCCGACCACCACTGAAATGGTGACGACCACTCAGCAAGTTGAAACCTCGGGCAACACTTCAGGGCAGAGTACCTATTTGGAGCCTGCACAATCGAGTCAGGTTTCAGCCAATATTGCATGGAACAGTAGTCTCCCAGGTTCAATGGTTGTTGTTGGCAATGAAGGCAATAAGACTCCCTTCACATTTGAGACAAACTATTTCTTGATTGAATTCAATCCCAGTGGTGCCTCAATTGCTTCCTTAAAGCTGAAAGACCACCTTGATGAAGGAGAGCCTGTTGAACTCCTGTTCAAGGATGCATCATCCAATGATGCTTTCTTGATGTATGTAGGAAATGACAAGACCAATCCCATCGATGCAACTTTCCGTTACCAGATCATAGGTAACCAGGTGCAATTCACCCAGGAGTTTGCCCTTCTCGGGGAAGATGGCAAGACCCCTGGTGCCCCATTCTCCATCACAAAGACCTACACTTTTGGAGAAGAGGATTACCTCTTTGAAATTGATGTGGAGACCAGGAACAGTGAGAACAAGGCCATTCCTCTCTCCTTTGAGAATTATGCCTATACGCTCGCCTTTGAACCACAGATTGGACCCTCTTTCTCCTCCCTCGACAACAACTACAACTATCGTCGTTTCTATATCAAGGAAGACGGTTCTTCCAAGAAAGATCAGGTCAAGTTGAGCAATGGTGCATATTCAACAACCAAGCCTCTTTCCTGGGTAGCGCTTGTCGGTAAGTATTTCTCTATGATTGCCATTCCTGATGCTACCAACTACATGGTCAGCTTGAGTGAAGTTCCAGATGAAGGCCTTCCTCTTCAGTCGTGCATCTATCTGAGCAGACCAACGATCAAGAGTGCAGCCCAGACAGATACCTTCAGGTTCTATGCCGGTCCGCAGCTCAAGGGTGATATGGTCATCTACAATGATGCTTCCCTGAATAGCTTTGGGGTATCGGGCTTGCAACTTGAAGCAGCGCTGGACAGCAGTTCATGGCTTGGATGGCTGGAGACAATACTGAAGACCATCTTGAATTTGCTTTACCGCATAATCCCCAACTATGGTATTGGTATCATCATCCTTACTTTCCTCCTGAAGCTGGTACTCTACCCGATCACCAAGAAGGGTATGGAGTCAACTGCAAAGATGGCATCCCTCTCCCCTAAGATGCAGGAGATCAAGGAGAAGTATCCTGACAATCCAACCAAGCAGAATGAAGAGATGGCAGCCCTTTATAAGAAAGAGAAGATCAACCCCATGGGTGGATGTCTTCCGATGTTGTTGCAGTTTCCCATCCTTATTGCCTTCTACGGATTGCTTAATAAGCACTTTGAGCTGAGAGGAGCGATGTTCATCCCCGGATGGATTCCTGACTTGAGCCGTCCAGATACGGTTGCGATCTTGCCGTTCAACCTGCCCTTCCTTGGCAATGAACTGCACTTGCTTCCCATTTTCTATACGGTAAGTATGATTTTCTCAATGAAAATAACCCAGAACGCCTCAACTGCAGGTAGTCAGCAGGGCATGATGAAGTTCATGACCTACGGAATGCCGTTGATGTTCTTTTTTGTGTTGTACAATGCTCCTTCTGGTTTGATCCTCTACTGGTCAGTGATGAATGCCCTATCCATCCTTCAGCAGCTGCATACAAACAAGAAGAAACAGCGTGAGGCAAATGAGGAAGCACAGAACAACGTGCAGCAGTTCCCAGGTCCAAAGGGAAAGGGACGCAAATAGAAATTCAACTGCGGGGGATTTTCCCCCGAACGGAGTAGCATATGATGAAAGAATTCGAAGGACGTACTGAGCAGGAGGCTATTGCAAAAGCAATTGAGGAACTGCATATTGAGCGTGAAGATTTCGATGTGGAAATCGTTGAACCGGTCAAAAAGGGGCTCTTCAAGAAGAGCAATGTTAAGATCAGGATTCATTTTGACGATGGAAGCAATCTGGAACCGGATACATTTGATGATGAGAGAGACCTTGAACAGCCTATCAACAGCGAACTTGAGGACAAGTTGCTTACCTTTGTGGCTACTATCTTGGACAAGATGGGATATGAAGGCAGGGTATCCATCGGGTTCAGGAAGGAGCGGAAGCTCGGATTGAATATTGAGAGTGACAACTCAAATATCATCATTGGGCGTAAAGGGAAGAACCTCGATGCCATCCAGCTTATTGCCAATGTGTATGCTGGGCAATTTGATCCTGACATGAAGGTCATCGTTGATAGTGAAAACTATCGCATGCGGCATGAAGAACAACTGATCAGAATGGCTTTCAAGACAGCTGAACAGGTGCGAAAGAGCGGGAGAAGCAAGTTGCTTGAGCCAATGAATCCGTATGAGAGAAGGCTTGTCCATACCGCACTCAATGACTTTGGTGGGGTGGAGACCAAGAGTGAGGGAGACGGACTGTATAAACAGATACGAATCTCCAACGAGAGAAACTAAACCAACAACGGGAGCCAATCAAGGTTCCCGTTTTTAATGCTTGACAAATATTCAGAACAGACCTACTGTAACTAGTGTGCCGTATGGCACAAAACACTATATATTGTGTGTATAGGAAAAGGGAAGTTGGGTGTAGAAGCCCACGCGGTCCCGCCGC
>NZ_JBFXGH010000002.1:0-61283 GCF_050178175.1 Sphaerochaeta sp.
CTTGAGAAGTACAGGATGAATACCAGGATGATGGGAAGATAGGCAATCATGTGGTACCTCCTTGTGTAGGTTGTTTGATATCCTTGACCAGAAAATAGATTGAATAGATGGTGGTCAGAGCAAAGCTGACGAGAATTGACGAACTGATGTATGCAGTCGAAATGCCCAGTACCGGTGTGGGTTTCTTATAGGAGAGCGAGATATAAATGACTGCGATATAGGTTATATATCCGTTGATCAACAAAAGGACGAGATCAACGATGATGGTGATGGTTTTCTTTGTTTTGGGAGGGCAGAGATTGACCAGCATGTCGACTCCTACATGGACTCGATGCTTGTACCCTGCAGCAGCGCCTATGAAGACCGACCATACAAAGCAGGCGGTCGCAACTTCCTCTGACCAGTAAATACCGGTTTTCAGGAAGTAGCGCGTGAAGACATTGAGCATGACCAAGACAGTGGTGACAATGATAGCAGCACTGGCGATGATGAGCTCAAGGTTGGATAACACTTTCTTTACGGCTTTGTGCATTGATCACGTTCTCCTTGAACATAAAGTACAGGTCGAAGACGACCAGTGTTTTGTAGCATACACCGACAATCCTCGACCTGTATAGGACAGATACACTTACTTGGGCATCTTGGCCAATTCGTCCTGCAGAATCTGATAGATGCCAGGAGTGACACCCTTCATGTTCTCATAGACGCTGGTAACGGTAGCGGCGAATGCAGCAGAGTCAACTTCGTTGAACTTGTTGCCTTGAGCCTCGAGTCTGGCTTTTGTGGCCTCATAGTTGTTGGAGATCTCACTGATCATGTGCTGGGCACCAGCAGTGAACTCTTCCTGGATAATGGCCTGATACTCTTCAGGAATTGCGTTGAAGACATCAGCATTGATGTATACGCCACAGGTCCCTAGGAAATGCTGGGTAAATGCCATGTTCTTGGCAACTTCAGCACTGCCGTTGGATCCATACGCATCCATGGTGCCTTCCAGGCCGTCAACAACACCCTGCTGTACTGCACTGAGGGTTTCGCTGAACCCGAGCGGGGTAGCGGTTGCACCCATTGCATTGATGGTGTCGATGAACAACTGGCTGCCAGGAGTCCTGATTTTCATGCCCTGGAGATCAGAAGGGGTGGTAATGACCTTGTTGGTCTTCATGTTCCTGAAACCGAAAATGTAATCCAGAGCAAGCACCTTGATCCTATGCTCCTCTTCCAGTTCTTTCAGCATGCCTTTCACCAGATCGGTCTGGATCATGTACTCATACTCGTCAAAGCTCTTGTAGAGCATAGGTCCAACCAAGGCGTTGAAATCCGGAACATAGTCACCAAGGTAGGATGGGTCCTCTACGCTGATGAAGTCTGCACCACGGGCAACCTGCTCAACTCCGTCCTTGTAGACAGCCAGCTGGCTTTGTGGGTAGTGCTGTATCTCAATTGCACCATTGGTGCGATCGCTGATATTCTTGACAACAATGTCGAGGGATTTTGTCAGCTGTTCATTGGGTGCGAATACGTGGCTCATTTTCAATACGAGCTTATAATCGTCTCCACTTGCAGCTTCCTTGCTTCCTTGGGCCATGACCGGCATGGCTACCAGAGCCAGTACCAATAGGGTAAACAGAACTTTTTTCATTCATTCCTCCTGAATGCATTTTGAGTTTAAGATTAAGCAGAATTAAGCTTTATTTCTACAACTCTTATTTCTTTAGCACACGGGATGAATTTCCAAATATCAAAACAGTTTTTATGAAAAAAGTATGAAAAGCAGTATATTACACTAAAATTTATCAATATTTATGAGAAAAGTGATAAATATATAAGTAAAAATTGTTAAAATAATAAACACGTGTATGAACGTAACAAGGGAAGTTTTACATGGTAATTTATAAGCAGACTAATTTTCACTGATCCAATGCCATCCTCTCCTGTCTAGTTGGATAGGTGGTAAAAATCAGAACGTGAGTGAGCATCCGAGGATGAGCTGAAGGTCGCTGTGGGGGTCTGATTCCTCTCCTGTAATCTTTGAAAACGTGCGTCTCCCGATCCAGTTCACCTGTCCATGGAAGGACAGGTCCTGCATCCAATCGCTTGCATAGATGCCCTTGAGACCGAGAATCAGGTACTCAGTGATGATATCCCCCGATGGGGCGAATCCCTTGATGTTTGGCTCCTCTGTATTATCCGGTGGGTCATGGTGGCTGGTGAGATAGGTTACCTGTCCCTTCCTGAGGATGGTGGTGTTGAACTCCACGCGGAACGATGAGAGGCTGTGGTATGCAAGGTTGAACGCGAATGCCTGGCTGTCCGATCCATACTGGTACCCCAGGTAGTCTATGAGGATTGGCTGCCCGTTATTGTGGAGTCCACGGGCAAATAAAAAGTCGATTCCGTCTCTGCGGTAGAATGTAGGGGCAGTGGTCGCAAACTCAGCACTGGCGGTCCAGTATCCGCTTTGATGCCAGCTGTAGGAGAGGTTCACCAATCCTGCAAGTGCATTTGCCGTGCTTGTATCGGTCTCGTTGGGAAGCTGGAACTGATCCAAGGCAAACTGGCCATGCAGCGACAAGGCCGGGAGTATTGTCATGTCCAACTCTATGCTGGCTATGGCGTTCAGGTGTTTTGCATCATACAGATTGTGATAGATGTACGTAGGATCGAGGTAGGCTATTTGTATGGTCTCTCCCTGGTACATCACATTCTCGGTTACCGCAATCCGTGCCCAAGAGCTGAGCTGAGCTTCTCCTCGGTGTCCGAGGAAAATGCGTTGTTCCCCTTTGCCGATAGGGTTTGGCAGGAAGAGATAGAGGAACTCCAGTTTAGCCTGCTCCGCGAAGAAGGTTGCCTTGAGGTGGTTGTGGTTGGCAATATGGTCGCCCAGCACGAAATTCCCACTCTCTCCCCGTCCCCAGTTCAAGGCTCCCCGGCCGGTGGTGAGCGACCACCAGTTTCCTGATAGCGAGAACTGTGACTCCTGGGGCCAGTCAGCAAGGGCCTTGTCACCGGGGATAAGCAAGTTGCTCATCAGTTGGCTGGTAAACTTGTAAGCCTCGGCTTGGTAGAAAACATCATCACTTGCGGTAAACAATGCACCAATGTCGACTATATAGTCTTGGTTGTCATCATTGTCATGTGCCATTGAAGAACCGATATCGACAGAAGTGGAGAAATAGAACCTGTTAGAGTATCCCATCTCCATCCTGAACCGGAACAACGGCTTTCGCTCATCGACGCTGTAGACCCAGTCATACGCTGTTGTGAATCGAGTGGTATTACTGTGCGCGTACCCCTCCAGGTTTACCGTAGTGGAGAGGAGGTAGCTGAAGGTGGGGGAAACCTCTTTCATCTGCTTATCCTCGATCCTCCGGGTTGCTTGGTCCAGCAGATCACGGTGCTGGGTTGTGTTGGCAATTCTCTCCAGCAGCAGCTTTGCCTCTCCGCTGCTCCATGGCCTGGATGCCGAGGGTAGGGCAAGCCCATCGAACCGGTAGAGCAAGTCAACCTCATCATACAGGGGAGAGGAGAGAGGTATCATACGCGCAGATGAAAAACTCTGGGCGAAGAGAGGAAGGCTGAGAAGCAGGGCACTGAGTGTAAGGGCAAGTCGTTTCATGCACGATATCCTTGGAGACTATATGCATAGTATTTTAAACGAATAGGGAGGAAAAAGAAAGTTGTCTTTATCGGTGGCGGATGCTATTTTCCTATCTTAGGAAGCTGATGGTATGGCTGTCATAACTGACATGCTTGCTCCTGAGATCATCCTTGGAGCCATAGGCTGCAATCAGGCTCAGATTTCTCAGCGAGTCAAACTGTGAGGCAGGAACTGTAAACTCCATGGTGGTCCTTCCTCCCGTTTCCTTGATCTTGCTCTGTACAAGCATCTGCCTCTGGGATTGGCTGTGGCCGTGGCCACGGCCGGTATCTTCTCGTATGACTTGATTGGAAATGGCATCGAATCCAATAATGATATGCGCTCCATGCATCCTGTTTGAACCGAGACCTATTGAGACCCATCCTGTGGTGGGAGCATCCTGGATAAAGTACAGATGCCTGGAATCCCTGGACAGGGCATATCCGATGCGCATATTGTTGAGCTGCACTTCCATGGGGTACTCATTGATGCCAAAAATTCCATCAACTGCTGGATCCTTCTGGGAAAACGGGAGTATCCCGGCTGCCAGCGGTAGAGTGGAAAGTACCAATAGTATAAGGAATGCAAGATGTTTTTCATGGTGATCTCCTTGATTTTCTCCCATTGAGACGGTATGCAGCATACGAGAGAAGGGTGAAGGCCATCCATGTTACGAGGATTGCCGTCCCCATAAGGTTGTAGGAGAAAGACGAGGTGGATGCCTGCAGTACATGGAACAGAACCACCAGTCCTGTCGCCACCATAAGGTTGTGCATCGCTCTCACCCTCTGGTGGGTGAGTCCGGTCTTCTCATAGGTGCTTGCCCTTATTTGTGCAAACCTTTTTTGCTTGGTCAGCAAGGTGTTGGAAAAGAAGAGCAATGCGGAGATTATCCCCACAAACAACAGAATGAAAGCAACCTGTCCAAGCAGAGCCTGGCTAGTGGAGAGGGTGAATCCATTGGCAAGCTTGAGTCCTGCATGCAGTAGAACAAGGGCTGTGATTACAAGTGGAGAACTTCCATGCAATGTACGGACATGCTTGGCTCCCAGCAAAGACACTATCCAGGGCGGTTGTGAGGCCAAGTAAAACTGGTTGCAGACAAGTACGAAAGCGTAGACACCAAATATGATTGACACTGAATATATGAGTCGGCAAGCGCACCTACAGAGTACAGATATAGGATGACAGGAATGAGAGGGGAGGGGAGAGGAAAAATCCAAGATGGAATATGCTTCGTTTCATTGGAACCTCCAGTACAGGTATAGCACCTATTGTTAGACTGAATTAATATTCAGCTTATATTGTGGTCAATACATCAACATGTGGACCTGATGCAATTCTTTTGGATGATTCATTTCCCAACGGAGCGAGAGGAAAGGAACCATCATGATGGTTCTTCTCCCGAGCGAGTGCAAGGAAAGCAGGGTGAGATACCCTATCCCTTGGGGCGGAAAAGGAGGCAACGCCTCCTGGGTTCAGGGCTTGCCCTGAGGTATTGATACCTTTCATTCTAGAGACAAATGGTCACCCACTCTCCCAGTGCTATGGGGACTGTTGCTACGATAGGGTGTTTCTCTATCACAACGGAGCTGATTCCTACTACGCATCCAGGGGATTCAGGGGTTTGCTGAAGGTGTAAGGTAGCCATCTTGTAACAAAAGAAAAAGCAAACCCTTTATAGTAAAAGGTTTGCCTTTCTGCCCAGAACAAGATTTGAACTTGCACAGTCTTAACGACCGCTAGGACCTGAACCTAGTGCGTCTACCAATTCCGCCATCTGGGCGCAGGGCAACTATAGAATATTTGTTTGGATTGTGTCAACAAGGATTCTGGGAAATCAAGACAACTGCTTGGGCCATGACCGCTTCCGCTGTACCAAGCTCACCAAGAATTCCCTCGGCGGTCTTCGCCTTGACAGAAACCTGGCTGATTTCGAGGTGCATCGTCTTCGCCAGATTCTCCCTGATTGCATCTATATGGTCACGAAGCTTGGGACGTTGGACAATGACCGTGGTATCAATATGCTCGATGGAGTAGGGAGGGAGGTCTTCCGTCAGCACATGTGTTAACAACTGCAGGCTGTCAGCATCCTTGAAAGCTGGGTCAGTATCGGGGAAGTGAGACCCAATATCCCCTTTCGCCAACGCTCCAAGGATTGCATCGATGATTGCATGGACAAGGACGTCACCATCGCTGTGAGCAACCTCCCCCTGTTCACTGGGAATGACTATGCCACCAAGGATGAATTTCCTTCCTTCTGCGAGGCTGTGAACATCCCAACCAGTGCCAATCCTCATAGTGTTTGCTTCTCCCTCTGTACCTCATCCATGGCTTGGTGGAGTGCTTTTGCAGCTAGTGCGCTACGTTTGCCTTCCTCAAGGTTCTGGAGGTACTCCTCTATCTGCTGTTCAGCATCAGGAATATCCTCGATATACGTGATCTTCCTGTTCTCCCGGGTTCCTTCACAAATACCCACTGTCTGTCCATAATCAGTGAAGATCTGTGTATCATCCACATAGGAAGTGGTACTGTCTTTTGCTGCCTGATGGGCTTCCCAGATCTCTGGGTATTTGAAAATCTGTGGAGTCTGAACCCCTACAGCATGAGTGCGGTCTATGTGGTGGGTGATAATTCCATTGTCATCAATGATTTTCAGGGCATCGGTAGCAGGCAGGGCAGGAACTGCACCTCGAAATACTGTAGCTGTTGCAAGTGTCTTGATCACCAGGTCGGGAGTAAGGAAACAACGAGCTCCATCATGGATTGCAACAAAGTCCACGGCCAAGGCCATGGAAGAGAGCATCTTCAAGGCGTTGTAGACCGACTTTTGTCGGTCGCTTCCTCCTGGAACGAGTATGATGGGAACCATATTCTGTTGGAGCAGGTCCTCCAGGGCAACCGCACACTGGTCAGCCATTCCTTCAGGATGGGTTACCATGATAACCTGGCACCCTGGTACTTCAAGAAATGGGGCAACAGAACGATAGAGCACTGTATGGCCATCGATGGTGAGATACTCCTTCTTGACACCAAGTTGCTTGTTCGCATTGAAACGATCGCTGCTGCCGGCAGCGGTCACGATGACTGCATGTTGAGGAAAATGCATAGAACTATTTCTCCAGTTTGGAGAATACAAGCATTTCAATCTCTTTTTTGTCCTTTTTCAAGGCAAATGAGATCTCATCGATCAACAAACGAAGCGCATTATCATAGAGTTTTCGCTCTTGTACCGGCAGTTCCTTGATCTTGCTGCGATGATAGAGTGCTTGTACCACCTTCGCAATGGACGTGATGGAACCCTGCCTAAGCAGATCCACATTCATCTGATACCGGACTTTCCAATCTACCGGCATAGGTTCATACTTGCTGGAAATGGATTCAATGGCCTGCTTCGCTTCTTTGTCTCCTACGATTGGCCTGATCCCCATCTCCTCAGACTTTCCCACAGGAATCATCACCGTCATATCGGAAATATCAAGGTAGATCACGTAATACATTGTAGCGACGCCTCTGAACATTCGTTCTTCAACACGCTTGATGACGCCTACGCCTTGGAGAGGATATACTACATGTTCTCCGATGGCAAATTGTTTTGTTTCCTGGGCTGAATTCATAGCACAAGTATATCCTATTTTTCATGTTAGAACAAGAACACCCAAAAACAAACTCTTCCCTGTTGCATGATAGCCAACAGCAAAGGAATATTATATAGTCTGAAGCATGAAACATGACATACGACGCTGTGGTGTATTGATGCACCCTACATCATTTCCCTCACCCCATGGAATCGGATCACTGGGTGATGAGGCTTTCACCTTTATTGACTTGCTCTCCCAAGCGAAGGTAAGTCTTTGGCAGATTCTTCCCCTAGGCCCTACCGGCTATGGGGACAGCCCTTATGCAGCCCGATCGACCTTTGCCGGGAATGAACTCCTGATCGACCTCAGGACACTTGCCTTTGAGGGGTATCTGGATGTGGAGGATGTGCTCTTCCATCCCGAGTTTTCCCCAGACCGGGTAGAATATGGGAGCGTACGCGCCTATAAGGAACCGCTCCTGGAACAGGCTGCCGCAACCTTTATTGGAGAGGCAGCAAAGAAAGATTGGGAAGCATACCTGCAATTTGTACAGGAAAACCAGTGGTGGCTGGAGGACTATGCCCTCTACCAGGTGCTTTGCAGGACCTACAACGATTCCCGTTGGTTTGAGATTTGGCCCAAGAAGGTAAGACTGCGGGAAGAGGCTACTTTGCAACAACTCAAGAAGGACCATGCAAAGGCAATCGAGAATATTCAGGTACAGCAGTACTTCTTCTTTACACAGTGGGCAAAGGTCAAGCGATATGCCAACAAAAAAGGGATCGAGATCATCGGGGATATTCCCATCTTTGTCGCCCCAGACAGTGTGGACGCCTGGTCAAACAGAGAGTTGTTGAAAATGGATGAAGAGGGCAGGCAGACTGCCTCCAGCGGGGTACCGCCGGATGCCTTTTCTGATGAAGGACAGCTGTGGGGAAATCCTGTCTACGATTGGGGGGCCCACCAAAAGCAACAGTTCTCCTGGTGGATCAAGCGAATAGAGAAGACCCTGGAGATCTGTGACATCATCAGGATTGACCACTTCCGAGGATTTGCTGCCTATTGGGAAGTACCCAAAGGTGAGAAAACTGCCATGAATGGCACCTGGAAGCCATCGCCGGGCAAGGAGTTCTTCTCTGCGCTGAAAGCACATCTTGGGGAAGACCTTCCCATCATTGCCGAAGATCTTGGTGTAATCACCAAGGATGTGGATGAACTCAGGCTTTCCAATGGATTCCCGGGTATGAAGATACTTCAATTTGCCTTCTCGGTTGAGAACGGGAAGCTTGATGCAAGCAATGCCTACCTTCCGCACAACTGTGAGCGCAACAGTGTCATTTATACAGGTACCCATGACAACAATACCTCCAGAGGGTGGTATGACGGCTTGGATGGACAAACCAAGGATGCCGTACGGCGTTACCTTGAATGTCCTGATGACCAGATAGTCTGGCAGTTGATCAGGCAGATGCTGCTCTCTCATGCCAAGGACGCCATTCTCCCCCTGCAGGATTGGCTGGAGCTTGGAGCTGAAGGAAGAATGAACATCCCTTCCACCTGTGGGGTAAGCAACTGGAGCTGGAGAGCAGAAACCCTCCAACTGGAAGGATGGAGGGTCGACCGACTCAGAGCCTTGATAGAATTATCAGGAAGAGAATGAATCTAGCAGATAGGTGAGCAGGTCGGAGCAATCGTCCTGCTCACACTCTTCCAATACCGCCTCTACTGCTTTCTTCTCATACGGAACTCCGACCAGGAGTGTTTTGATGCGATCTACGATGGAGGTATCTAGGCTGTCTGTGAACATGAGAATGTCACTGAATACACCTTTTTCTACCAGTATCCTGAAATCAGCCTCACCCCATGGGAAACGATGGGTGAAAGAGTGGCTGAATTGTGGCGTCTGCTCGAGAATCTGTGATCGGTCCCCGAACCGGTGATAGTTTTCCTGTGCGGCAGGGAAGGTGGTAAAATCAATTTCCTGGACCTCAGCCTCCCCGTAGGTTGCCTTGAAAGCCTCGATCAACGCATCCTGTACCATCTCATTGGTGATTCTTGGGTTGCCTGCCTTAAGATTTCCAACTCGGGATGCTACGGATTTTACTGCCTTGGAAGCCAGTTTGGTGGAGCTTGGGGTAAGATAATTACCCATTACCGACAAGTCGCTGCTGATCAGCAGTGTCCCGTGGTGACAGAACTTGGTAGCGGTTGTCTGGAAAGCATTGCCAGAGATCTTTTTCCCGTTCAGAAGAATATCATTCCGGCCAGAGAGCTCGCAATCAAGAGAAAGAGAGGCAAGTGCCTTGAGAATCAGAGCGAAGTTCTCTTCCTTGGAGGTCTGTTCCTTGTTCCCGATCAAGGTAAAACAGAGGTTGCCCTGGTCATGGTAGACCGCTCCACCCCCACTTTGCCTTCTCACAAGCTGGACTCCTTCCTCATCCATACGGTGTAGGTTGCACTCACTGAACGGGTTCTGGTATCGTCCGATGACGATACAGGGATCATTCACCCAAAGATACAACACATGTTCATAAGGCAGACTCATCAGGTATGCCTCTCCTGCCAGATTGGCTGCGCAGTCGTGCGATTTCGCCAAGTAGATTGCATTCTTCATGGCATCAGTCTACCGTTTTTCCCAGCCCTTATGCTATAGTGCCCTGTATGAACATCATCCTCTTTTCTACCTTATCTCTGACCAATGAACTGTCCATGAAAGACCATAGGGCCCGTCATATCAAGAAAATCCTTCATTTAGCCGTAGGTGATACTTTCCAAGCGGGAGTCATCAACCAGAGCAAGGGGTTGGCCACCATCACAAATATGGATGAGCATGCCATCTCCTTCACCTACGAAGTAGAAGATGGGCAGGCATCCGCTCTCTATCCCGTTACACTCATTGTTGCCCAGGTCAGGCCGATCAGCATGAGAAGGATTCTCAGGGAAGCTGTCAGCCTCGGGGTTGGTTCCCTCATCCTTTGTACCACCGACACTGCCGAGAAATCCTATGCACAGGCCAATCTCTACACCAGTGGGGAGTATGAAAGCATCCTCATTGATGGCGCGATGCAAAGTGGCCAGAGCGGGGTAAGCTCACTGCAGTTCGCATCCTCACTGGAGGATGCCATTACCAAGCTTCCTCCAGAAACCCAGAGGATTGTCCTTGACAATGTCTGGGAGGGAATGCCGCTCTCAGTGTTTCAAATAGAGGAAAAGAAACCTGTTGTCTTGGCCATTGGAGGAGAGCGTGGGTTCAGCGATAGGGAGCGAATGCTCTTCAGGGAACATGGATTTCAGTTTGCATCACTGGGAAAGCGAATTCTGAGGACTGAAACAGCTTGCAGTGCAGGGGTGGCTGTACTGCTCGGAAGGATGGGGCTTCTCTAGAAGTTGCCGAGAGTGGGATATTCCTGTACCATGGCAATATTCCAGGAACAGGAAGGAGTACTATCATTATGGCACATTGCATCGTCAGCGCTGCTGAAGAGATTTTGGATAAGGAGTTCCCCGTACTTGATCATGGGTTTGTACGCTTGGTTGACTACCTGGGAAGTGATGAGCGAATCGTACAGAGCGCACGGGTCTCCTACGGAAGTGGTACCAAGACCTACCGACAGGACAAGGGCTTGATCAACTACCTGCTGAGAAATGACCACACCTCGCCCTTTGAACAGGTGAATTTCACCTTCCATGTAAAGATGCCGATTTTTGTTGCCAGGCAGTGGATCCGCCACCGTACAGGCAGGGTGAATGAGATCAGCGGAAGGTACAGTGTCATGAGTGATGAATGCTACCAGCCCGATCCTGCCCATATCAATTTCCAGAGCGACGACAACAAGCAAGGAAGAACCACTGAGCCAGTCGATCCAGAGATGGCAAAAAAGGTACTTGCCATTCTCAGCGAGGACCAGAAAAGGAGCTATGATACCTACCAGAAACTCCTGGATATGGGTATCGCGAGGGAACTCAGCCGGATCGATCTTCCCTTGAGCCTCTACACCGAATGGTACTGGCAGATGGACCTCCATAACCTGTTCCACTTCCTGCAGCTCCGCCTTGATGCCCATGCACAATATGAAATCCGCATCTACGCACAGACCATTCTTGACCTGGTGAGAAAGGTCTGCCCGATCGCAACCGAGGCATTCGAGGAGCATAAGCTTGGAGGGAAGCAGTTCAGTAAAAGTGAGATGGAAGCAATCAAATCCATGCTCAAGGGTGAAGCTAACCCGCTTTCCGGTAGGGCCTTGGACTTGTTTGAAAAGAAATTTGACTAGGATTGCCGCAACAGCAATTTCTCTGCCCATTTTCTCAGGAAAGTGGGTATTATTCGTATAGATGGTTTGGTCAACAGCGGCATAATACAAATTTGAAGCTATAACCTGTCTCTCTTCCTTTCCAAACATGCTTGGTAGGACGCTTTCATCGCTGCCTCAAAGGCCTTGTCGCTGGGGTATGAGTAACCAAAAGTTGGCATCCAGAGCGAAGGGTCCTCCATGCAGAGATAGAAAAAGGGAGAACCTTGCTTCCAGGAAGAAGGGAACTGCTCATAGGCAAATGAGAACATCGCTTGCTTTGTATCCAATGGATAGGAGTATTTCCCCGCTGCTGTAGTGAGAGCCATGTCCAGTACCCTGGTTGGATAGTGGTCGGTTCTGAGTTGTCTCAGTACTGCCTTGGTGAATGTAAGCGTCCCGAGTGAGAACATCATCAACTCTTCAGGCAGGAACATGGTTGTTACCTGTTCAATGAGCGAACCATACTCCTCCTGCCACCCGTCGAAGTAGACCATGGGATGCAAATGGAACCCTATGATTCTCCCCTTGTCCCTTGCCCTTCTTGCCGCATCAAGCCGTCCCTGGAGGGAAGCTGCCAAATGTTCCTCTTTCTCGATGATCGTTGGAGCATTGAGAGACCATGTGGAAACAATATTGCGTGGGAGCTCAAGGCTGAGATAATCACTCCGTTTGCTCTTTGTCTTGAGTTCAATGATGAGATTGGGATAACGGGAAGCCAGGATGGAAAGTGCATCGAGGGTCCCATAGTCATTGCCCCAAAGGAGGGAATCGCTGCTTTGCCCCGTGCTGATATGCCAGGTATCCTCATCAAGGTTGAGTTCCTGCAATCGTTTTGCGAGATTCCCCACCACTTTTATCTCATGGCTGTTGTAAAAGGATTGAATCGAGCAGTAGGAACAACCGAACGCACACTGCTGTACAACATCAAGGGTCTTGAGATTGCAACAACGGGTTTTCTCTCCCTCTACCGGGCAAGGGCATCTTCCCATCAGGGTGTCAGAGGAGACAAAAAGACTCTGGAACTTGTCGGGAAGGCGCGTATCAGGATTGAAATCCCGGTAGTTGGTTGGTTTCTCCCGCTCTTGCTGCATTTTATTCAGATGGTCGGCAACCAGGGCCTTTGCCTGGGCTTTCCCCTGCAGTTTTGCCACCTTCTCTTCATCTATCCACTTCTCGAGTGGACCCAATTGCCACATGGCAAGGTCACATGCGCTTTCAATAAGTTGCCGTTGCTGCTGGAAACTGAAGTGATAACGTTCATCAAGCTGCATGAGATAGCGTTGTTCCACAGTGGGAAGGGTTGCAAAGAGAGAATGGTTCATAACCCGTATTGTATCGATTGAGCATTGCCAAAACAAGACTGTCTGGCTATGCTCAAAGGAGGATGAAGAAGAAAGAGGAAGCATTGCAGTATACCCCGGCAAGTGAGGTGGAAAGTCTTGGAAGCGTAGCAGCAGAACAGGACAGTCCCCAGAAGCAGGCACGTGAATTACCCCATAATAGCGGTGTCTATTTGATGCGTGACGAGAAAGGGTCCATCATCTATGTCGGAAAGGCAAAGGATCTTCGCAAAAGGGTAACCAGCTACTTCCTTGCAAACAGGAGTGCCAAGACGGCAGCGCTCGTAAGGAAGATTGCTTCCATCGAGTACATCATAACCGGTAACGAGTATGAGGCATTGGTACTTGAGAATAATCTCATCAAGAAGTACTCCCCCCACTACAATATCTCCCTCAAGGATGGCAAGAGCTATCCAATGATTCGAATTACCAACGAGAAGTTCCCCAAGGTCTTCAAGACCAGGCGGCTCATTGATGATGGCTCCTCCTATTATGGACCCTATCCTGATGCAGGAAAACTTGACCTCTACCTTGATCTGATTGCAAAGCTGTTTCCTCTGAGAAGATGTTCCACACCATTGAGAAAGCGGGAGAGACCTTGCTTGTACTACCACATTGGACTTTGCCTGGGTCCTTGCGCCGGGCTGGTCAGTGAGAAGGAGTATGGGAAATCCGTCACTGCCGTAAGGAATCTCCTGGAGGGGAGGACCGATGCACTCCTGGCAAGATTGCAGGAGGAGATGATTCAGGCCTCCAAGGCGTTGAATTTTGAGGAAGCAGCAACCAAACGGGACCAGATAGCTGCCATCAAGACCATCCAGATAGGACAACAAGTACAGGACTTCGCAAGTGAGAGCAGGGATTACGCAGCCATCGAGATGCGAGGCCCCTTGTGCACCATCAGCTTGATGCAAATGCGCGATGGTCAGTTGATCGGTCGTGCATTGTATCGTGCAGAGACACTTGGAGAGGAGACAGACACTCTCTTGAATTTCCTGATACAGTACTATGCAGATGGGCAGAAACTTCCCCAGTTCCTGTATGTCTCCCATGAGATCGATGTGCATCTGATCAGGCGTTACTTCACAGAGCAACTGGGAGGAAGGCTGGAAGTAAACCTCCCCATTGACGGGAAACACTACAGGATACTCCGTATGGCGCGGGAAAATGCAAGCCGTGATGTGGACAAGCGGTTGAAGAGCAAGGACAACACCAGGGCACTGCAGGAACTTGCCGATATCTTGGGTCTTGCTGCCCCGCCAACCCTGATCGAGGGGTTCGATATTGCCCAGTTGCATGGCAAGTACACCGTTGCATCCCTGATATCTTTCCGCGACGGCAATCCAGACAAGCCGAACTACCGCAGGTACAACATTAAAAGCCTTGAGGGAAGGATTGATGACTATGAATCCATACGCGAGGCAGTGGCCAGACGGTACACAAAGATCCTGAATGAGAATCTGGAACGTCCAGGACTCCTGATCATTGATGGTGGTCAGGGCCAGGTGAATGCTGCCCGGGAGATTCTCGATGCGCTGGGGATGGTGGATATCCCCATCATCGGGCTGGCCGAACAATTTGAGACAATTGTATTTGATGATGAGAGAGAGGACCTTCAACTCCCAGAGGACAATGAGGCGTTACGGTTGGTAATCGCTGTAAGGGATGAATGCCACCGGTTTGCCACCAGTGCAAACCAAGCAGCAAGGAGTCGTGAAGCCTCCTTCCGTGTTCTGGAGTCCGTGGAGGGAATCGGAAGGAAGCGAAGTGAGCGTTTGATGAAACAGTACGGAAGTCTGGAAGCAATGCTGGCAAAGTCAGCTGAGGAACTGAGCAAGGAAGGAGGAATTTCCCTTGCTGTTGCGAAGCGGATACTGAGCCAGCTCTCTCTCTAGATCAGAGAGGCAAAGCTGGCCTTGTTGAGGGGTTTCCCCTGACATTTGATGATCCGGTAGAGCAACCGTTCCAACACCAGATCTGTGAGCTCGCTGCCGGATTCCTTGATTTCAAGGTCAGCTTCTCCCAGCGCAATGATTATCCTCCTGATGGACGCGAGGTCGAATCGTTGCAAGGCATTCCTGTATGTGGTTTTGTCCTTGGGTTTCTTGATCGGGCTACTCTTTTCCTGTACATGTGCTTGCATATACGCCTCACTCTCATTGCCGCCCTGGAAGATGAACTCCTGGAGTGAGCAGAGTCTCCTGAACTGCCAGAGCAAGCCATTCACCAAGAGGATGGAGCTTTGGCTGTCCCCACTACCAAGAATACTGTGCAGTGATTGCATGCTCTGTTTCAGGTCGCCCCTGGCGATCAAGGGGAATAGGGTGAATGCATCTTCCTGTCTGCTATGATAGATATAGGTCTCGACATCTTCTTCCTCAATGGGGCGACTGCGTTTATCGATCTGCCAGAATATGGCCAGCTGGTTGCAGATAAGGCGCAATTCCTGGGTATTGTCCTCAGTGAGGTCGATGAGGAGATCTATCCCATCGGCCGTGATGGAGATCCCCCTCTTCCTGAAGAAATTCCTGATCCAATCAGTCTTCTGGTTTTCCAGCAGATCATAGAACGTTTGTATGTTTCTCTTGGGAATTGCCTTCATGATTTTCTGTGAGAGATAGAGATCGCTGGAAATGATGATCAGTGTCGCTGTTTCCACAGGATGGGCAAGATAATTTGCAATGGAATCAACCATGGCCGATCCAAGCTGCTCAGCTTGGCTCAAGATAACCATACGATGCTCACTGAACAGGCTGTTGTTGTTCAGCGCAGTGAGAATTTCCCCGTTTTCGGTTTCGAAAGGGTAGAATCTGCTGAGCTCTATCTCCCCCCCATGAGCCTCTTTAAGCTTGTCCCGGATATCTTTCAGAACCTGTTCCTTGGCCCCTGTTTCGGGACCGAGTAGAAGATATGCTCGTTCACTCATCGATAGTTCCGGATCAGAAGGTGCAACTTGCCGTGAATCTTGCAAGAACGTGTGATGATTGGGCCCATGGATGCATTGGCTGGACGAAGTTCTACACTTTCCTTGCCAGGATAGTACCCTTTGAGCGTAATTCCCGGTTCATCATCCCCCACGGATGCAGCTACTATGTCCCCACGTTCAGCTACATCACATTTACGGATGATGGCAATATCCCCATCGTATATGCCATCCTCGATCATACTCTCTCCCCTGATTTTCAGGGCAAAATAGGTGTTTCGTGTCGTTCTCAACATGGTTGCAGGGATGTTGAGAATAAAATCAGTGTTCTCTTCGCTCATCAAGGGGGCTCCTGCGGCAATGGAACCAATGACCGGTACCTGGATCAGTTCGTCACGAGGGAAGAACTCTTCACCGATTACTTCAATGGACCGGGAGACTCCTCCGGTGGTTTTTATCACCTGCTTGGCCTCAAGTGCTTTCAGATGGTCATGGGCTGCCTTTACTGAGAACTGGAAGTGATCAGCAATATCCCGTACGGAAGGAGCGTAGTTGTTCTCCTTGATGTACGAACTGATGAAGGTTGCAATGGCCTTTTGTCGATCGGTAAGTTCGCGCATCTGCTACTCCTCAAACCTGTTTTCAAACAGATGCTCAATTGCATCCGCCATTTGTTGTTCATCCGGTCCATCACACGTCATCAAGATGGAGCTCTGGTGTGTTGCTCCCAGTGTGATGATCCCCATGATGGATTTCCCATTTATCTTCATTGTATCCTTTTCCAGGTACAGATCACTCTTGTATTGATTGGCCAGCTTGACGATCGATGCAGCTGGCCGTGCATGAATGCCGGCTCGGTTATGGACCTTCAATTCTCTGGTTACCATCACAGCGTCTCCTCATTGATATAGTACATTTTCCGTGCTGACTCACTCTCCAGCCACTTGAGAACACTCTGGTCGAACTCCTTGGCTGAATAGTACCCGAGTTTTTTCAGACGCTCATTCCTGGCAGCAGTCTCGATGATCACCGGTATGTTTCGGCCAGGTTTTACAGGAATGATGACCTTGGGAATGGCAATACCCAGGTAGATATCTTCCAGTATTGCTTCCCCAACCCGGTCATAGTTCTTTTGTGCATCCCATGGTTCGAGATGGACAGCAAGTTGCACCTGCTTTCTGTCCCTGATTGCGCCAACCCCGTAGAGGTTGGCAAGATTGATGATACCCAATCCTCTCAGCTCCATGTGGTGGGCGAGGAGGGGATTCTCTCCCATCCCGATGAGATAATTGTCACTGATATTTCTCAGCTTGACCGTATCGTCACTGATCAATCGGTGCCCTCGCTCGATCAACTCCAGAGCTGTTTCACTCTTTCCAACTCCGCTTTCTCCCGTGATCAGTACCCCGATACCATACACCTCAACAAGAACACCGTGAATGGTTTGGGTAGGGGCAAATACCTCGTCAAGCGTCTGGTACAAACGCCTGGAAAAATCACTCGAAAGGAGATCTGTCTTGAGAATCACAGTACCTGTCTCCTCCGCTAGTTCAATGAGCCGAGGGCTTGGATCACTATTGTCACAAAATACACAGCAGGGAATGTCATAGCTGAAGAGTTTGTTGATGCTATCGGTATTTTGCTCACCCTCCAACTTGTCCAGATAGGCTCGCTCACCCTTTCCAAAGACCTGAATGGAATTATTGCTGAATTCCTCGAAAAATCCGCTGAGAGGAAGCCCCGGCCTACTGATTTTGCTGGTGGTAATTCGCTTGGAGAGCCCCGAGCGTCCAGCTATGCAGCTAAGACGTAAGTGATTGTGTTCCTTCAGGTCCAGGTCCAACAAATCCAAGACAGTGAAATCAGGCATGCTCAACTCCTCTCTATATACTGTTTTACTATACAATTGTTGATAGGATTTCGCAAGGGGGAAAACGGGAGAATAGGTTTTTATGAAGATGTGCAAAGATGAAAATAAACGCTTATGCCAGTGGAATATAGTGCAGGAATTATGGCAGGAGGCCTATTCTCAGGGCCAAATGTCCATTGACGATTGACTTTCCAAGTCTTATCCTTAGTGTATGACCATAGTCAAAGGAGGGCTTATGAATTTGACAGTCAGAGGCATCCGTTATAACCCAAGTGACGCAACGCGTGAATTTTTGGAGAAGAAACTCCAGAAGCTGCAGTTTGCAGAGGGGTATATCCATGACCTGGATATTGCCATTACCCGTGAACCGGTAGGGCAGGGGTATCATTTGGATGCAAAACTTCACTTTTCTTGGGGTACCGTCAAGATGGTCACGTATGACTGCTACGAACTCTATGAAGGTATCGAGCTGATAACCGACAAGATCGAGGCAGTAGCAAGAAAGGAGAAAGGTAAGATTACAGACCATAAGTAACATGTATTAATCTATTGGGAATATGAGATGGGGCGCTTCGGCGCCCCATTCATTACACTTGGAGGTTGCTGTCAGTCATTTCCCCTGATAAATGATGGATCGATATTGAGCTCGTTTCGGTATTTTGCAACGGTTCTTCGAGCAACAGATATTCCCCGTTCCTTGAGCAGGTCTGAGATTTTCTGGTCGCTGAGCGCTTTCTTGCCCTCATGTGCCTCCAGTATTTGCCTGATGATCTCCTTAACCGCCTGCTTGGAATGCTCCGCGCCGTCTGCACCGACTGAGCTGCTGAACAATTTCTTTATGGGAATTATACCCCAATCAGTATCGATCCACTTTGCGGTGGATATCCTGCTTACTGTTGTCTCATGTACCCCAATCTCCTGGGCTACAGACTTCTGGGTGAGTGGTTTCAGATATTGTGGGCCGAGGAGAAAGAAATCCCGCTGTTCCCGAAGGAGCACCTGGGCAACCTTGTAGAGCGTCTGGTTGCGTACCTGTATCTGGAAAATCAGTTCATTGGCACTCTTGATCTGCTGGTTGATATACTGTTGTGCTTTTTTCGCCTCGTCTGCTGCCCCTACTTCTTGGGCTAGTTGCTCAAATTCTGCATTGATCCGGAGATCAGGCAATGATGAATCATTCATCCTGAGTACAAGCTCGCCTTCTTCCTGCTTGATTGAAACATCAGGGATGACATACTGCTCAGGCCCGCTGGAGAACCCCTGTCCCGGGAAAGGGGTTAATGTTTTCAGGAAATTCCAGAGGTCTTCCAACTCCTCCGTGCTTAAGCCAAGGTTCTTAGCAACTTGGGCTTGTTTGTTTGCCCGCATCAGTTCCAGATTATCCCTGACCAATTCAGAAAATCGTGCAAGCTCTTCCCCCCTCATCCCTTTAGCCTCCGCCTGGAGAATAAGAGACTCTCGCCAATCCTTTGCACCCACGCCTGTTGGGTCGAACTGGCGGATGATAGTCAGAAGCTTGGGAAGGTGTTCCTGGAAATGTACAGGGACCAAGACATCAGGTTCTTCAGTGAAAAATCCATTTGCATCCAGGTTTGTTATCAGGAGTTCTCCAACGACGTACTCTTCCTCATTCAGGGGTTCACATCCCAGTTGGCTGAGCAAATGCTCCTGGAGTGTTTCTTCTGAGGAGAAAGCATTTTCCATGAACTTCTGCCTTCGGTCGCTTGCTTCATTGTCATAACCGGGTCGATCGCTGCCGTAGGAAGAAGAGTCGGAGTAACTGTCATCAACCCCACTGGACTCTTTCTGTTGTTTTTGCTGGGCAAACCGCTCATAGGAAACTTCCCAGGAAGAGGGTATTTCCAGAGCAGGATTGGATTCAATTTCATTCTTGACTCGTTGTTGCAGCTCAGTGAGCGGGAGTGTCATCAACTCAAAGGACTGAAGCATTTGGGGGCTAAGCTTGAGTTGCTGTTTTTGGGAGAGTGAAAGCTGTGCTGAAAAATCCATTAGGTGTCCTCCCCGAAATCTTGTCCGAAATAAATATCCCTGGCAATCTGGTTGGAAAGCAACTCCTGCTTTCCTCCTGAAACCAGGATGGTCCCTGCATTGATGATATGTGAGCAGGAAGTGATGGAGAGTGTGTCCCGTACATTGTGGTCGGTAAGCAGGATACCGATACCCTTCGCTGCGAGTGCCTTGATCAACTGCTTGATCTCAAAGACCGCCTTCGGGTCGATGCCCGCAAAAGGCTCATCGAGCAGGAGGAACTGTGGATTGCTTGCCAAGGAACGTGCAATCTCGGTACGTCTGCGCTCCCCGCCACTCAAGGTATATCCCTTCTGAGAGCGAATCTCTTCAATCCCGAACTCATGGAGCAACTGCTCAACCTTCTCTTCCTGTTCACTGTGGCTGAGGTCTCTTCTTGTTTGGGCGACCAAACGGATATTATCCTCCACACTGAGTTTGCGGAAAATTGATGGTTCCTGGGGCAGGTAGGCCAGTCCCTTCTTGCTGCGTATGTACATGGGAAGTTCTGTTATATCCTCACCATTGAGCAGAATGGTTCCCTTGCGAGCCTTGAGAAACCCTACAATCATATAGAAAGTAGTGGTTTTTCCTGCTCCATTGGGACCGAGCAACCCAATGATCTGCCCTGAGTGCATGGAGAAGGAGACATCCTTTACAACTTCTTTCTTTCCATAGGATTTTGCCAGGTTCCGTACTTCAAGGAGGCTGGTAAACTTATCCATTGACAACCCCCTTGATTGCTCCTTCCATCGTGATGGCTTCGGTGGTAAGATCGACGGTGATTTTCTGTGCTTGATAGAGGTCCTTGTCCCAATCGATGGTGGCATTCCCCTCAAGGTCGAGTATTTGTGAATCCCGATTGAATCGTAAGGAATCAGCTTTACAAGCCATTGCACCACGGTCTGTGTGTTTGAAGAGTTGGACCTGGACCTGCAAGAGGACAACTCCATCATCAAGGGCGAACTCCAGGTGGAATGCAGAGGCAATCACCTCATTGATCTGGTCGTCCAGTTCGAGGTATCCATCAATGATGATCAATTCCTCTTGGCGGTCATAGTAAAGGTTCTTGCTGTGCAAGGATATTCCCCGCTCCTCGTCATTGAGAGAAACAGATCCACTACAGGTGGCATAACGGAATGACTCCCCTGTCAGGACGATGGTATCGGCTTCAAGACGAAGCGAACCGCTGGTAATGGTAGCCCCTTGTGAGAGTGTGATGGTCTCGAATCCCTGTTGCATATGCATGCTGGTTGAGCCCCCGGAGAAGGATATTGGCTCAGCAAGGAGGGAGACGAGAGGAAACACCAGCAGTGCGAGAATGATTATTGCTCGTTTCATTGGGATATCACTCCCTCCAGCACTGCATTGAAGGTAACGCTGAAGCTTGCCAATGTGGCAGTCATTCCCGTTCCCTGTACCTTCTTGTCACCCTCATAGAGCAGGGTGACAGGAGTATCTCCCTTGCTGAGGAGTATTTCATCGTCCCCGATCCAGCTCAAGGCTTCTGCTTCAATGAGCAGGTGCTCCGGATATTTTTCCAGAGAAACAGATCCGGAAATTTCTGCATCGTAATATTCGGTGTCTACTTCTGCATAATCGGCATGCCCGCTGATGATCAGATTCCCTTCCTCATCCTCCTGGGAGAAGTGTAAACCCCGAATAATGGCTTTATGCGTCTGGTCATAGAGGTCGATCTCATCTGCGATGACCTTAATCGGTGGTTCATTGCCACGGGCCAATACATAGGTGGCGTTTCTCAAGGTGAGATCCGGCAAGGTAAAAGAGCGTACCATTCCCTCCTGCTCGGGTGAAAGGGAGCAGGAGAGGAACAGAAACGATGCAAGAACCATGCCAAGAAGCCTTTTTCTCATGTATTGAGTATAACCGTCGTAGCGCTTTTGAGCAATCTCATTCTTCCCTCTCTTCTGAGAGGACTGAAGCTACGACAGGAAGGTAGTGGTTCGCTTGTTTCTTGAAATAGAGCCAGACTCCCACGAATCCAAGGGCGATGCTACCCAAGGCAATGAGAAAGGATGCCCCAACCCCCAGCCCTGCGGCAACGGCAAGGAAATATCCAACCGGAAAAAGCAGTAAGGGGGCTATGAGCGTGATCAAGGTTCCGGCAATCGTCCTTGATGGCTTGAGGTAGATTTCAACCTCCTGTCCTTCGTCGATGGGAAGCTTGTTTTCATTCCAGGCTTCAAACTTCTTCCCCTTGGTATTACAGAATGCAGACCCCTTGCATCCGCTGCATGCTGAACTGGTGCAGACAACCTCGACCTTATCAGGAGAGATGTTTCTTGTTACGGTAACGATCTCATACATAGTTATATCCTTTCATGTTCCACCGGAACGCGGATAACCTCGAAGGAGGTTGCCTTCTTCTCGTCTGAGATATCCACCATCACCCCGACCAGGGCTAGGTCATCCCAGCACTCTTGGCTGCGAACCGGTATCTGTGCTATTTGTTTTTCAATTTCCGTGGCAGGATCGAAGCCTCCCACGCTTGTTTGGCTTCCACATCTCCCATTGTCGGTGATATAGGCTGTGCCACCCCCTAGAATACGCCCATCGGCGCTGAGTACCTTGGTATGGGTCCCTATGACCGCAGCCGCCTTTCCATCCAGCATAAATCCCAGGGAGAGTTTCTCTGCTGTTGGGGATGCATGGAACTGTACCAAGGGAATGGCCCCCTCTTCCTGAGCCTTGTCCACCAGGAGCTGGGCAAGGCTGAAGGCATTGGAGAGGTGGGTGCGGGGAAAGTCTGCATTGCCAAGGATATTTATCACGCATACCTTCTGTTCATTCACTGTAAGAAAGCGGACACCTCTCCCAGGGTTTTGCTGTGGATAGTTTGCGGGCCTGAGGATGCTGGGATTCTTTGCAATGAACTCCACCATGTCCTTCTTGTAGTAGATTTTCTCTCCACCGGTGATCACATCGATGCCCAGCTTCAGCAACTGCATGCTGTGGGCTCGCCCAATACCGAAACCTCCGGTTGCCCCCTCTGCGTTGGCGATCACCAAATCGATGGACTTCTCTGACCTTAGCGGTCGCAAAGCTTCCTTGACACATTGAATCCCTGGTCTTCCTACTATCTCACCTAAAAAGAGTACGCGTATGCTCATGCACCTACAGTACCGAGTTTTTCCATCCGAAGGCAAGTGTGCATGGTATACTTGCCTTTGGAGGTGACCCGTGTATAGCCGATGGTTCTCGAAACTGGGAAAACGTGTAGTCCAGATACGTATGCAACAGATGCTCAAAAGCCGGGATGTCCAGCAGGACTATGAACCGATGAATCTCAAGCTTCCTCCAAGTAAGGAACCTTCGAAGGCCAAACAATTGCTTGCCATCCTGAGCCTTGACGAGAAAATTACCTTGCTCAGTGGGCAGGATGAGTTCTGTATCCCGGGCATTGAGCGTGTTGGCCTGAAACCGGTATGGACCAGTGATGCAACACTAGGGCTTAGGGGATGGAATGCCCCGGTAACCGATTTTCCTGCATCCATTGCCATGGCAGCATCTTGGAACGAATCTCTGCTTACCCAGGTAGGGGAATGTATTGGATCAGAATGTCGTGCCTTGGGCATCGGTGTCTTGCTTGGCCCCGGGGTGAACCTTGCACGGGTTCCAGTCTGTGGGAGGAACTTTGAGTATTTTGGAGAGGACCCCCTGCTGGACGGAAAGATGGCAGGGGCATATATCAGGGGAGTGCAAACCCATCCAGTCATTACAACGGTCAAGCATTTTGCCTGCAACAACAGTGAGTATGACCGGCATAAATCCAACTCTGTGGTTGATGAGAGAACGCTCAGGGAGCTCTATCTTCCTGCTTTCAAATATGCATTGGATGCCGGCTCCCTCGGTGTGATGACCAGCTATAACCAGGTCAATGGAATCTATGCAAGTGAGCACGCCTATCTCTTGGAGGGAGTCCTGAGAGGAGAGTGGCAGTTCGATGGGCTAGTCATCAGCGACTGGAATTCCTTATACAGTACCGATGGTGTACTCTCTTCCGGTGTCGACCTGGAAATGCCTGGAGGAAAATACCTGAAGAGGGAGAAGGTACTGGATGCCATTTCCAGGGGAGTGGTCACAGAGGAGGCAATCGACAGGAAGGTGCTTCATCTCTTCACTGCGTATGAGAAGGCAGGATTGTTCGACTGCCCTCTTGCCGATCATGCTCTCAAGGTAGGAAATGACAAACATCGAGAGACTGCGTTGCAAGTGGCACGCGAGGGTGTGGTACTCCTGAAAAACAAGGATGCCGCACTTCCACTTGGTCCTTCCCTGAAGCTCTGTATAGGGGGTGACAACGCCTTCCGGGTGGCTCAAGGAGGAGGCTCTTCCATGATCCAGTGGGTAACGCCACCAAAGACATTTGCTTCCTTGATGGAAGACAATGCGACCAGCTTGCCGCGGCATTGGTATCACCGTGCATCATACCGGAGAATTGTCGCATCCTCTGATGCGGTCGTCCTGGTCGTTGGTTTCAACCATATCGAAGAGTCAGAGGCATACGATCGCCCTTGGGAGCTGGACCGTGCAACGCTCCGTTCGATAGAGCATGCAACGAAACTGAATAAGAGAACCATTGTTGTTGTGCAGAGTGGGGGAGCGCTCCATCTCACCCCGTTTGCCGACAAGGTTTCGGCAATTCTCTGGACTTCCTATCTAGGTTCATCAACGGCGGATGCCTTGTACGATATTCTCTTTGGGAATGTCGCTCCATCAGGCAAGCTTCCCTTTTCCATTGCTTCCTCGCTCTCGGACTACCGCTCAATGCGTAGCTATCCCAAGGATTATGCTGCGTTCTCTCTTGCGAGAATACACAAGGGACAGGGAGACCCCAATATCCGCCAGGTAAGCCCATCGGATTATACGGAGAATCTCATGGTGGGGTATCGCCAGTTTGACAGCGAGGGACCTGCCCCCCTGTACTGTTTCGGCCATGGGTTGAGTTACGCTGCTTTCTCCTATGATGATATGATGGTGGGGGAGCAGGGAGAAGGAAATTTCGTAGTTTCTTTCTCTCTTGCCAATATATCTGATGTTTCTGGTGCAGAGGTTGTGCAACTTTATATACATCCTTTGAATGCAAAAATCTATCGGGTGAAGCAGGAACTGAAAGGGTTCAAGAAGGTGTATCTCAATGCTGGAGAGACGGCAACGATTGAGTTTTCTGTCTCTCCAGAAGATTTCTCCCGATGGGATATCGATACCTGGAGGTTCGTCAGCGATGACGGTCCCTATGAGATCAGGATTGGTTCAAGCAGTAGGGATATCCGATTGCATCAGGTGGTCGAATATAAGGAAAGGAAGCCTTGATGACTTCCTTTCATGATGAGCCCGGCGCGATTCGAACGCACGGCCTTCTCCTCCGGAGGGAGACGCTCTATCCAGCTGAGCTACGAGCCCATTCACCCGTATCCTACGGCAGAGGAAAGGCACGTGTCAATAGCAGGTCTTGGAAATCGTATGACATGAGATAATATATTAATAAATTGTTTATTTAAAAAGAATAATATAACATTTTCTTAAAGATGATTACGGTAATAGAAAAAGGATTATCATTACTCTTGACATGGGTTACTTGCATTATTACACTTTCTGTATGATGATACAAAATCGGATGATACGCCGTCTAAAGTTCATTCTTCCCATCCTGTTCTTCCTTCTTTTGGAAGGGGCAGTCCTTGCTGCAGCCTCGCTTCCGTTTACCAGTGTCAGGATGGAAGGCAGAATGCCGGTTACCGAGATTTTCCGCGTTGAACAGAATGAGGCAGCCTTGGACTTCAACCTTTCTGCCAGCAGGAACAGTATCATCAGGGTTGGTTCGTATACATTGGTATCGAATAACACCATCAGTAAATTTCGCTTGGCCATCCGCCCTGGTGAAGACGGGAACCAGGAATATTTTGCATTCACCTTGGATGAGGGGGAACCCTTGCTCCAAGGGCAAGCGTCAGAGATACCTTTTACGGTACGTGTATCAAGCAATATCTCACGCGCGGTCAGTGTTGCTGGTCAGCAAGCAATGGAAAAGGATTTGGGTGTGCGAGGAGTCTACGGCAACAACGATGCAATCCTCTATGAGACAGGGGATATTCTTGCTGAGATTCCTGACTTCGATCCAGACCTCTACGCAACTGGGTGGTACTCAGCAGCTATTCAGCTGAGTATTGAAGTAATCTAGAAGAGATCATCGTCGAAAAACGCGTCTTCTTCACTCTCTTCCTCATGGAATTGGAGCCTTAGGAGGTCTTGGAGCCACTTGTGGTCATCGCTTTCCATATCCACACCATCATCGCTGTATGCATATTCTTCAGATAGCCAAGCATCCAATGCAAGCAGGGCTTCTTTTGAGGAAAAACATGGTCTGCTTTCGCTGCCAGGTGTGGTAAAAGCGCCTGTCAGCAACTGATACGGACAGGTTGCACAAGAAGCGGATAACTGACAGAAACGCATTGCATCTGTGTACCATTCTCGATTGTTCATGCACACAGCATACTCCACGGTTCCCTGTTTTACTACAGTTTCTTCATTCCCCAACGAAGCGAGAGTAGCGGAAGCCATGGTTCCATTACCGAGCGAGTGCTGGGAAAGCGAGGTGAGATACCCCGCCCCTTGGGCCAGGGCTATTGGTACCTTCCATTTGACTGTAATTGGCAGAGAAGATAGAATGAAACCATCTGAGTACGGATTTGAGGAGAGAAAGCATGAAACCAACACTTTTGGTAATGGCAGCTGGTATGGGAAGCCGCTATGGCGGCATCAAGCAGATTGACAGCGTAGGAAACCATGGAGAGACGTTGTTGGATTATGGTGTCTACGATGCCCATCGTAGTGGCTTTGAGAAAGTTGTCTTTATCATCCGTAAGGATATTGAGAAGGATTTCCGGGAACGTTTGTTCGACCGGATTGCAAACAATATGGATGCCACCTATGTTTTCCAGAGCCAGGATGCACTCCTCACTGAGGAGCAGAAACGACTTGCAGCAAACAGAAAGAAACCCTGGGGAACGATCCATGCAGTTCTCTGTGCAGAGAATACGGTAAAGGAGCCCTTTGCTGTCATCAATGCAGATGACTACTATGGCAGGGAGGCCTTTGCTATCCTGGCAGGGCACCTTGCGAACCTGGAACCAGGAAGCAAAGAGCATGCAATGGTTGGGTATGTCCTCGATCATACGATGAGTAAGAGTGGAACAGTCAGCCGTGCTATCTGCAATGTTAAGGATGGCTATCTTGTAAGCATGGAAGAGCATACCAAGATTGGATATGAAGGGGATAAGGTGGTCAGCCACCAGAGTTCCGGTGACATCGTGCTTACTGGTAAGGAGTGGGTTTCCATGAATTTCTTTGGATTTTCACCCACTGCTTTTGAAAGCTTCAACAGCTACTGGGACGCCTTCATCAAGGATCATATCACCAGTGAAAAGACTGAGTGTTATCTACCGAATGGTGCCAGCAATATTGTAACAACCGGGGAAGGGAAGATGCGCTTCTATACCACCCAGGAGAGCTGGTTCGGAATGACGTACAGTGAGGATAAGGATATTGTGAAGAATGAGCTTGCCAAGAAGGTATCTTCAGGTTATTACCCAGACAAGCTCTGGAAACTCTAGGCTAGGGACGTTTCACGCGGCTTCTCTTTTGGGTGACGTCTGATGAACCCGCCCAAGCAGCTTCCTCGATGGGGGTGAAACCCTCACCGAGGACCTTGTATGCTTCCTGTACAACCATGAATGCATGACTATCGGCTCGGTGCACTATATTGGTAAGCTCGCCGACCTTGTTGTTTGATACAACCGTCATGATGACCGGTCGGTCCAATCCTGTGAACATTCCTTGTCCGTTGAGGATGGTTCCCCCATGCCCCAGTTCCTTGAGAATCTCTTCTTGGATGACCTGTCGCTTTTCGCTGATGATGAAGACTGTCTTGGCCGATCTGGTGCCAAATGACAATACCACCTTGTCGACTGTTACTCCTACGATATAGACTGTCATGGTTGCATACAATGCCATTTCGAGTGAGAAAATGAAGGCACTGGAAGCAATGATGATTGCATCAACCAGGAAGAGTGCGGTACCCATGGAGAGCGGGGTGAACCGTGCAACAATCTGGGCGAGGATGTCTGTCCCCCCGGTGTTTGCTCCACTGCGCAGAACCATTCCAACCCCCAAACCCATCAGCACCCCGGCTGAGATAGCCGAGAGCAAGACCGAGAGATCCTTCGAGTAGTCAAGCAGTCCGTCATAGCCAACCCATGCATTGATCAGTGAGGTGAAGAGTGAGAGGAGGACGGTTCCCAGCAGTGATTTCATCCCATATTGTCTGCCAAAAATGGCAACTCCGAGCAAGAAAAGAGGAACTGAGAGAACCAAAATAGAGAGACCGGTATCGAATCGAAGGGTGTGATAGATGATGATTGCAATACCGCTTACTCCACCGCTTGCAATTCTTGCAGGGGAAGAGAAAAGAGCAACGCCAGCGGCCGTAAGAAAGGATCCGAGTACAATATAGAAAAGTTCAAGTAGATGGTAATTTCGTTTGGTCATGTGTGTAGCATAGCTTGATTGGTAGCGTTTTACTACCATTCAGGGTGAGAGTTTATCACTCAATTGTGGATTCCAGCTGGCTAGTTTTTCGAACAGCAAATCAATATCTTGCTCGACGATCAATGCATCCAGATGATTCTGTTTAAGAAATCCTTGCGTTACGCTGTACGAGAGAAAATCCAAAAGTTGGTCATAGAATCCCGCAAGATTGAGTATGGCCACAGGCTTCTGGTGGTACCCGAGTTGCAACCAGGTAAAGATTTCCAGGATTTCCTCCAGCGTGCCGATTCCTCCTGGAAGTGCAATAAATGCATCTGCAAGTGAATACATCTTGGCTTTTCTCTCATGCATAGTGGGGACGATGATCAGCTCGTTTTCAACAGTGTGAAGCCGGACGTCTTTCCTGTTCAGTGCTTCAGGGAGGACTCCAATGACATTCCCTCCACGATCATACAGACTTTGGGCAACGATACCCATCAGCCCACGATTTCCCCCACCATACACCAATGAGAGGTGTTTCTTTGCCATAGCGGCACCCAATTCTTCTGCCCCTTCCGCCATGCTAGGGTTTGTTCCTGTGCTGCTTCCACAAAATACTGCAAGTGTTTGTAGTTCCTTCATAAGCAAGAAGGGTACAGAATATGTCATATCCATGGCAAGATGGTGAATAAGTAGGGTTACCAATTGTCCATTTGCTTGTTATAATTACTTCAGAAGTGTATGATACCAATAGTTGGTTTTGTACTATGATTGCTGTGGCCCCGCAAAGAGTCGCAGAGAGGAGTTTCATTGATATGAAAAGGAAATTCATTACTGTATTAGCTGTATTGATACTTTTACCGGCATTCTTGTTTGCTGTTCCAGTAGTAGTAACCTGGGAGTGGTTGCTGGAAGACCCCTTGGTAACAACTTTCCGCTACCAAGTTGATGGGGAGGAAGAGGATAACTGGACCGTAGTTGACTCTTCTGTTACCAGCTACACCGAACGTGGGCTTGATGGCACGGTAGACCATACGCTCTACCTCCAGCAATCGTATGATGGGGTACATTTCAGTGAGAGCGCCATCTCGGTGGCGGAAGCGATGTTCCCGCCCGAGGAAGAAGTTCCCGTGGTGGCCAGTGAGCCTGTTCCTGCAGTCGAGGAAATGGTCGCTGAAGAACCGGTTCCTGTAGCTGAGGAAGTGGTCGCTGAAGAACCAGCTCCTGTAGCTGAGGAAGTGGTCGCTGAAGAACCAACAGAAGAAGTGGTTCCTCTAGCTGAAGAAGTAGTTGCTGAAGAGCCTGCAGAGGAAGTGGTTCCTGTAGCTGAAGAAGTGGTCGCTGAAGAGCCGGCAAAAGAAGTGGTTCCTGTAGCTGAAGAAGTGGTCGCTGAAGAGCCGGTTCCTGTAACAGAGGAAGTGGTAGCTGAAGAACCAGCAGAAGAAGCTGTTCATGTAGCTGAAGAGCCTGTAGAAGAGAAGAAGGAAGTGGAAAGCCGATCACGCACAACCCTTACCATGGGTGGCACCTTCAACTTCCAGAACCCTGACCTGAACAATTATCACCGATACAATCTGCAAGCTGAGCTCGGAGTGCACATGGAGAACCTGGTGACCTTCAATGACTCACTTGGATTGGGCATTGACCTTGGTCTTGCTTATTCACCGTATCTTGAAAGCGCCTATGGGTGGAGAAATGCTGCGACTGATGCATTGGCTTTCGACTTGTCAACAGTTCTATCCAATTTTGATCATGCAATTACCATCTCGGTTGCACCGATGCTCAATATCAGCATGGGTAAGACGGATTTTGATATCGGCCTTGGTGGATTCCTCACCTGGGGTCCTGAATTGGCAACCGACAATGGGGATGAATTCCTCTACGGTGCATTTGCGAAGGCTGCGTTGGAGTACCACTTCAACAAGACCTTCAGTATGGGAGCAAGCGCAAAGTACGGCCTCATTCTCAGCGAGGGGACCAGCAGCATGCCACAATTTGCTGAGGGTACTGTCTATATGGGCTTCTCCTTCTAGGGAGAGACAGAAATTCCTGGATAAAGAGCCCAGCAATGGGCTCTTTTCTTACACCTGTGCCTTGACCTCGCTTCTTTGGTATGGATATCATAGACCGAGACGGGGCATTTTCCCTTCATGATACTATTGTACTGGACCATGTAAGGTCCGATGCGATAAAAGGATGGTTAGTGTTTTTATGAAATCAGGCCGTGTGCAAGCATGCATCGACTACATCAGGTTCAACCACGAGGCAGAAGGATTTGAATTCTCTGAGAAAGAGGAACAAAGTGTACGTTCCATCCTGGAGGAAGAGGCTACAGCAGATGAATTGGTTCAGCGGTATATTGAGGAACATGGACTGGCCATGCAGTACACCAAAACCTCAGACGAGCTCTCTGTCTATCCCGATACCTCTACCTTGGTTAACTTTTTTTCGATCAAGGAACGATCAAAACTGAAAAAAGTGGAGGCATCCCTGGCAAACTTGCGTACCGCAGAGATGCTTACTGAGTCGGTAGATAATACCTATGATTTTGACTATCTGAAAACCATTCATGGAAGAATGTTCGGTGACGTCTATCCCTCAGCCGGCCAGGTCCGTACCACCGTTGCTGCAAAGAGAACCGTTTTCTGCCATCCTATGTTTATCGAGAGTGCAGCAGAGGATATTTTCAGCCGTCTCAGGAAAGAACACTACCTCAAAGGATTGGATCGGGAGAGCTTTATCAACGATCTTGCTTTCTTTATGGGAGAAATAGAGGCCCTCCATCCATTCAGCGATGGAAATGGAAGGGCAGCTCGCCTGTTTTTCTATCAGCTATCGGTACATGCGGGTTTTGACATCGACTGGTCGATGGTCGACCCGGACCGATTGCTGGAAGCTGATATCAGCGCGATTGACGGGGATTACCAACTGTTGATCGATGTGCTGGAAGAAGTGGTACTGTAAGAGATTGGGACGGTTTTTCCGTCCCTTCGCTTTTATTGGGAGATATATTCATGACCAAAATAGCGTTTTTTGATACCAAGCCCTATGACAAGGTTTGGTTTGATCATTTCTCAGGTGACTACCAGGTGGAAATCACCTATTTTGAATCGAAACTCAACCATAAGACAGCTCCTCTCGCTCATGGGTATGAGGTGGTCTGTGCTTTTGTGAATGATACCATAGATGAACAAGTGATCGAGAATCTGTACCAAGGAGGAGTACGTCTGCTTGCCATGCGTTGCGCAGGATACAACAACATTGATTTCAAGGCATCATTCGGGAAGATTCATATTGTCAGGGTTCCGGCCTACTCACCCTATGCAGTTGCAGAGCATGCAACGGCGTTGTTGCTGAGCCTGGTGAGACAGATCCACCACAGTTACGTACGGACCCGTGAGTTCAACTTCAGTCTCAATGGCTTGGTCGGGTTTGACCTCCATGGAAAGACCATCGGGGTCGTGGGGACTGGAAAGATTGGACGGGTATTCATCGATATCTGCAAGGGATTCGGCATGAGGATACTTGCCTATGATCCCTATCCCAATGAATCGATTGCTGTTGACTACTGCAGTTTTGAGGAGCTTTGCAGGGAGAGTGACATCATAAGTCTCCATTGTCCCCTGACAGAGGATTCCTTCCATCTGGTAGGTCGGGAGAGTATCGCCAAGATGAAAGACGGGGTTGTATTGATCAACACCTCCCGTGGTGCCTTGGTTGACAGCCTGGCACTCTTGGAAGGTATTCGGAGCAAGAAGATTGGAGGTGCCGCACTGGATGTGTACGAGGAGGAGGCTGAACTCTTCTATGAAGATAGAAGCGCCACCATCCTTGATGATGACATCCTCATGCTCCTGATCTCGATGCCCAATGTACTGGTCACCAGTCACCAGGCATTCCTTACCAAGGAAGCGCTCCAGAATATAGCACTCACGACGCTCAAGAGCATTGAAAGCTATGTGAAGGGAGATGTGATGGAGCATGAGATCTGTTATCAGTGCGATACCTGCAACAAGGTTACTGGGCAACGCTGTTTCTGATGTTCTGCTCAGCCCACTGCCTGTCTATACGTGTGAAGTATCCTTTCTGGAGAGGGAAGGATACTGCATTCACGTGGAGCTGACTATACAGACCATGCTCACAACTGATGGATCCCTCAAGGGATCCATCCTTGTTGAGAACCGTGAAGTACAGCGTATCCAGCTCTTTTTCCTGTTTCGTGAAGAAGAGCTGGTATTCCGTTTCCTGTAGTTGGAGGGAGAGGTAGAGCTTGCATAGCTCTACTGTGCGGTCATCGAGGCCTTGCTCCCAGATCAGGAGTTTCTCTTTCAGGGAGGCCGTTGTATTCACGAGTCTCAGCGTATAGGAATCGAGGTCCTCCCGACCTGTTACCTTCCCATCCACCTGCTCGTGCTCGGTGTTTGGAATGAGCATTATTGCCCATTTTGTAGTTTCATCTACCACCAGCAGTTCATGCAACACAGTGTACTGTTTCTTGCAAGCAGGACAGGTGACACTGAAGAGGCTATCGGTAAGGATGCCCAATCTCTGCTTTGGTTGTTTTTGGAGGTCTATGAACGGGGTGAGGGTATGGGGGTGTTCCCTCTTACAGTGGGGGCAGGTAATGGTTACGTCTTGCACAGTGCAATACTCCTAACAAAAGCAGGCTCCCTGAAGCCAGGGAGCATGTTGGAAGACTATTTTTTTCGAATTACCTTCTTGGGGGCGGGTTTTACCTGCTTGATCTTGGCAATTGGACGATGCTTGATCAGGTACGTCTGGTGAATCTTCTGGTCACGGGCAAAATCCTCTGCAATGGTATCTTTCGAAATATCCTGGATGTCATACTCTTCAAGAAGTCGCTCATCCATCTTGAATTTCCGGAAGTTGTTGCTGAAGATCAAGGTGCCTTTCTCATCGAGATGCATCATACAAGCCTTGATCAAGCGAACCTGGTCCCGATAGACATCGAATGTATCCCGTCCCTTTCCATTTGAGAAGGTTGGTGGATCACAGAAGATGAGGTCGTACCGGTCGTAGGTATCGAACAGGAATTCGATACAATCACTTCTATAGAAAAAGTGGTTCATCCCGGTAAAACCATTAAGCTCCATGTTCTTCGTAGCCCAGTCAAGGTAGGTAGCGGATGCATCAACACTGACGGTGCTTAGTGCTCCTCCCCTGGCCGCCTGTACTGTGGCGGTTCCCGTATAGCAGAACAGGTTAAGGAACCGCTTACCTTCCGCCATCTTGGCAATCTCTGCGCGGATAGGACGGTGGTCGAGGAAGATTCCTGTATCCAGATAGTCGGTGAAGTTCACCAGATATTTGGCATCATTCTCATTGATGATGTAGAACCGGTCGCTGCTTGCCATCTTCTCGTACTGTTTTTCGCCTTTCTGGGGAGTTCGCTGTTTTACGTAGATCTGTTCGCGATCAATACCTGTTGCCCGTTCAGTGGCATCAATGAGTTCTCCCAATCGTCTGAGTGCTGCCTCTTCCTCAATGGTGCTTGGGGGGGCATACTCCTGAAGACTGATATACTTGCCTTCATACAGATCGATTGCTGCACTGTACTCCGGCATATCTGCATCATAGATACGGTAGCAGGTGACTCCCTGGCTTTCCATGATGGGAGTGATGGCAGAAATGTTCTTGACCAAACGGTTGTATGCCATCTGGGCTCCCTCGCTCAATGGCTGGGCAAGTCGTTCCTGCTTACGGGCGATTGCACGTTCGATCATCTGCTGTCGTTCTTCCGGAGTGAATACATGGTAGTGCGCAATCTGGCAAGTGACTCCGCCGTTGTTTACCGTGTTGGTACGGTCGGGTTTCATGTCAACATAGCTCAACAGCTCTTGCTGTCCACACAGCAGGGCTACGTTCCATCCTCCGAAGAGGCTGCTTAGCTGGCTGCCGATTTTTCGGTAGAGAGAGCGAAGATCCCCGTCACTTTCCATTCTCAGTCCATAGGGAGGATCGGTGATGATGTAGCCATGGTCGGATGGAACATCGTCCTTGGTAAGGGTTAGGAAGTCTTGTACCCGGAAGTCGATCAGGTGATCAACCTGGGCCAGTTCAGCGTTCTTTCTTGCAATAGCCACGGCCTTCGGATCATTATCCCATGCATGGATGGAGATCTTGCGGTCCTTTGCCTTTTCAGCTCTCTCGACAGCTTCATCTACCACATCGTCCCAGAGATCCGGGTCATGGAAGGGGAGGCTGAGGAAGTTGAACTTCCGGGCAGTTACCAATCCTGGTGCACGGTCACTTGCCCAGAGAGCTGCCTCGATGGCGAGCGTGCCGCTTCCGGTGAAAGGGTCAAGCAGGGTGGGAACAGTTTCTTCTGCCTCCAAGGCCTTCCTCCACTCAGAGCGGTAAAGCACTGATGCTGCAAGGTACTCACTGAGGACTGCATCGGTTTGTGCGGCGCGGTAACCACGCTTGTATAAACCACGACCGGAGAAGTCTACATACCATGCGACTGCATCTCCATCGATATGTACGTGGAACACCACATCGCTCTCTTCCTTGTCTACCATGGGACGCTCACCGTCAAATTTTTCCCTGATCCGGTCAACAATTGCGTCCTTTACACGAATTGTTGCAAAGTGGGAATTTTTCAGGTAGCGGCAGTTCTTCGTCGTCTCGGTAACCAAGAAGGTCTGTTCAGGAGTTATCCAATCCTCCCAAGGTATCTGCAGTGATGCTTCGTAGAGCTCATCAGCGTTCTGGATATCGTCATCCATGAACAAACCAAGGAGTACCCTTGTAGCGGTCCTTGACCAAAGGCAGAACCTGTAGGCTGAGGCAAGGTCTGCTACGAACTCAACACCACCGCTGATGCTGCGGATCTCGGTTGCACCAGCCCTACGGGCTTCCTCTTCAATTATGTCGTTCATGTATAAGGCTGAAGTGGCGAAGAAAATCATTTGGGTTCTCCCTCTGCGTCGCTGAACAAGTAATCTAGTTCATATTTCTCGTAATGGTAGTGGGTGTTGCAGTTGACACAGACCAGCTCAAGCGGGAAAGGGCCATGCTCCAGGATGTCCTGTTGTTCTGCCTTATCCAGCTGCTTCAGGTACGTTTTGTATTGCTCGCGAGAACAGGGGCAGGAGAAGCCCAGGGGCTGTCTTGCCAGGTGCCTGAGTTCGTAGCTCCCAAACTGTTCTTCTACATACTCCTTGATCGACATCCCTTCGGCGAGTTTCTTGCCGATGGAGGGAAGGGCATATGCCTGTTCCTCGAGTTTCTCGCGGACATGTTCCTCGCACCCAGGCATTGCCTGCAGGAACAGGGCACCGCTACCGGTAACCTGTCCTTCCTTGTTGAAGTGAATAGAGAAGCTGAAAAGAGTAGGGGTCTGCTCTGACTGTTGGAAGTAGAGTGCAAGATCCTTGGCCAAATCGCCATAGGCCATCATGGTCTGTCCGGTGAAGGGGGCCTTGTGTCCTTCCAGCAATTTTGAGACTGAGATGAAGCCCGGTCCATAGAGTTCGTTCAGGTCCAAACTTTCCAGAGGCTTGGTAAGGGGGATTGGATTATGTTTCAGATATCCCCTTACCGCTCCTGCTGCCCAGGCCTCGACATATACACCCGCTATGGGGCCTCCACACTCAATGGTCAGCTGGATTCGGTCATTGCCTTTTACCGTACTGCTGAGAAGGCCGGCTGCAAGGTAGGCCTGGCCCAATACATAGGTCTCCAGGAGCCCCAGTTCATGGTTGGCTCGCATCTGATTGACAAGTGTGGTCGCTGAGATTGCAGTAACACGGACTTGATCGTTATGCAAAAAAAACACCTCGCGCCCATCTTCAGGCAGGGAAGCGAGATGTTCACGCAAACTACTATCTTCTATCTTTTTCTTGATCATACGGATGCAGAGTAGTCAATGACCTTACTTTTTGCAAGAGCTTCGAACTCTGTTCCGCTGAGAACCTCTTGTTTGAGCAGCTCTTTTGCAATCGCGAGAAGGGCTTCCTTGTTCTTCTTCAGTTTTGTCTTGACCATCTCATATCGCTCCCCGACAATCCGGGCGGTCTCACTGTCGATATATTCCTGTGCTTTCTCACTGTATTCACGTACACCCGATATTCCTGCAATGCCACTGTTGGTGGTAGGCAGGGTGATATTCCGGTACCGCTCGCTCATGCCGAACTCCGTAATCATCCGCCTCACCAAGTCACTTGCCCTGCTGATATCATTGCCTGCTCCGGTGGAAATCTCATTGTAGATGACCTCCTCGGCTGCCCGACCACCCAAGAGGGTGTCGATATTTCCCAAGAGTTCACTTTGGCTGAGCAGGAAGCGGTCTTCAGTCGGGTACTGCAAGGTGTACCCCAAGGCCCCAAGTCCACGGGGGACGATGGATATCTTGCTTACCGGTTCAGCTCCCTCGGTCATGAAAGCGGTCAATGCGTGTCCCGTCTCATGGTAGGCCACTCTTTCCCGCTCCTTCTCGTTGAGCAATCTGCTCTTTCGCTCAAGACCTGCAACCGACTTCTCGATTGCCTCCTCGAAATCCTCTTGCATCACTACTTTACGGTTTTGGCGTACAGCCATCAAGGCAGCCTCATTTGCAATGTTTGCAAGATCAGCACCGGAAAGACCTGCCGCACCCTGGGCAATCTTTCTCAGGTCAACATCATCACCCAGTTTTATTTGCTTGGTATGGATCTTCAAGATTGCCAGCCTACCTTCCAGGTCGGGCTTGTCGATAAGGACCTGTCGGTCAAAACGGCCTGGACGAAGGAGTGCTGGGTCAAGGATTTCCGGTCGGTTGGTTGCCGCAATGATGATCACTCCGGTACGTGAATCAAAACCATCCATTTCTACGAGCAACTGGTTGAGCGTCTGTTCCCTCTCATCGTTTCCTCCCATTCCTGCAGAAACGCGAGAGCGTCCGATGGCATCAATCTCATCAATGAAGATGATACAGGGGCTGTTTTCCCTTGCTTGCCTGAATAGATCCCTTACACGTGCAGCTCCAACACCCACGAACATCTCCACGAAATCCGCTCCACTCATCTTGAAGAAAGGCACCCCGGCCTCTCCTGCGACGGCCTTTGCGAGCAGGGTCTTACCGGTTCCCGGAGGTCCTACCAGGAGAACTCCCTTGGGTATCTTTCCTCCAATCTCGGTGTATTTCTCAGGTTGCTTCAGGAAGTCCACCACTTCTTCCAGCTCATATTTGCTCTCATCGGCCCCAGCAACATCGGCAAAACGTACACCGGTGTCTCCCTCTGCTACGATCTTGGCCTTGTTTTGGTTGAAGGAGAGAACTCCTTGTCCTCCCTGTCCACCCATTTTTGAAAAGAGAAAGCGCCAAAAGAGAATGATGAAGACAAAGGGCAGTATATACGAGAGGACATATGAGAGTATGCTTGGTTTCTCTGGTGCGTTGGCATAGTACTCTATCCCATTCTCATCCAGGAGAGGAATAAAGGAAGGGTCATCTACCTTATATGTGCTGAAAGATTGCAGGTAGGTGCTGGTCTCCAGTCCTATCTGGGGATTTGTTGTATACGTTTGCAAGTCATTCAAAGCCTGGTCCCTGGTGAAGGGGTAGCCGATGTATTGTTCCGCATCTATGGCGACACGACGGATGGTCCCATCTTCCACCAAGGATTTGAACTGGCTGTAATCCACTGGGGTGACGTTGCTCTGTCTGCTGACCATGTAGGTATTCAGTGCCATGAACATTAAGAGTATGATGAAGAAGTACCAGAAAGAGAAGGTAAACTTCTTTCCTCCTCTTGGTTCTTTCTCTCCCAGATGGACACCTGGCTCAATATTCAATTTTTTCTTGAATTTTTCTTTCCAATCCTTATTGTCTTTACTCATGTTTCCTATTTCCTTGGTTGATGACGGCTATCTGGCCATCTGTAGTATAAATATATCCCTAGAATTGTCATTCGGCAACAAGCCCTATATAGTTGAGGGCATATGGAAACGAAACAGGTTGTATTGATTACCGGTGGCGCAAAGCGCCTTGGACTTGCTATGGCCCAGCATCTGCTGGGGGAAGGGTATCGTGTGGTTATCCATTGCAACATGAGTTGTAGTGAAGCAAAAGCGTTGGGTGACGATGGCCGTATCGTTCAGGCAAATCTTACCAATAGGGAAGAACTACAGACGATCTTCTCCAAAGCAGTTGATTGCTTTGGCCGGGTTGATCACCTGATCAACAATGCATCAGTCTTTCCCTCCCTTTCCATTGAGGAGACAACCTATGCATTGTGGGATGAGGTGATGGCTCTTCACAACACCGCTCCTTTTTTCCTTTCCAGGGCACTCTACTTACATCTACGTGAGCGTGGGGCCACAGGGTCGGTCGTTAACATGGTCGATACCAAGATTGAGGCCCCCACTGCAAGCCGCAGCGCATACTATATCTCCAAGGGGGCCTTGTTGGCCCAGACCAAGACCTTGGCGGTATCCCTTGGACCGACGCTACGGGTGAATGCCATCTCTCCGGGAGCAGTACTCAATGGTGGTGATGATGCCTACTTTGCAAAGATGGCAGAGCGACTCCCGCTCAAGCACACCGGCTCTGCCCCTGATATTGTACAAGCAGTAGCCTATTTGCTCCGTGCTACCTTTGTCACGGGCGTGGAACTTGCGGTCGACGGAGGACAGCGACTTTTGTAGTTTAGGTGAAGATGGTCCTATGGTACTTGCCCTTGATATGATTCAATACGATAGTTAGGGGTATTACAAATAACTATAGAAGGAGTGCATATTCATGCATAATCGAAAAATACGAGGAATGGTTCTTTGCTTGGTACTCATTATTGGAACCACCTCCGCATTCTCCCAGTCACTGGAGGATATCGTTTCCAGGGCACTTGGAGAGAGTATCCAGATGCAGGACTTGGAAATTACCAAGAACAACGCACTATTGACCCAGAGCATTTCACAAGCAGAAGACAATGTAGGTATTACTGTCAGTAGCGGAGAGGTAAGTGCTACCTATGACCCCGCCTCCTCTGCATATGAGTTTGAGAATCTGGGAGGGGTGAGTGCTTCCTTCTTGCTTCCAGATGATGGAGAGACCACCATCACCGTTTCCACAGGGACGATGCGCTATTTGCCCAATGGGAGTGCCTTTGCCATCTCGCCCAAGGTTTCAGCGAGCCACACCCTTACCTACGGCTATACCATCGATAATCGTGAAAGCCTTGCAAACCGGCAGACAGAGCTATTGGCTACCAGCTCCTATGAGAGCAGTAAACTGAACTATACGAATACCATCTACAAACAGATCAGCAGTTTGTTGGAGAATGAGAAGTCCATCAAGCAGACAGAAAAACAAATAGCAGACCTCCGTCTAGACCTTGAGCAGAACCTCTCGCTGAAGCTCATCAGGGAGGGAAGCCTTACCCATGAGACACAGAAGCAGGCAATAGCATCCCAGGAGGCAACGCTCTCGGGTCTACAGGCCTCACGTGAGCTTCTGCTGAGGCAGTATGCCACCATAACCGGCTCCTCATGGGAAGGTGTGGACTCAATTCCTGAACCGGTGCTCGATTTCTCCAGCAATGAGGAAGGGAACAGCAATGTGCTTATGCAGTCTCTTGCCCTATCCCTGGCTAAGGAAGACCTGGCGCTGAAGATGGCTGAGTTTGAGAACAAGAGTCTGAAACTAAGTGGGGGTATCGGTGGGTCATCAATTGATTCAGCATTCTTAGTAAGTAGTTCTACGCTACAAACCGTTACACCGGAACTCTCTGCTACCTTGTCCGGCAAGCAGTTCTCCCTGACAGGCAAGGTTGAAGGGACCTATGATATTTCTAAAAATGACTTTACTCCTACCGTGAGTATCAGTGGTAATTGGAGCAACAATCCTACCTCCACCACCGACTCCCTGACAGTCCAGAAGTTGCAGAACGAGGTTTTGCTTGCTGAGATAGCGTATGCCAATGCCAAGAATGATTACCAGCAGAGTGTGACTTCGCTCGAGAATAGGATAGCCTCCTGGAACCTCAGCTATATGTTGCTGGGACAGACGATGGACTATCACCAACAAGTGTTGGGGCAGCAACAGGACCTGGCCCGGCGTGGTCTTGCCACCAAGAGCGAGGTGGACGATGCAACCTTTACGGTGGAGATGGACGCCTATGACCTGGCTGTCACGCTCCTATCAGGCTTGCAGTTAGAAAACGAAATTCGCATCTTGCAGATATAAGGGAGAAGCATTCCATGCAAAAGCAGTCCAATGAAATGAATACCGAACACCAAGTGAGGAACCAACTGAGAAAAAAACTCCGTGTAAAACGGGTGAAACGATTGATAACCACCTTTGTTGTCTTGGCCCTGATCCTTTTCAGCCTCTTTCTCTACACCTTCTACAATGAAAACGGAAGAATGCCTTGGGCAGAGGTAAAAGCCCCGGTTAGTGCCGTTAAGGAAGTTGAGGCAAAAGTATATGAGAACACATTCACCTCCACCATAGATCTTTCAGGCTATGTTGAACCCTATGACATCCAGAAGGTGATCCTCAGAGCAACTGGCACGGTTACCGATGTATTCGTTGAGGAAGGGGATGTGGTCAGGAAAGGCGACGTACTTATCGCCATTGATGATACCAGCCAGAAGTACGAAGTTGCAAATCTTGAAGCGGAACTGGAGAGAGCAAAACTGGTCGGAAGCGACCGTGAGGTTGAGCTGACCGAGTTGAGATTGCAATCGGCGCAGAATCGGCTGGACTACACCAAGGCGTATGCAAATTTTGATGGGGTGGTGGCAGAGGTCAATGTCAGCCAAGGAGATTACTTTGATGCAGGAGCAAGTGCAATGACCATCATAGACCGTTCTGCGCTCAAGGCAACGGTCGAAATTGATGAGATTGATATGCAGTATGTGCAGCTTGGCCAGACTGCTACCCTCTATTTTGATTCCTATCCATCATCGTCGGTGGAGGCAAAGGTGACCTATATCCCAATGCTTGGAAGATATACCAACCAAGGAATCGGGGTGATGGATGTGGAACTTACCATTGCTGATCCTCCGACTCAGATAGCCCCAGGCTTCACCTTTGAAGGCACGATTGCAAGTGAGGGAGAAACCACACTGGTGTTGCTTCCCCAGAGTGCTGTGACGAGTACCCGAGGAACCAGCTATGTCACCAAGAAATTGGCTGATGGAAGTACCACAACGGTTCCTGTTACCGTGAAGTACCTGGGCGAGGGGATCAGCCAGCTTCTCAGTGGCGACCTCAAGGTAGGCGATACCCTGATCATCAAGAAGACCGATACCAGTGCCTCTGCCTTTGTCTCCATGAGTGGTCCTGGTGGTGGTATGGGTGGAGGGCCAATGCGGTGATAGAGATGGAACAGAATGTAATACATCTTGAGGACGTAAGGCGCTACTATGTCATGGGAGATTTCATTGTGAAAGCCCTGGACGGGGTGTCCCTGTCCATCAAGAAGGGAGAGTTTACCTCGATCATGGGACCCTCGGGAAGCGGGAAGTCAACCATGATGAATCTTGTCGGCTGCCTCGATACTCCAACCAGTGGCCTGATCGATATTGATGGAGAGAATACCGCCGGCTTGGATGAAACTGAGTTGGCATATATCAGAAACCGGAAAGTGGGTTTTGTTTTCCAGCAGTTCAACCTGCTGGGAAAGCTAACAGCCCTGGAGAATGTGGTAACCCCGCTTCTCTATGCCGGCATGGGGGTTCGTGAACGTAAGCAGAAGGCAGCTGATGCGCTACAGCGGGTTGGCCTTGCTGACCGCATGTACCACCGTCCCAATGAACTCTCTGGTGGGCAGAAACAACGGGTTGCCATAGCACGTGCATTGGTGAACAACCCCACAATCTTGCTTGCTGATGAACCCACCGGTGCACTGGACAGCAAGACCGGGAGCCAGATCATGGAACTCTTTGAGGAGTTGAATGCTGAAGGCAGGACGGTAATCCTGGTTACCCACGACCGGGAACTGGGAATGCGATGCCATCGGCAGATACACCTGCGCGATGGGAAACTGGAGGAAGGCTATGCTGTTTGAGAACATAAAACTTGCACTCTCGGCAATGCGTGGCAGCAAGATGAGGACAGCCCTCTCCCTGTTGGGTATTGTTATCGGGGTAGCTTCGGTTGTAGCCATCCTGACCATTGGACAGAGCGCCTCAACGAGTATTACCGACAGCATCGCCGTAGGTGGCTTGGATATGATTACCGTGTATCCCTCCTATGCACAGCGCTCGAGTGGTACCTTTGATGAGGAGTTCAGTGATACCCTGCTTAGGGATATTAGAGGATTGGCTACTGTACTTCCCCAGAACAACAGCAGTGCCCAGATCCGAAGTGGACAGGAGACCACCAGTGCATCGGTTTCCGGGGTACTCTCCAGCTATGGTGAAGTGCTGAATCTGGAATATGCCGAGGGAAGTTTCTTTGAGTCCATGGACAATATCAACTATCGCCAGGTTATTGTGCTCGGCTCAGATGTTGCTGAGGAATTGTTTCCAGACCAGAGTGCCGTCGGCCAGTATGTAAGTGTGTTCCGAAACCAGGCGAAGAGCTATCTGGTGGTTGGAGTCCTCGAGAGCAAGGATGCCACATTCAACCTCTCCTATGACAATACTGTGTTCATTCCTTACAACACCTATGGACAGCGTTTCACCAACACCTCTGGTGTGGGTGCGTATGTCCTGAAAGTCCAGGATGGGTATGATACCATTGAGGTCTCTGACAGGGTGACCGAATACCTTGATGGTATTGTGGGAAGTGACGGATACAATATCTTCAGCCCAGCAAGTCTGGCAGATATGGCAAACGAGATTACTGGAACCTTCAGTGCTTTCCTGGCAGCTATTGCCGCCATCAGTCTCCTGGTTGGAGGGATTGGGATCATGAATATCATGCTGGTATCGGTTGCAGAACGTACCAAGGAGATTGGCATTCGCAAGGCTCTGGGAGCGAGCCCAAACGTCATTCGTGGGCAGTTTATCTGTGAAGCACTCACGCTGACCATCATTGGGGGCTTGCTGGGTATTGCCCTGGGTGCCCTGATCAGCTACGCTGTGACCAATGTAATGAATTGGTCGTTGCATTTATCGTATACCTCGGTCATACTGGCGTTGGGTTTTTCCATGTTTGTCGGTGTCTTCTTTGGGTGGTATCCAGCAATGAAAGCCTCCCGTCTTGACCCGATTGATGCCCTTAATTACGAATAGGATTCTCGGGGGAGTATACGCTTGACTGTAAAGAAAACCAGGTGGATGATTGTTGACGGAAAGGAACCTTTCATCGTCATCACCTCACTCGCTTTTGCCTTCATTGTCTTGATCGCCCTGGTGATATTTCTCACCTCAGCTCTCCTTGACCGTGAAGAGTTGAGGATGCAGAGTGAGGCTGAGCGGGCATTCAACTCGGTTTTCCTTGCCTTGCAGGATAGCACCAACAAGGCTTTGCAGGCCATGCAGGAGGAGAATGTCTCTGGCATTGGTGTGTACAACTCCTTGGGAAGAAAGGTGCTGAGCCTGGGCAACGTTCCGATGACCATACCCTTGGATCGCTTCGATTCTCGCGGTTCTCTGCCCAAGGATGGTTCGAATACGGGGACCGCGACATTCAATAAAGAGACGGGGATGATAGAATATATCCGATTCAGCCGTCTTACCATCCTCCTGGACACTGGCGAGCTTACCCTTACCGAGAACGGGTTGCTTCCCACTCCCCTTGACTTCCCTGATGTCCTGTATCTCCACTTTGACGGGCAGAACTATAACCACCGGGTGATGGTCATCATGGTTATCGGTATAATCTCCAGCTTGACCTTGGTGGGCCTTTTCTTGTTGGTACTTTCCATCTATCGAAACAATCGCCGGTATCGGGAGACCATTGCAAAGCAAGAGAGCCTGGTGAATCTTGGCCAAGCGGCACGGACCCTTACCCATGAGATCAAGAACCCGCTCAGTGCCATCACCATACAACTTGCCCTGCTCAAGAAGACACTTCCTGCAAAACATGCCGGGGAACTGAAGCTCATTGAACAGGAGATCAGAAGGCTCACCCAGCTTACGAACAAAGTCAGTGACTTTCTTCGCAACCCATTGGGCAAGCCAGTTGTTGTTGATCTGAATGAGCTGTTCAACTCTTTGGTGATGCGGTTTGAAAAACCCATTCGGTTCTCGAGTGGCTCTCCGCAACAGATTGTCATCGATGTTGACAGGGCACGTTCAGTATTTGAGAATCTCCTGAAGAATGCCGTTGAGAGCAGCAGTACCCGTGATCCACAAGTAGAGGTACGCATAACCACCGATAAGCGGAATTTTGTCCATATCTATGTCATGGACCGTGGGGATGGTATCAGGATAGAGGACTCCAAGAAGATTTTTGACCCCTTCTTCACCACTAAGATCCATGGCTCGGGGATTGGACTATCCATCAGCCAACAGTTTGTGAAGGCAAGGGGAGGAAATATACGGCTCTATCCACGTGATGGGGGTGGTACGGTTGCAGAAGTGGTGCTGCCTAAGTCCATCCATACGGCCAAATTGATGGGAGTAACGAGAAAATGAAGATCCTCATTGTTGACGATGAACCAAATATCCGGGATTTGATGCAGCAATACCTCAAACTCGACGGTATAGAAAGTGATTGTGCAGAGAATGGTCTCTCGGCACAACGCATGCTTCGAGAAGAGGCATATGATGCTGCACTCATCGATCTGAAGATGCCCGGAATGGATGGGCTTTCCCTGATCAGCTGGATCAGGGGAGAAGGGTTTCGCATGCCGATCATCATGGTCAGTGCCCATGGTGAGATTACCGATGCAGTCTCTGCCCTGAAAAACGGGGCCCAAGACTACATTGTAAAACCTTTCGACCCCGAGGAGTTGACCATCCGCTTGAAGAAACTTGTGGATGCACAACACCTGAGGAACTTGGTTGAGAGTGAGACACGGAACAATCGTGAGGATGATAAGCAGATTTTTGTTGGAGAGAGTTCCTCGATCAAGAAAATCAAGGAAGTTATCACCAAGATAGGTGATACTACCTCAACAGTTCTCATAACCGGAGAGAGTGGAACGGGAAAGGAAGTGGTGGCTCGCGAGATTCATGCTTCCAGCCCGGTCAAAGATGGCCCCTTTGTAGCCATCAATATCGGGGGAGTCCCTGAGAACTTGCTTGAAAGCGAACTCTTTGGTTACGAGAAGGGTGCCTTCACCGGTGCTGCAACACGCAAGACAGGAATGTTTGAACTGGCAAGTGGGGGGACCCTTTTCCTGGACGAGATCGGTGATATGCCGCTTGCCCTGCAGGTGAAGATTCTCAGGGTCTTGCAGGACCGCAGGATCAACCGACTCGGTGGTACAGAGGCAATACCCATCAATGCAAGAATTATTGCGGCTACCAACAAGGATCTGGAACAACAGGTCAGGGAAGGGGTATTCCGTGAGGACCTGTTCTATCGGCTTAATGTGGTTCGCATTGTCATACCGCCACTGAGGGACCGAAGGGAAGATATTCCCTTGCTTGCCGCAGGAATCCTCAGGCGGTTCAACCGCCAGATGGGCCATAAGGTAACCGGGTTCTCCGCAGATGCACTGCAGCTGCTTTGCGAGCATGACTTCTTCGGGAACGTCAGGGAGCTGGAGAATATTCTCGAGCGAGCAGTGATTTTCACCAGTGGAGAGGAGATCCAGTGTGATGACCTTGATCTGAGGGGATCGGTCTCCCTCCATACCCAGACCAAGGATGAGCCCCAAACAACACCAGCAGAGGCAAAGAGTCTCAAGGATGTAGAAGTCGACGCAATCATCAGGGCTCTCCACCGCTGGGAGGGAAACCGCACACGGGCAGCCCAAGAGCTTGGCATCAGCCGCAGGACCCTGATCAACAAGATTGCTGAATATGATTTGAATTTATAAGGAGCGAAAGAGGTGAGTGCATTACCTACCTGGGATTTGGATCCCATCTATCCTGGCTGCACCAGCAAGGAATTTCAACATGACCTGCAATGGGTGGTCACCGCTTCTACAGAGCTTGAGGCAAGCTTTGTAGATACCAGAAAGGATTTGAAAGAGCTCATTTCTACCTATGAGCTGATCCTTGACTACCTGGAGAATCTCGATGCATACAGTGCTGCATGTCTTACTACCGATACTGCAAATGAGGAGTATATGAAGGCAGTTTCCCAGACTGAGGAAGCTTCGTTGGTGGTTCAGCATATGCAAGTTGCCTTTCTCAATTTTCTGGCCACCAGGGCAGAGGAAATAGCCCAGCGAAGTGGGGAAGGTGGGGACCTTGAAGCATACCGATTCCCACTGAATGAACTCTTGGAAGAACAGCGCCATCTGATGAGCGAGGAGATGGAAAATCTTGCCAGCGACCTTGCCCGCAGCGGTACTGATGCCTTTTCCCGTTTACAGGAAGCATTGAGCAGCAGTGTTTCCACTACCTGGGATGAGCAAACTGAGAAAACTGTTATCCAACTGAGAAATGAAGCCTTCAATGCTGATAGGAGTATCCGTAAAAAAGCATTCGAGAAAGAGCTGGAGATATGGAAGGCCTATGAGATTGCCTTTGCCTCGAGTCTGAACGGAGTGAAGGGAACCACCATCACCTTGGATGCGAGGAGAGGCTATGCTTCCCCACTTGACCGTTCCCTGATGCAGTCACGAATTGACCGTCCTATCCTTGATGCGCTGATCACCACCATTGAAAAGAACCTGCCCATGTTCAGGGGATACCTGCAGAACAAGGCCAAGGCACTGGGGTTGGAGAGCTGTGCATTCTATGACCTTTTTGCCCCGGTGGGCAAGGAAGAACAACACTTCAGCTATGAGGAAGCCCATGCGTTCATCGTCCAGCAGTTCAGTTCCTTTGATCCTGAGATGGGATCCTTTGCTGACCAGGCATTCAGGAATCGATGGATTGACAGCGAGAGCAGGAAGGGCAAGGTAGGGGGAGCCTACGATACGGCTTTCCCCCTGGCAAAGCAGAGTAGGATCCTCTCAAACTTTGATTTCACGTATAATGGGGTATCCACCCTTGCCCATGAACTGGGCCATGCCTGGCATGACCACGTGGTACTGCAGAAGAGCAACCTTCTACGTTCCTATCCGATGACCTTGGCAGAGACTGCTTCCATCTTCAGCGAGTTCCTAGTATTCCAGGGAGCATTGGAGGAGAGCAACAAAGAGGGAAAACTTGCCCTCATCGAACACTTCCTGCAGGATGCCACGCAGGTGTGTGTCGATATCTTGAGCCGGTTTTATTTTGAGAGTGCGGTATTCAGTAGACGAAAAGAGGGAGACTTGAGCGCCAGTGCATATTCAGCCCTGATGGAAGATGCCCAGAAGAGGACATATGGGGATGGACTTTGCGTCTACCATCCGTACATGTGGGCGGTGAAAGGGCACTACTACTCTTCAGATTTCTCCTTCTATAACTATCCGTATGCGTTTGGGCAGCTGTTTGCCTTGGGACTCTGGGCTCAGAGCAAACAAACAGGTACGGATTTTCCTGCTTCCTACAAGGAACTGCTTGGAGCAACCGGCAGCCTGCCTGCCTCAGAGGTGGCTGGATTGGCCGGGATCGATCTTGCTGATATCTCATTCTGGCAGGAAGCGATGGATGTCATTGCCTCCTATGCGAAGGAATTTGCCGATGGCTTATCAGATTGAGAAGCTCATCCAGGGAGGAGCAGGCCTTGCTGCCAGTGAGGAAGGAAAACGTATCCTTGTCATGGATGTGCTCCCTGGTGAGGTGGTTGAGCTAGGGGACTTCCAGGAGAAGGCAGGGTACATCCGCTCTACCCTGCAAACCATCCTTCAAGCAAGTGAGGAGCGGACTACCCCTCCCTGTCCCTACTGGGGAGTGTGTGGGGGTTGTGATTTCCAGTATGCAAAGGATGAAGCTCAGGGGATTCTGAAGGAAGGCATTGTCCTCGACAACATCAAGAGACTCGGAGGGATTGACCCAGCTTCCTTCCGTACAGAACGTCTTGAGACAGGTCCCGCTTGGGGGTACAGGAACAGGGTACGCTTCCATGTGGATATTGCTGCGCGCAAGGTAGGATTCCTTGGGCGAAAAAGCAAGTCCTTGGTGCCCATTGATCATTGTCCCATACTCTGTGAGAAACTCAATGCACTGCTTGAGAACCCTGATCGGTTGTTCAAGGCAGCCAGAACACTGATGTTCTCGAACAAGGGTGGGAGAAGCGGATTTATCGAGGTTCCTGCTTTCTGTGGTGATGATGATGTCTCCTTGCTTGATGAAGTGGTCAAAACCACGGTGGGAGGGCATACCTTCTTTGTTGCGGCATCAGTGTTCTTCCAGTCCAATCAGTACTTGCTTCCCGCTCTCACCAGCTATGTAGCATCCCACGCAGTGGGTGATACCGTTATGGATCTCTATAGTGGAGTAGGGACCTTCAGTGCCTTTCTGCAGCAGCAAGGTCGACGTGTGATTGCTGTCGAGCGACAGAGGCAGTGCCTCTCCCTCGCCAAGAGGCATACTCCTGATTGTGAGTTCTATAGTGAGCCGGTTGAGCGTTGGGCCAAGGAGAGGAAAGGTTCGGTGGATACGGTTGTGGTAGATCCCCCCAGGGTTGGCCTCGATGCATCACTCCCTTCCCTGATTGCTTCCTGGAAGAGCCGTCGTATCATCTATGTCTCATGCAACAGTGTTACACTGGGACGAGACTTGCAACGATTTGCCTCTGAGGGCTACACTCTTACCCAGGTGAAGGTGTTCGACCTCTATCCACAGACGTTTCATAGTGAAGTCGTTGCCATCCTTGACCGGTAGGGAGAAAAGACCATGAAAGATGGGTTTGTCAAATGTGCAGTTGCCTCAGCCTCCGTTCGCGTAGCGGATCCCATATACAATTCAGCATCCATTGTTGCGCTCATGCGTTCAGCAGTAGAGAGGGAAGTTCGGCTTCTCGTACTGCCGGAGCTGGTAACCACTGCCTACACCTGTGCCGATCTTTTTCTTCAGAAATCCTTACAGAACGGAGCTGTTGATGCAATAGCCAAGGTGGTGGAAGAGAGCAGGAACAGCGACCTCCTGGTGGTTTTTGGCTCTCTTGTTCCACTTCATGGACGCTTGTACAACTGCGCTGTGGTAGTCCAAGGTGGACGCATTCTAGGCATGGTGCCCAAGCAACATCTGCCAAACTATCTTGAGTATTATGAGAAACGTTGGTTCCGTGTTCCCTCTGATGAGAATATTGAAATAGAATTTCTTGGTCAGCGTACCTACTTCGGTACTCGATTGCTCTTTACCTGTACCAATCTTCCCGAGTTGGTGGTTGCTTGTGAAGTGTGTGAGGATCTTTGGGTTCCTCGCTCTCCCAGTACTGATCATGCAGTTGCTGGTGCGACGGTAATAACCAACTGTTCTGCAAGTGATGAATTGGTCGGAAAGGAAGCGTATCGTCGTTCCCTCGTGGAGACCCAGAGCGCTCGACTGCTCTGTGCGTACCTTTACAGCGATGCAGGTGAGGGTGAGTCCACCACCGATCTTGTGTTCTCTCCCCATAACCTGATCTATGAGGATGGCCATAGGCTTGCTGAAGAGAGTGGGGTGAGTGACTCGCTCCTTGTAACAGAGATAGATGTCCAGAAACTTGTCTTGGAGCGAATCCGTAGGCAGAGTTTTGGCTACGATGACCGTGCTTATCAACGCATACCCTTTACCCTTGAGGAGCGGCACTGCTCCTTGACCCGGAAGTTTGACAGGAATCCGTTTGTTCCCTCCGATGAGCAGACGAGGACCGCTCGCTGTGAGAAGATTCTGACCTTGCAGTCCCTTGGGTTGAAGAAACGACTCGAACACACGAAAGCAAAAAAAGTGATCGTGGGGCTGTCGGGAGGGCTGGACTCTACCTTGGCCTTGCTTGTCTGTGTCAGGGCTTTCGATGCCCTCAACCTTCCCAGGAGTGGGGTTCTTGCCGTGACCATGCCAGGCTTCGGTACCACCAAGCGTACCAAGGGGAATGCCACCAAGCTCGCCAAAGCGCTTGGTGTGGAATTATTGACCATCTCCATCTCCAAGGCAGTAGGACAACACTTCAAGGATATTGGTCATGACCCTGCTGTTACCGATGTCACCTATGAGAACAGCCAAGCCCGTGAGCGTACCCAGGTCCTGATGGATCTTGCCAACAAGAGGGGTGGGTTGGTTATCGGAACGGGAGATCTTTCAGAGCTTGCCCTTGGTTGGGCAACGTATAACGGGGACCATATGTCGATGTACGGGGTGAATACCTCAGTTCCCAAGACCTTGGTAAGACATCTGGTTGCCTACATTGCCATGATCAGCGAGCCTTCATTGAAGAAAGTATTGCTGGATGTTGTGGATACCCCGGTCAGCCCTGAGTTGCTTCCTGCCAAGGGCGATGGAACAATCAGCCAGGTGACCGAGGATCTTGTGGGGCCCTATGAACTCCATGATTTCTTCCTTTACCAAGTGGTTCGATTCGGATACAGTCCTGCAAAGGTATACCGTCTTGCCCAGTATGCTTTTTCCGGTATCTATGAGCCTGATTTCATCCTTGGTTGGTTGAAAACTTTCTATCGACGGTTCTTCAGCCAGCAATTCAAGCGGTCATGTCTCCCTGATGGCCCGAAAATTGGATCGGTCTCCCTCTCTCCCCGTGGGGATTGGCGGATGAGTAGTGATTCCTCTGTGGCTCTCTGGCAACAAGAGTTGGAAACGCTAGCAGAGTGATATAAGAACCAAGTAAAAAAATTGCATTTCTTTTGTAGCTTCTTTGCCCCGTAGCTGTTATATAGGTGAGGAGTTGCTAGCCTGTATGCGCAAAAGTACATTAATTCTCATACTCATCATGATCCTCATGGTTCCTTCCGCTATCGGAGCAAGGAGCTTACTCAACGTAAGCCTCGGCTTCGGTGCCACCTACTCACTTGAAGAAGCAGGTGATATTTCCCTTGGATTCAAGAATCCGGATAATTGGATGTTCTCAGGGGAGTTGAGTGCACGTCTTGGATTCCTGCAAGGCCAGGCCATGGTCTACCCCATAACCTGTAGTGATGATGCACAGGGAGTCCTCCTGATTGGAATGGGTTCGGTGAGTCTGCCTGTTCTTGGCCCGGTACTTGCCCTGGAGTTCGGCGCTGGCCCCAGTGTCACCTATATGCCGACATCCTCAAGCAGTCAACGCTCATTTTATGAACTTGCAGATGGAGAACGTGCTGATGCTGAGGAAAAGACCTTTAGTGAGGCAATGTTTGAAAGTCCGGTCTACCTTCAGATCGGTTTGGGCTCTGAAGTTGGCCCTGTGGGAATCAGGGCCAGATGGCTGATGGAAAGCGAAGCAACATTGGGTTCAGTGTATACCTCAAGCCAGTGGTGGGAAATATTTGCGATAGATAAGGCCTTCCTCTCCCTTGCGCTGACACTGAAAATGTTCTAAATTATGAACGCAATTAGTAATGTGTCATAAGAAAATGACAAAAGGGGTTATGAAATGAAGAAAAAAAGCATGGTATTACTGCTCATCGTGTGTGTGATGCTACCTACAGCACTGAGTGCTGCTGTTGTTGATCTGAGTTTGGGTGCTACTGCGCAGTACAACCAGACGCTTGGTAGTATCAGAACGGATATTGATAATAATGACTTCGACAGTATGAGTGATTTTGAAAACTACACCCTGGGTGCTGATCTCCGCGTGAAGCTACTCATTGCTGAAGTGGATGTGGTTGGTACCTTTGGAAACTATACCGATGAAGTTACCTTGGATGAGTACACTGAAATTTCCGCTCTCACCACAGCTGGTGTCTCGATGGATCTTCTGGGGATCGCCCGCCTCGGCTTTGGCATGGGCCCACGCTTCCGCGTACTCATTGATGATGCAGGGGAAGCACAGATCATCGCAGAAACAGGTACTGTTGAATCCATGGATGATTTTGGTGATGCATTTGTGAATTCACCGGTTGCTTATCGTGCCACCGTTGACTTTAATCTGGGCAATATAATGCTCGGCTTGAACTATACCCTGGATACTGACTATACCTTCAAGAATGCTGCACAGGTGGATGACCTCTTCAATGCCGATATTGATGATGGCAAGGTTGGTGTTTCTCTCCTGTTCTCACTCTTCTAAAATTACCTGCGTATTACCTACAGGCCCGGAGAAATCCGGGCCTGTGTTGCTTTTCGCCTTTGTCCAAGTATGGTAGAGTAGTGAGAGGAGAACACCATGGCAAGAAGAGGGTTTTTTCATGCATTTCTGTCAGCTGTAATTGTAGCAGTATTGAGCTTTTTTGTGATGTATTTCTTTATTCCCAGCATGGGAATGCAGTTTCTTGGTGTCAGCTTTGCCCTCCGCGAAGGATCGGTCAATGCCCAAGTGCTGGATGTGATCAGCGAGCAGGCGCAAGGCAACCCAGATTTCTCGAGGGAGTCGTTTGCCCGATTGCAGGAGCTTCTTTCCAGCCCTGAGGTCCAAGAGCAACTGAAGGATGCTGCAAAGGATGGCCAACAGGCCCTTGAATCTGCAGTGAAGCAATTGACGGAACGTGCCCAATGATTCCCTTTGAAGTAATCTTTCTCGGCACAGGGACAAGCCATGGTGTTCCTGTCATTGGTTGTAAATGCCCTGTCTGTACTTCCAGCGACCCTCGGGACAAACGTTTTCGATCCAGTATCCTCATAAGGAGTGGCGAGCACTCGCTCTTGGTGGATACCACTCCGGAGTTTCGCCTGCAAGCGCTTAGAGCTGATATTTCTCATCTTGATGCAGTGCTTTATACCCATGACCATGCTGATCATTTCAATGGAATTGATGACCTGCGTGTCTTCTGTAAGGATCAAGTATTGCCTGTGTACTGCCAGGATGAGGTAAAGCATGCAATCATGGATCGTTTTCCCTATGTGCTTACCGGAAGCAAGGTAGCCGGAGGGGTCCCTCATCTCCAGCTCAATACCATGAAGGCATATGAAGCGGTTGAGATTGGACCCTTCACCGTAATACCCATTCCCATCCTGCACGGCAAACGGGAGATTTTTGCGTTCAGGATTGGGGACTTTGCCTATGCAACCGACTGTAGCGAAGTACCGCTTGAGAGTCTTCCCTACTTTAGAGGTCTCGATACCCTAGTTGTGGGTGCATTGCGGTATTGGCCGCATCCGACCCACTACAGTGTATTCGAGGCAAAGGCCTTTGTAGAATTTGTTGGCGCAAAGCGTGCCTATTTCACTCATATCAGCCATAACATAAGCCATCAAAAGCTGGAAGATGAACTTCCATCCCATATTCATGTGGCTTATGATACGCTCTCGTTAACCATAGGGGGATACCATGGATGAACTGTTTTCCAGTCAGGATTTTGATCAAGAGAAGTTGCAGGAGGAGGCAAAGGGTAGACCACTATCCGTACCTCCCAAGCAGGATGAGAAAAAGAGGGAGTCCACAACGCTCAGTGACCGAAAGAAATTATATATAGTTGATGGCTACGGCCTGATCTACCGCTCCTACTACGGATTTTTCAGGAATCCGATGCAGGATACCCAGGGAAACAACATATCTGCAGTATATGGATTCTTTTCCACGGTCTTGAAGTTGATACGTGAATACTCACCAGACTATCTGGTGGTTGCAATGGACGGAAAGGAGAAGACGTTCCGTCATATAATGTATGAACCCTATAAAGCAACCAGGGATGCCGCACCAGAGGATCTCCATACTCAGGTACCCATTATCAACAACATCCTCAAGGCATTGAGGATTCCCTCCATCACAATGGAGGGATATGAGGCCGATGACATTATCGCCACCTTGAGCGAGGAGGCGACCCGCCATGGGATTGACACCATCATGTTCACCGGTGACAAGGACTTGCTCCAACTCGTGGATGAACACACCTTTGCCTTGAGACCTGCGAAGAAGAACGAAAAGTTCTACCAATTGATGGGAGACATTGAAGTTGAGGAGATGCTTGGGATCAAACCCTCCCAGGTAGTCGATTATCTCTCCCTGTTGGGTGATTCTTCGGATAATATCCCTGGGGTAAAAGGGATAGGGGAGAAAGGGGCTGCAAAGCTCTTGCAGCAATTTGGTACCCTTGACGGTATCTATGAACATATAAAGCTGGTTGCCCCCGGTCTGCAGAAGAAGTTGTTGGAAGGAAAGGAGAACGCGCATCTGAGCAAGCGTCTGGTCGTGCTGAGGCGTGACCTGTTCAATGTCGAAACCTTTGACACTGACCAGTACTTGGTCAAGGATGTCGACTATGAGGCAGCCATTCCCCTGTTCCAGGAGATTGGGATGCGAACCATCCTCAAGGAACTTGGACGGGCCTCCGGGGGGGACGCCTCTTCATTCATTCCCGAGAAGCCTGTGAAGAAAGCCTCCAAGAACGGTTCATATGAGGCCGTGACGACCATCAAAGAGCTTTCTGAGTTGCTTGCATCATATGAGAAGGCAGGGAAGCCGGTAGCATTTGATCTTGAGACAACCAGTATTGATGAGATGGTTGCCGATGTTATTGGTTTCTCCTTCACCAATGAGGCAGAGAAGGCTTACTATGTTCCCTTGGTGCATGGGGGAAAGGAACTCCTGCCGCTCGATGAGGTGCGTGACTTACTTGCCGATTATCTTGGGAGTGGAAGACTCGAGCTTATCGGGCAGAACTTCAAGTATGACTACAAGGTATTGGTGCGTTGGGGGGTGGTTCCCAAACGTGTTGTCTTCGACACCATGGTTGCAGCATGGCTGCTGGATAGTACCTCGGTATTCAATATGGACTATCTTGCGGAGAAGTATCTGGGACATAAGACTGTTCACTACAGCGATATTGTTCCCAAAGGGAAATTGCTGAGTGACATCCCTTTGGACCAAGTGATATTTTACGGTGCAGAGGATGCCGATGTGACCTTCCGCCTCTATGAGGTGTTCCTGGAACTACTCAAGGCAAGAGGCTTGCTGGATTTGCTCAATGAGATTGAAATGCCTTTGCTCCTGATCATCGCAAACATGGAACTGGCGGGTATTTACTTGGAGAGAAGTCGGATAGAGCCTCTTTCCAAGGAGTTTGAGAAGCGTATTGATGCCATCAAGGAGGAGATTTTCTCCATCTGTGGGCATAGCTTCAATCTGAACTCCCCGCAGCAATTGCAGGAAGTGCTTTTTGTAGAGCGTGAGATTCCTACCGGTGCCAAGACCCGCTCAGGATTCTCCACTGCAACTGAAGTACTGGAACCTTTGCAGGAGACCTACCGGGAAGTTGCCTTGATCTTGCAATACCGGATGCTCAATAAGCTCAAGAGTACCTATATCGACAAGCTTCCCCTCCAGATCAATGCTGAAACCGGCAGGATTCACCCTTCATTCAGCCAGACAGGGACTGAAACAGGAAGACTCTCATGCAAGGATCCCAACCTACAGAACATTCCAGTTAGGACCGAAGAGGGGAGAAGAATCCGTTCTGCGTTCATTCCCAAGAAGGGCCATCGGTTCCTCTCTGCTGACTACTCACAGATTGAGCTTGTGGTATTGGCACATATGGCGGATGACCCAGGGCTCAAGAGAGCATTTGAAGAGGGTGTGGACGTACATCGTTCTACCGCGAGCCTGATCTTCGATGTTCCCCTCGAAGAGGTAACCTCCAACCAACGCCGGATTGCCAAGACGATCAACTTCGGCGTCATGTACGGTATGGGGACCCATAGCCTGGCGAAGGACCTCAAGATCTCACACAGCGAAGCGAAGCAATTCATTGATCAATATTTCCAACGCTATAGTCGGGTACAGTCCTTTGTTGAAACCATAAGGAGCCGCGCAGAGAAGGATGGCTATGTAAGGACCTTGCTTGGGCATGTGAGAACCATCACCGAGATCAACAGCAGGAGTGCCGTCGAGCGTGCGAAAGCGCAGCGTATCGCGGTAAATACTGTTATCCAGGGGACAGCGGCCGATATCATGAAGCTTGCAATGATCCGTGTCTCGGCCTTTATCAAGGGAAAAGGACTCAAGGCCACCTTGTTGTTGCAGATTCATGACGAACTGGTATTCGAAGTGCCCGAGGATGAGGTGGAAGAGACAGAACAGGTAGTACGGGAAGCTCTCGAAGGTGCCGTAAAGCTCAGTATCCCGCTCAAGACCAGTATCGAGGTTGGGGACAACTGGGGAGATATCCACTGATGATGGTTATCGGATTGACCGGTAGGGCATGTGCCGGCAAGGATCAGTATGCAGAGATATTTGCTTCTTTAGGTTGCCAAGTGGTCGATGTTGACTCCTTGGGCCATGATGCCCTCAATGAGAGCAAGGATGCTCTGAGGAAAGCCTTCGGCCAAGCGATTGTAAAGAGTGGAGAGGTCGACAGAAAGGCCTTGGGAAAGCTGGTGTTCAGCAACCCGGGAAAGCTGAGGGAGCTCGAGTCGATAACCCATCCAAAAATGGTTGAGGCATGCAAACACCTGATCCAAAAGGCAAAAGAACAGCAAAAGCCTGCACTCATTCTCAACGCAGCACTGCTTAAGCGTATGGGCTTGGAGCCACTCTGTGACCATATATTGTTTATCAAGGCACCGTTGCTGTTACGTTTTTTTCGCTGTAAGGAGAGAGAAGGGCTCTCTCTGGGGCGTTTTCTAGAGAGGGAACATGCACAGTGGGATATTGTTCCAAAGGCCGATGATAAAGGCTTGGATGTGGTGGTATTGGGTAATCACCGTTCAAAGAAGGTAATTCATCGACAAGTCATAACCTATTGTGATACCATAGGATTACGAATTTCATCACAGTGATGAAATCTTTTCCATACGAGGGTTTGAAATGAAAAAGTCCGTCCTGATCAATTTGCTGGTCATTACCATTGTTGTTACCACGTTCGTCTTTGTCGGAATGTGGTATCTTCGCCCTGGCGTGCCCAATGAAATTCTCCAGCAAGCAAAAGATAGGCAGTTGCAACCCTTGATGGAGGTAACGCCCCCGGTTAGAAAACCCACAGTGGAAGAGGTCTCAGAGGCTGAGACCTTGGCAAGGGAGCTGTTGCCCAGACTGCAAGAGCAACTTGAGCCGGTATTGAAAGACTCCATCGCTGCACAACTTCTGGAGGACGAAACACTGCTCAATTCCCTTGCAGGGCAATTGGAGGAGCTGGTGCTTCCATCCCTCAGTGAGACGCTCAGATCTGATCAAGAAGCCTATCAGGGAGTACTTCAGAGTGAGCTTGAAGCGTATGTTGAAAAGAATTTGGCAGAGCTGAGAGCCCAAGCGGTCGATCTGCAGACAGCTATCGAGGGAAGTGTCGCCACGCAGTTGGAGGCGATGAGAGAGGAGTTGACCAAGGAAGTGGATGCCTATGTTCCCCAGTTGGTTGACCGTATGATTCCCCAGGTTGTAGCACAAATTGTCAGCCAGCTCGAGGCAAACAAGGATACCTATATAGCGGAATTGCAAGCATCCCTACCCAGCCCTGGTCTGAGTGAGGAGGAGGCTGTTGCACTCTATGACAGGTATCGTAGTGACATGGTCATGGATTTGGCTCCAACGCTTCTTGATTCCATGGAAGAACCGGTGAGAAAGGCTGTGCAGGATTATCTGGTTGCAATGAAATTCATCCCACCTGCACCCAAGATCTCCACTCCTAGAATTTCTATCCAGGTGGATGAACCAGTAGTTGTGGAAGAAGCAATTCCTGTTATTGAGCCAGCAGTGGTAGAAGGAGTAACACCTGTAGCTGAGCCAGAAGTGGTCGAAGAAGCTGCTCCAGTAGCAGAGCCTGAAAAGGTAGAAGCAATTGCACCGGTTATGGAACCTGAAGAGGTAGAACCAGCTATTCCTCTTAAAGCGGGAGAAGAGCCCATTCTTGTTCCTTCCTTTGAAGAGAAGGAAGAAGTGGTGTTCATGGAGCCGGAGGTGTATGAATCACAGCGTCAGGATATCCGCAAAAAAGCTATTCAGGATGTCCTTGACCGGATAGCTCCTCTCTGATTGGATCAGGATAGGTCCTGATTACTCCCTCTGCATTTCTGAACATCCATTCACCTTGTTCATTTTTCCCCAGTAGATAGTTCCTGCCCAGAGGGACCTTTCCACCACCTTCAGGGAGATCTATTGCATACACCGGCATGGCAAGGCCTGAGAGACGCTGTCTCAGTTGCTCTTCGATGTGAAGTCCCTTCTCGATGGGTACGCGAAAGTGAGCGGTGCCTTCCACGAGGTCTCCCTGAAAGAGGTAATAGGGTTTGATCCTGTTGGAAACCAAGCGATTGCAAAGCTCAACAAGCACCTCTACATCATCATTTACCCCTCGAAGCAATACTGTCTGATTCATTGCAGGGATACCCGCATCAACAAAGCGGTCTATCGCTTCAATTGCCTGATGGGTGAGTTCCCTCGGATGATTGAACTGGCACATGAGGTAGAATGGGGCACTCGTAAATTGCTTCAGCATGGTGATCAGGGAGTCTGTGATCCTTGCAGGATAGGAGGCTGGCATCCTTGTGCAGAGTCGGATTACAAGGTCGGGGCGCTTGCATCTGAATGCTTCTATCATGGACTGTAAACGGGAATCAGAGAGGGTGAGTACATCACCCCCGGTAAAGAGTATTTCTGTCACTTCCTTGTGGTTTGCGACATAGGTTGCTGCCTCACTGATCTGGGTTTCACTGGCAGGCCCTTGGAAAGTCCCCGTGAAACGGCGACGGAAACAGTGCCTGCAATACAGAGGACAGATATCGGTGGTCAGGAAGGCAACCCTGCTCTTATACCGGTGAATGAGTCGGTCTTGAACGCTGTACCTGACTTCCTCCAAGGGATCTGTGGTTCCCTTGGGCTCGAAAATCTGCTCCTCTCTTGTGGGAACCACCTGGCGCCGGAGCGGATCATCTGGATCTTCTGTGTTGATCAGGGAGAGGAAGTAGGTAGGTATCTTCATAGGGAGAGAACATCCCAGGTGTTCATCAAAGGCTATCTCATCCTCTGTAAGGGAGAGGTATTTCTGTAGTGCTTCTTTTGTAGTGACTACTGCCATATCATCACGTGTTTGCATGAGCATGGTGTACCGTAAACGCGCTATTTCGTCCAGAGCCAAGGAAAGCCTACCGCCCTTTTGAAAATGTATGGTACACTTATTGCAATTGGAGCGTAACAAGGAGTATTTCGATGGCCAAAGCACAAAAAAAAGGGTTGAAAGGGTACTACACCACCACCTTTCTGATCGGTCTTGGATTTTTTACCATGGGACTGATGGACCCTCTCTATGATACCTACGTCCCTATCTTTCTCGCCCGTTTTGTAGAATCCAAGGCCCTGATCGGGTCGATCATGACCTTTGATAATATTCTGGCCATATTCCTGATTCCTGTCTTCAGTGCCATCAGCGATAGGACCCATACGAGGATTGGGCGAAGGATGCCGTTTATCGTCATCTGTCTCCCCGTTACAGCGGTTGCCTTTGGCCTGATACCCTTCTCGGCATTGAACAGTCTCTGGCTGCTTATCCTGCTGGTGTTCATTCTCAACCTGTTCAAACAGGCGGTCAGGGGACCTGTCGTCGCACTCATGCCTGATATGATACCCGGAAATCTCCGCAGCGAAGCCAACGGTGTAATCAATACCATGGGAGGCATTGCCACCATCGTAGGAACAGTCGGTCTTGCACGGCTGATGGATATCCCGATCAATCTTCCCGGGCGTGGTCCCACCACTGAAATCCTTGCATTCCCCATCTCCTCTGTTCTTGTCATCATCGCCGTACTGCTTCTCTTCTTCTTTGTAAAGGAGAGAAAGGCAACAGCGTCTGAGCAAAGCGAAAAAAAGGAACCAATCCTTCACTCCCTGAAGGTCATTTTCAAGGAGCAGGACAAGAGTGCACTCTTTATTCTGCTCTCATTACTGTTCTGGTTCATGGGGTATCAGGGGATCCTTCCCTTTGTCGGCCTGTACTCAAAGGATATCCTGAGAACCAGCAGTGGCACCGCAAGTCTGGCTGCCGGCATGGTTGGCATTGCATACGCCCTCTTCGCCATTCCTTCAGGAATTGTTGCACACCGGGTAGGAAGAAAGAAAACGATCCGTCTCTCCTTGGCTATCCTGGTTGTACTGCTGGTGGGAGTCTTCCTGCATGATCCACTGACCAGTGGGATGAGTGATGCATTCCGTCAATATACCTTCTGGGCCCTGCTGTTCGGCTTTGGAATATTTTGGGTGTCTGTGGTTACCAACAGTTTCCCGATGCTCTGGCAGATGTCTACCTATCAGACGGTGGGTATTTATACTGGCCTATACTATTTCTTCAGCCAGCTCGCGTCGATCATCAGTCCCCCGATTACCGGAGCCTTTATTGACTTGTTCGGATTCAGGGCAATATTCCTCTATGGGTCAGTTTCCATGCTGATTGCATTCTTCCTGATGGGTCAGGTCAAGAGAGGGGAGCCCTCTGACGATGGGAAACATGAGAACCTAGAAACCGATGATGCCAAGGTGGGAGAATAGGATTTTCCCTCCGATGAGGATAAGCACAATCCCTCCCAGAATCCCCGCCTTGCTCTGCAGGCGATTACCAAAATGGTTTCCGATGATGACGGCAAGCAGTGAGAGGAAAAATGTGACAATGCCGATCAAGGAGGTGGAGAGGATGATATCGGTGTTCAGGAATGCGAGGGTGATCCCAACTGCCAAGGCATCGATACTGGTTGCAACGGATAGGAGCAGAAGCTCTTTGAGATCAATATGATCCACTGTTTCCACGGGGCAGGTGGGGTCTTCTGTAATGGAATCATAGAGCATCTTTGCTCCTACGAGGGAGAGGAGGATGAACGCAATCCAATGGTCTACCGGTGTAATGAAACGTTCAAACTGATGACCAAGCGACCATCCTATGAGCGGCATTCCCGCTTGGAAGAACCCGAAGGAGAATGCGATGAGGATTCCTTGGGGCCAATTGATTCTACGCATCCTAAGTCCTTTGCATAAGGATACAGCAAACGCATCCATAGCGAGGCCTACAGAGAGCATGAGCAATTCTATGATTCCCAAGAGTGGGTCCTCCAGCATTTCATGAAGCTGAGTATAGGAGTTTTCTGCCTGAAACTCAAGATTGAGAAAAAAGCCATGAATGTTGGAT
>NZ_JBFXGH010000003.1:0-53935 GCF_050178175.1 Sphaerochaeta sp.
TCGGAGGTGTGGATTGAACCGCCATACCACAAAGGGGAACCAGGTGATATTGCTCTCTACATACCAGTAACTCTTGGATGCAATCTCTTCACTCTGGTAATCACGATAGACGTGCTTGAAGTTGAATATAAGCCCTTCACGGTATTTATCCTTGCTGGAGAGGTAATTGACCCGTCCTCCGTTGCTGATCGTATTGGTGTATTCCAGGTACTGATCCAAGGATTCCCTTCCATACAGATACTCAACTCCCGGGGTGAACGAGGTAGACCATCTCCAACCGATGAAGGGAAGCTTGAAGTTCGTTCCGAGTGTGGTGGAGAGGGTTGCATCATGCAGATTCTCATCCGCTACTTTCTTGTTGGTAAGGAGATAAATCTTGAAGGAAAGAGGTCTTGTGAAGAGTTTCAAGTCATGCTGAATGAGGTTGGTTTCTGTCTTGAGATTGGTGAGACCGGTATTCCACTCAAGAAGGTTACTCAAGGTATACCGTCCCTCGTTCTGCATGAAGGGCCCATAGGTCCAGCTGAAACCTTGGATTTTGGGATTCATCTGCTCAAAACCACTGGAAGGAGCATACTCTGCCCACGTTTTTAGATTCAGTCTCGTACCAAACAGCTCCAGGCCTGTCCAGTTGATATCGTAATTGAACTGCTGGGTGGTGGCGCTGGGATCGATGACCCCATCAAAAGAGAACGCCAGCTTTGTCTTCATGAGACGAATGCCGGTCCAATTGATGTCATATTCAATCTTTCCATCCGGGTTGCTTGTTTTCTGCCGTTCATAGAGGAAATTGAGACTCAGGTTCGTCTCACCGATACCAACCCCTGTTACGTCAAATTCCAGATGGTCCTCGCGATCATCCCAACTTTCCAGTGTTCCATCATTCTGTGCGGTATAAGCAGTAAGGTTGAGTAAACCAAAGGTCCCAAGCAGGTTCGTATCCTTCGCTTTTACCCCAAAAAGAAAACCGGTCTCATCATTGTCAAACTTCGGGTAAGGCAGAACTATAAAGGTGTTGGAATCTTCAATAAAGAATGTGACGGTATAGTAGGCAATACCATCAGAGAAAGAAGTGAAGGAGTATTCATATTCAACGTTCAAGAAGAGTTGCTTATTGACCAGTGTCTGGCGTTTTGCATTCAGGGCCTTCAGGAACGCATCTTCTGTTTTCCAGACAGGGTCCCCATCAGCAGGAATAATGGCACTCCGTAAGGCAAACTGTGTAGTCTTGCCAGAAACCTCAAACTTATACGATTGTATTGCATAGCCAGTAATATCTTCAGATGTCAACAAAGTATTGGATTCAGCAGCAAGGCTCCCGATAAAAAGCAATACAAAAAGGCATACCAAGAGTGCCTGTTTCTTCAATATATTCATACCACCTCAATTTCCCCGAGAAACTCATGCTTATTGACAAGATTAGTTGCTTTACTGGTCAGTGTCAACACGTAGTAAACAGAACTCAGGCAAGGAAGTAACAGGAAAAACGGCAGTATAGTGATAATCCTAGCAGATTGGTATCAAAAATGAGGTAAATCTATTACTAATTTATGTATTACAACACTTAATTAAGAAAATGCAAACTGATCAATAAAACCACCAAAAAGTTGACTTACCCAATCAAAATGCACAGATTAGACGCATCATTCCCATGAGTAAGTAGCTCCAAATACTAGCTGAAAATCAAAGTCATAATCAGCATTATTTGCTGTTGATAAAAAATCGAAAGAACCATATACATTCCATGCTCCTAAGAAGGTTCCAGCAGAAACCCCAAGCTGGACATACGTACTCGTAATGCCGGAAGGAGCTGGTTCAATGTCATCGAGTTTCCATGGATTTTCTACACTCTTCTCTCCATGAAGCATACCGAAAAAGCGCCCTCGAATATACCATGAGTTAGGAATATAATACCCGAGGGAGGTACTTAAAACGATTGCATCTCCCCCGTATCGGTATCCAAGATAGGTTTGATCATACTCAATATGGTCAGAATACCATTTACGGAGCCCTACTACATAGTTCAGACTATCTGCTGAATCGTTACTTTGGCTCGTGTTACCGTCCAGACTTCTTAGGTAGAGATAAGGGTCAGTATACACACCTTCCAGGTGCCCTCGCAGAACACCGTTTCTCAGTGGTTTCTCCATTCTTCCTCCAAGCATAATTGCCAGGCCGTTAGGGTGCCTACCACTTTCAAGGTTCCACTCTGTACCTCCGAAGGCCAGTTCATCAACGGCAAATTGCGTATATATATTCAACCCTTTTTGGAATGTATAATCCAGTTCCAGAGAGGCCAGGGAATTGGCTTGACTACGTAGGTAGTAGTTATGATAGAGCATCATGGGATTCACGATGCGCAGGTCCAAATTCCCTCCCCCGTCTTGATACATGATACCCTCACTGAGTACCAGATTGACGCGGTCGGAGAAGAGACGCCACTCAAAACGGTGGGCCATGAACATCTTAAGCCCGGTTATTGGTCGCGCCTGACTGTCAGGAAGACTGGTATCATAGATCTCATTTGGATGAGGGAAAAAGGAAACCAGAAAGGAGTACTTGAAGGAATCTTTATAGGTAGAAAGCCTTGCCATGTTATGGTATTGAAGTTGGTCTCCGATTACGAAATTCCCACTAACTCCAGGTCCCCATGAGAGGCGGTCCCTTCCTACCTGTACTACCCAATTTGCTCCACCTGAAGCGAGGAAAGCACGGTATGGGATATTTGAATCCAAATATTGTTCCCCAGTAGAAAAATCATAAGGGATGTTTGAACTGAGATTCCTTTTGCCGTATAACAGAGCAATCGAATCGGCATCTCCCACATTCCTGCTTACCAGTGTAAAATCAATTGCCCCAGTAACTGCACCTAGCGAGATCTCAATTGGGACTGTTAGCAAAGGCTTTCTTTGCTGATAGGAATACACCCAGTCATCTTCTGTGGTAAAATCATTCGTGTTGCTGTGGATATAGGTTTCATAGGAAATCTCAGAACCAATGGAGAATGCCGGCATTTCCCTTGTGGCTTCCTCGGCCAATAATTCATAAATCTGGTTTTCAACCAAGGAAAGATCTTCAATATTGATACGAGACAGCAAAAATGTTAGTTCTGCTCTGGTATACGGAAGAGCTGTTGAGGGAAGAGCAAGCCCCTGGCTAAGATAGAGCGTAGACAGCTGTTGGTGAGCAGAATGAGAAAGAGGGAAAACGTCCGAAGGACTTGCAAGGCCCACTGATAAGCAGAGCAAAAGCATTAGTAGAGCGAGCACTAGTCTTTTTGGCATGCTAAATCCTCCTCTCTGCTCATGATTTTTATATTCCACGATATTTCCGTAGTCCATTGAGTGTGTATTGCAAAAAATACCAAGCTGCAACAGGTACGGATAAGTGCAAGAAATCTCGATACACAATCCACCTGTTCTTGGCAGCTTTGACTTTATCCCCTGATCGATTGGAATCAGAGAGCCGATAGAAGACCAAGGATTCAACACACCCTCTTGCGATAGCCCCATCCTGTAGCAATCCTAGCCAGAATACAAAGTCCTCATGGCTATATGTCCCATCCATGGCCCGGTCCTGCAACCAAGTCGAACGCATTACCACAGTAGAAGGAAGCACATAGTTCTCCTTCAACAATGCTTTGAAAGAACAGTGCATTGGAACTATCTTATCATGTCCAATGTCATTCCCTTCTCCATCGATGAAGGAGTAGCTTGAATAGGCCAGATCACACTTCTCAGACTCCAACAGCTGAATCTGTTTTTCCAACTTATCACTCTTCCAAACATCATCACCATCGAGAAAGGCTGTGTACTCTCCCTTCACGTGCTGAAAGAGAACGTTGCGTGCCTGTGCCACGCCTCCATTCTGGGAGAGAAAGAACACACGAATACGAGAGTCCTCCTCTGCCAACTCCTTCATCACCTTGGCGGTCTGGTCCCTGGATGCATCATCTACAATGAGTATCTCAAGAGATGAATAGGTCTGTGCAAGAGCTGATTGAACAGTTTCCCTGAGGGTGTCTTCACAGTTAAATGCTGGTATAATTACCGAGCATACCCCTTTTTGAAAAGTCATCAGAGAAACCTCCTCCTATCATCTAGAAAAACACTTTTGCGCCGATCTGGACTATATGATCAAAGGTGGGGTCATTCCATGGACCGAACGTAACACCCCTTCCATCATATGGTATATCTCCAGAAGTGACAGGCTTCTCCCATACTACCGTAAAACGATAGCCAGCGGTAAGTTCAATTGGCATTTCAGAGAATTTCTTAGATGCTTTCATCTGCATGGAGAGCGTCCGCTTGAATTCATTATCCCAGAAATTCTTCTCCTGATAGTTATCATCATCACTATAATTCATGTACTGTTCTATCATGAACCCATACTGGCCACTACGCACCTGGTACTTTGTCTGCAGCTGGGCGGTCCAACCCTTCGGAAGACCAAGATCCAGCTGGACCAGGAACTCCTGGCTGTTGGGATCAAGCGGATAGCCAAGATTCTCTCCCTTGTTCACATAGGCCGTTTCGCTGGAGGTTTCGTAGATATGATACAAACCATCGGATTCTTTCTCAATCACGGTACGGCCGTCTGGAGAGGTATACTCATCATATTCATTTAAGACATCAATTTTCCAATCATAGTCATCATCAGAATCATAATTCTTATAGAGTATTTTATCAAAACCGACTGTCTTCACTTCGTAGGTATTCTCAAAATCAGTTATTGTTGTTGTTCCAGGATTCAAATCATCCAGTACTCCCGTCTTCTCCATAATTGGATAGTGGGTATATACAAATGGGCCAATGTAGGTCCATTGAACAGTCAGGCTGGAGAAGTTTCCTACAGGAATGGGAACAACAAAACCTGCTTGGAAGGCAAACATATTCCTTGGTGCCTTAAGCATGGTGATGGGATTACCCACCACATTCATCTCATTCATGCCCATTGCTCCATAGAATCTGGCGGTGTTGGGAAGCGTATAGGAGAAGTCCAGACCGGCAAATACATCATCAATATCACCAAGGTTGTTCTGCTGGAACATGTAGATGGCAAGGGGATTGAGGTATCCAATTTCAAATCGTTTTTGCCATACGGTTGATTCAAAGATACTGAGAGTAAGAGACTCTCCTACATCCAGCTCAACACGGTGGGCGCTGAAATTGTTGTCAAATCGGTAGTACGGCTTATCTTGCTGGTAGTCATCGGAGAAGAAAGGATTACCATCAAGGGTATCAAGAGAGAATTTTCCCAGTGATCCTGTGATCACTGAATAATGTAACCATGGAGCAAAATCTACTTGTATATCAACCCCGTCAAAGCTCCTTGCATCGGTACTCAACATCAGATTGTTGAGACCGGGACCCCAATCTCTTTTGATGGAACCCCAGCGAAGTTGAATAGCGCCATCAAAGAAAGAACCAGCAAGCTCTGGTGATAAGGAGAGTCCAGTATAAAAAGCGTCAGCAGGAATGGAACGCAATTGTGATCCACCGGATAACAGCTGCATGTAGAAACCTTCTCCTGGGATGGTGAACTCTGTGGGAAGGAATACTTCTGAGTTCAGCTTATCAATATTCAGCCCAAAATCCATGTTGTAGGAAATATGCTCTCCAAGATCACCTCTCAGATAGGCAAGAATGGTGTTCCTGGAATCATACTCCTTCGAAATGACGTCCACAGTCTGCTGTGTCTGGAGGGTAACACCCAAGGAAGCACCAAGTTTTGTTGCTTCATCATATGTCCTGAAGTAACCAGTTGAGAATACAGCATCTAAGGGAGATGGATCGGTGCCATAGGTACGGGTAAGTTGTTCCAGAAGCTGTTCCACTTCCTCCCTTTCCCATTTACTCAACTGCTCTTGCTCTTCAGCAATCTCAGTAAGCAATGACACCACCTTGTTGGCACTATAGGGTCGGACAGCTATCTGCTTATCGATTAATCCACGAATCTGTGCATTCTCCAATACTTGATATACTCGATGATCTAGAGGCACCGAAAGCTGATCAGCAGCACTAATTGTAGAGAAAGTGAAAAACAACACACCAATTAGTGATACAATACGTATAGTTTTCATAATAAATCCTATTTAGTTTCTATTGTAGCAAGCTGATCAACAAACCAGTTTTGTAGAGCCTTAATTCTTCTCATGAATGCAGAGGGAAGATCTACAGTAATACCCAAAATACCTACTTCTGGCTCACGATCCTCAATGGTTGTAAGAGCACATAGCAACAAGCCATCCTCCATCTGGTATGTACCCATACTGATGTGGAGTTGTTCTTTTGGAACAGCTGTAAAAATACCAAATACCCGTAGTGTACTGATATTCATGATTTCTACAAATATTTCCCTGTCACTATTCGTATAGGTGTGTAGGTAACGATTACCGCCAAAGGAACTATCCCGCTGGTAAACATAGCTCTGTACAGAGTATGGGAAAGTAGTGGCTACAGGGTCTGGGAGTAGATTGTTCAGATTTTTGCCATCTTCCATGTAGGATGATTTCTCGATAAGTATTTTTGGCTTATTCCCCGCTCTCCAAGAAATATAGGTAATTCCCTCTTGTGTGGATATTGCTCTAATCTTATTAAAGATCGCCAGTTGCCGATCTTCTGTGCTCATTGCTTTCAGCTCGGGTCCATATGGAATATAACTTACTGCAGCAATACTGAACCCATTTGTTGATTGTTCAGCAATGGCAGCCCTATCATACGCTTCAGTTCCTTTTGCAAAAAATTGAGTTATCTTGCCTCCTTCGATCGTATCACCATCGATGATTTTTCCGTCCAGAAGATCCTGAATCTGGGATGAAGTTAACGCTGGCAAAGTCAAACGAATTTCTTGCTCTGCAGCAAATAAAGACGAAAAACCCAATACACACAAAAATAAGCTAAGTAAATACTTTCTCATAAATTCCTCATTAATACGCATTCTCATTTACAAATCCTCTAAAGAAAGTAAAAAGTACAATCTTTAGATCAAAAAGCATAGTCCAATTTCTTATATAGTATAAATCAAATTCAATTCTACGTTCCAGTGACGTGTTCCCTCTCCAACCATTTACCTGTGCCCATCCAGAAACCCCTGCCTTGAATCTATGACGCATTCGATATCCAGGAATCTCCTGATTGAATTTCTCAACCAATTCAGGCCTTTCAGGTCGCGGTCCGATCAAACTCATCGAACCACCGATAACATTAAACAACTGGGGCAATTCATCCAAGCTCGTTTTCCTGAGAAATCGGCCTATCTTGGTAATCCTTGGATCATTCTCTTCTGTCCAGTGGGCATTCCCTTCAGGGATGTCAGTTCTCATACTCCTGAATTTGTACATGGTAAACTCTTCTTCATCTCGCGTAATCCGTTTTTGCTTGAAAATAATAGGGCCTGGTGAAGAAAGTTTAATCAATAGCGCAATCAACAATAATACTGGGGAAATAAGCACTATACCAACACTACAAGAAACAATATCAAAGGTGCGTTTCATAAAACGCTGGAAGAACCCCATCTCTGCAGCATTGAGAGTAAGCATTGGTATCCATCTAAAATCAGATATTTGTGTACCAATATACGATTCCGGTATACTTGGTAGCATTATTACTTTTTCATTGAGGAGATCCAAGGCCTGTGCTACCATCTTTTCTTGTCTTTTATACTCTTCTCCTGGATATCCAATCACTACCAAATCAGGATTTGTCAATGCAACAGCTTCACGCAACAACCCTGCATTGATTTGTCTTGCACCGCCGATGGCAACTCCTTCTCCGTCGAATTGGCCAACCAATTTGATACCGTGCATCCGCCTGCTATGCAATGCACTTTCATAATGTTCAAGTTTCTCTCCATAACCAACAAGGAGTATACGTCGTGTATACTTTCCTTTCTTGTAACTTTTCTTTATATGGGAAGAAATGATGGTCCGTTCCAGAACCAAGAAAATAACGATAATAAAAAAATACAGCCCAATGGCAATTCGGCTCACTTTTTCAGAGAAGAAGAAGTAGAGTACAACCAAGAGAAGCAAGAAAGCTTCAAATGCACTGAATATCAGAGTACTCGTTTCTTTTCGCCATGAATGCTCCAACTCCTCAATATAAAGGTCATTCCTACTTATAAAAAATATATTGAAGATCCATACCAGTACAGAAAGTTGTATGAACAAGGCGAATGAGGCAATTCTTCCCCCTGGAAGAATATAAAAACGTAAATAACCCGCAAGCAACCAAGCGCTCAAAACAGCAATGGTATCTCCTAATACTTTTAAAACCAACAATGCTTTATTAGCCTTATTTTTCATATACCAAATTCCTCGCTCCCTTACTAAATGCGAGTCGCTTTATAGAATAGTTGCTTTGCAAATCGGCGTCGCCGACTCCCACGTGGAAAAAGTCGTAATACGATAGACTCTTTCTTTCCATTAGCACCGTTCAACACCATCATCAATAACTGCTCAAAAAACTCACTCCTTTTCGCATAGTGCCAGAAAAGATATGCAAAATCAGAATCGAGTACATCCCAAGGTTTCTCAAATCCAGCATAATGTACAATATGGGGATCTTTTCGAGCTTGGGTATACGCATCATAAAGTGAATATGGACCATCTTCAATGGTTTGCATTCTGGTATGGTTACAATCCACTACTGTGTTCCATCGCATATCCAATAGCTGATAGCGTCCTCTACACTCCTTGTTCAACAAATCTTGATCATTAAATCGGTATCTTCGCTCTCCTACCAATGCAATCCATTGATCTACAGAATGAAATGAACGCATTGCTTTCAGATCAATAACCAAAACACCTGCTTGAAAATATGGGTCTCCCTCTTGCAATCCCAGAACATCTTGTAAATATGACTTCATACTGGGATCCTTACCCATTGCAAGACTGGGAACCTCTGGGTCAAGTGTAGCAGCTAATATATTCCCATGCATTTCCGTATCGTATAGCTTACCTACATCATCCAGAATCACGGTATCACAATCCAGATAGAGTACTTTTTTATAATCTGGAAGAATGTCAGCTATCAGGAATCGGTAATACGTCTCTATCGTAATATGATCTGTCGGATTCTTTTGTAGAGCTCTCTTTCCCATTAAGATTCTGGGATTGAAGAATCGTAGATGCACTTGAGGATACTGTTTGCAAGTCAGTTCAAGCCTCTGTTTTGAATCCTCTGATAAATCTGATTCCAGTACAATAATATCATAGGACCGATTTCTATCAATATTATCGAGCAGTGAAGTTATACATACCCCAAGAGCAGGGGCAAAGCGTTCATTCGAGGCAAACACAACAGGAACTGCAGAATTCTTCCATACTGAAAGATATTTGGGGACTTCAACATGTTTGAATTGGACAGTCGCGCAACGCTTAACTTCCAGAGAAGGAGAACATGCAAGATATACCTGGAATAGCAATACATAGAGATGTTTGAATGACTGTAGCCTTGTATTGGAAAGCTTGGACAGGTCCAGTTCAGAGAAAAAAGCTTGGATTACCGTCTCTGCAAACGTTATGAACTCCTCGAAACACGATCGTTTCAAAACAGCGACAATAGAAGGCAGATATAGTTTTTTCTCCATACTGTAGGTTGCCGGGTTTGTATAGGCTGGATAGTGTTCTTTTATCATTGCAAGCAAACAATCTAAATCCTGACCATTTACATTGCACTCATTTAGTAAATGGACCCTTAGGCTTGTGGGAATACGTAAAGAATTCTGGCATAATACATCTGCTTGCCCTATGACTTGGCAATATAAATCTGGATTATCAATCCTATACGCACTTACTGTTTCTGGTGCAATATACTCTTCATGATAGAATTTTTGTTCTTTCTCACCCGGCACAAGGTAAGTATTATCCATAAAAAGTCCAATGTGTGTTTCTTCCGGAAGGTCAGAAGAGAAAAGTGGGGTATAACAGATATCTTTATAAAACTGCACAGGTATTGCATGATAATCATCAGATGGGAGAAGCGTAGAAGAAACGTCACATATGACTGAAATTGAAATTGACAAGGTACAACCTCTCTGGATGCCTTCTTTTGGCATGTAGGGATGCTTTCAGTACATGATATCACACCAAAGGGAGTTGAGGAACTCCTTTTACTGATCAGATATGCAGGTGATCATCATACCGGTCACTGAGAATCTTTCTACAATAGGAGTCCTTTTGCTTCAGGATCTTCGACCCTCTGGTAATCTTACACAAGGAGATACCGTATGAGGAAGCAATCTCCCGCTGAGGAAGCCCCTGATAGAGGTCCTTCATCAAATTCCAGCGAAGCAAGATCGCCTTCCGCTCACTTGGAGTGAGCATCTCCTCAAACAACTTGGCCATATCCTCAGGGTTATTAGTTGCACTAAAGACCTCAATCAAATCCTTATATTCAGTATCCATGGCTCCTCCGTTTCATTTCATACTACAAAGAGAAACAGAAGCGGTCAAGCAACGCTATTTGCAAAACATTCTGCGATAGCTATACTATCGCCAAGGAGCAATAGAGTGAGTGAGAATACCTATAGCAAAAAAACAATGCGCATTCTCCTGTTTCTACAACAGGGAGAGTTGACCGAGCATCGAATCTACAGCTTTCTCGCATCCCGGGTGAAGGATGAACATAACAGCAATGTGTTACGTGGTATTGCCGATGAGGAACTCAGACATGCCAAAATCTGGCAGAAACTGACTGGCAAGGAAGTCAAAATCAATAGAATCAAACTATGGTTCTACAGCTTCATGGCACTCATCCTGGGATATACCTTCGTGCTGAAGAAGATGGAAAAAGGAGAGGACAAAGCCACCAAGGCCTACCGTTCCCTGATCGCTGAAGTACCCCAGGCAAAACAGATCAGTGAAGATGAGGACAGACACGAACAACAACTGCTTGCAATGCTCGATGAGGAACGCTTGCAATATATCGGATCCATGGTGCTTGGCTTAAGCGATGCACTTGTTGAGCTCTCTGGAACACTGGCTGGATTGACTTTCGCGTTGCAGAACACCCGCCTCATTGCCCTATCCGGCTTGATTACCGGTATCTCAGCAACCCTTTCCATGGCATCCAGCGAGTATCTCTCTGCGAAGAACAGCGGGGAAAAGAATGCGGCTAAAAGCAGCATGTACACAGGCATTGCCTATCTCTTCACCGTAGCCTTCATGGTTCTGCCCTACCTGCTTCTTGATAGCTATGTGGCCGCCTTGCTCATCATGCTGGTGATTGTCATTGTCATCATCATGTTTTTTACCTATTATACTGCAGTCGCGAAAGACCTTCCCTTTGGTAAACGATTCTTGGAAATGGCACTCATCAGTCTCAGTGTTGCTGCCATATCGTTTGTGATCGGAATCCTCGTAAAGCGATTCCTGGGAATTGACATCTAAATGAAATACCTTGAATTTAACAACCTGAAGCTCTCACAAATAGCCCTTGGGTGCGACCATTACGGCGAGTCCATCAGCGAAGAGATTGCACTGAAGCAGTTGGATATTTTTGCAGACGCAGGGGGGACTCTCCTTGACACTGCCCACATCTATGGACAAGGCAAGGCAGGCACACTCTCCAGCAGTGAATTGGTTCTTGGCAAATGGATGCAGGAAACTGGTTCACGAGAAAGGATGGTTGTCGCATCAAAGGGCTGTCATCCATACAAGGAAGATATGCATAGAAGCAGGATAAACAGAGCTGACATGATGTTGGATATCAACCAAAGCCTTGACTCCTTGGGGACAGACCATCTGGATATCTGGTTTTTCCACCGGGACAATCCCCAGATGCCAGCCGATGAAATCATCGACATGGCTGGAGAGCTCGTAGGGAAAAACCTGGTTCGACACCTGGGAGCATCTAACTGGACCACCGAGAGGATTGCACAGGCCAACACATGGGCAAAAGAACACGGAAAGCCAGCATTTTCAATCAGTGAGATCCAGTGGAGTCTTGCCCATTGCACACCAGCTACCTGGGGTGATGATACCTTGGTCTGCATGACTGAGGAACAGCGACAATGGTATGAGAAGGAATCCATGCCGGTCATGTGCTTCTCCCCGCAGGCAAAAGGGCTCTTTTCCAAAGTTATCGCAGGTAAGACGGAAACGCTCAGCGATACGGCAAAGCGCCGATTCCTTACTGAAATCAACCTGGCCCTCGTACCCAAGGTGGAGAAGCTATCCTCCCAGTTGCATGTTTCTCCCTCTGCGATAGCGATGGCATATCTGACAAGCCAGAGAAATCCAACCATTGCAATTGCTGGATCCAGCAAGACAGCCCAGATCACAGAAACCCTCGCTGGCAGTGACCTGATCTTGAGTGAGGAACAAATCGCCTTCCTGAGCGAAGATCTTCGCTAACTTGCTTGCATCTAACACGGTGAGACAGTAGGATACACTTCATGACGCAATCCCTCACGCAGGTTGCTCTCTTTCTCTTCATCATAATCTTGGCCCAGGTCCTGAAGCGGATTGGATTGTTTACGGAGAAGGAAGGGAGCACGCTGTCCAGCATCAGCTTGAATATCACCCTTCCAGCAGCTATCGTGGCGAGTTTCAACACCTTCACGATGGATTATTCACTGCTGGTGTTGGTTGCCTATGGAATTGGGGCGAACATCCTGCTTGCCTCTCTCTCCTACCTTTTTATGTGCAAGCAGAACAATTCACTGAAGGCATATGCCCTCCTGAGTGGATCGACCTATAACGTGGGCAACTTCTCTTTCCCTTTCATCCAATCCCTCTTCGGTGCCCAAGCCTTGGTTGCAGCCTCCCTGTTCGACCTAGGCAATGCGCTGATGACCACAGGATTGACCTACTCCCTTGCAAGTTCTGTCTCCCAGGGAAAGCGTCCAGAAACTACTGACATCATAAGGAAACTCTTCACGAGTGTTCCGTTCATCACCTATCTGGTTATGATCACGCTCTCATTCGCACATATCCGGTTGCCTCTCTTTCTCCAAGACTGGATGGTGGCCATAGGAAAAGCAAACCCGATCATCGCCATGTTGATGATCGGGATAATGCTGGACATTCATTTTGAGAAGAATTGGATCAAGTATACGCTGGGGTTACTGGCCATACGATACGCTCTGGGTATCCTGATGGCCTGGTATTTCATCGTTCATACCGATTTCAACCAGATCATCAAGACAACCCTGGTATTCGTCGTATTCAGTCCAAGCTCTACCAGTTCGGTAGCTTTTCTTGAAAAGCTGACTGACGAGAAAAAGCTTGCTTCCTTTACCTCTTCTCTCTCAGTCTTGGCAAGTATTGCCAGCTTCACCATCCTCTCTCTTCTGGTTACCTAGCCGAAGAGGTAGGAGTTTACCAGATTGTTCAGGTACTCCTGCTTCCCACTGCGCTTCTCGATCTGGACATTGCGACCGATAGCAGCCAGAGATGCAAGATCCATGGAACCATCTTCAAACTTCTTTCCTTCCCCTGCATCAAATGAAGCATAGCGGTTCTTGACGAAAGTATCGAACAATCCTTCATCGATGATTTTGTGGGCAACCTCAAGACCAAGAGCAAAACTATCCATACCACCGATATGAGCGATGAAGAGATCTTCAAGGTCGGTGGAGTTACGCCTTCGTTTTGCATCAAAGTTCAGTCCACCGCTGCCCAGTCCACCATGCCGCAAGATGACCAACATCGCCATCGTGGTAGCATATACGTCGGTCGGGAACTCATCAGTATCCCATCCATTGATCGGGTCACCCTGGTTTGCATCGACACTGCCAAGCATACCGCGACTAGCAGCGACCAACAGGTCATGGTCGAAGGTGTGACCTGCCAAGGTTGCATGGTTGGCTTCAATATTGCACTTGAAATCCTTATCCAGATCATACTCCTTGAGGAATCCAATTGTGGTGGCAGCATCATAGTCATACTGGTGCTTGGTCGGTTCCATCGGCTTTGGTTCGATCAGGAATGTTCCCTTGAACCCGATACTTCGACCATAGTCACGTGCCATGGTAAGGAATCGTGCCAGATGATCCTGTTCTCTCTTCATGTCGGTATTCAAGAGACTCATGTACCCCTCTCTACCGCCCCAGAAGACATAATTCTGCCCACCGAGTTTTACGTTCACATCCAGACTGTTCTTCACCTGCACTGCTGCACGGGCGACAACATTGAAATCAGGGTTGGTTGCTGCTCCGTTCATGTAGATGGGATGCGTGAACACATTTGCGGTATTCCAAAGCAATTTCACGCCACTTGCTTTCTGCCTTGCGAGCAATTCGTCAGCAATCTTGTGAAACGTCTGCTCATAGGTAACCGCATCTTCACTATCGGGAGAAGCATCCACATCATGGAAACAATAGAAGGGAGTCCCCAGCTTGGTGAAGAACTCGAAAGCTGCATCAGCCTTGGCAACTGCATTCGCATACGGGTCAGACTTCCTGAAGGGGAAGTCCATCGTTGCACTACCGAAGGGATCCGTACCATCTGCACAGAAACTATGCCAGTAGGCAGTTGCAAAGCGAAGATGCTCGGCCATTGTCTTGCCGCCAATCATCTTCTTCTCATCATAATACTTGAATGCGAGCGGGTTCTTGCTTCCCTTTCCCTCGAACGCAATCTTTCCGATTCCCTTAAAATATTCCTGATCTCCGACAAAATATTCCATTACATCCTCCTACTGAAATATAGGCGTCATCGCCTCAACATACGATTGATAACGCTCGTATGCCTTCGCATACTGCGTTCCTGCTTCCTTATTCGGTTCACAACCCTTTGCATCATCAAACCGCACATGCTCTGATGCAAGGTCCACAATCGACCCTCCCTTGAGGGTCCATAATGCCTGGAGAGCTGCTCCAAAGGCAGCACTCTCTCCGACTTCTGGTACAGAAACCGGCAACTGCATCACATCACATGCGATCTGTCTCCAGATGGCACTCTTAGCCCCACCGCCGGTGAGGATGATCCGCTTGGGGATGAAGCCAAGCTCCCTGAATGCATCCAATCCACCCTTCATGGCATAGATGGAACTTTCCAAGGCAGCCCGGGCAATGTTCTCAACCTTCATATTCCCCATATCCAGACCGGCGATCACTCCCTTTCCGTGTGGCAGGTTAGGCACTCTCTCTCCGTTGAAGAAAGGAAGCATGGTCACCCCCTCACAGCCAATGGGAGCCTTCTCAGCCAGCCTGTCAAGTTCCTTGACATCATAGCCGAAGAGCTGTCTCACCGACTCTGTGGTAATGGTGCAGTTCATGGTACAGAGCAGTGGAAGATACCCACCGGTGGAAGAACAGAAGGCTGCAAGTCTGCCTTTTCGGTCGGTAATGCAATCATCACTGTATCCGAACAGTGTACCGCTGGTACCCATGCTCATGGTAAGATCGCCCTTTCCCACACAACCGGTCCCAATGGCTCCCGCCATATTGTCCCCTGCACCACAGGAGACAGGAATCCCTTGTGGGATGCCAAGCTCCTTTGCCGTTGATGCCTGTACCTTGCCAGCTGCATCCCCTGCCTTGGTAATCGGCGGCAACATGCTATAGAGATCACGCTCCTCATCCACCGCCAGCAGTACTTCCCTGCTCCATGCCTTGTTCTTTACATCAAAGAAGGCAGTACCGGAAGCATCACCTGCTTCAGCACTGTAGACTCCCGTCAGATACAGATTGATGTAATCATGGGGAAGAAGGATATGCGCCAGCTTTGCATATGCATCTGGCCGATGTTGTTTCAAGTGAAGGATCTTGGACAAGGTATAGCCGGGAAGAATCTGGTTTCCCAGGAGCTCGAACACCCTCTCTTCTCCCCCGAGTTTCTTCGTAAGTTCGTCACACTGTGCTTTGGTTGAGGTATCACACCAGAGTTTGACTGGAGCCAGCACCTCTCCATCCTTTCCAACGGGAACAAACCCATGTTGCTGTGCAGAGACGCCGATTGCGACTGCCTTCTCCTTGATCTTTGGATCTATCTGGGCAAAGCAGGACCTGATTGCATCCAGATACCATACAGCTTCTTGCTCACGTGTCCCATCATCCCGGCTCTCCATCTCGTGGGAGGCACTGACGGTCAGCAGGACTTGCTTTGTCTCAGCATCATAACAGAGTACCTTGGTGCTCTGGGTGCCAGTATCAATTCCTATAACAACTTGCATACAAATCCTCTCCTTTGTTATAGCATTACCCATCAAAGACACGATTACCATAGACAAGATTGTGAAAACATATGTATTATTGACTTATGGAACTGTTAGATGCGGTCTTTGTATTCCAAATGCATGAAGAACAGGAACTCCTGTGGCATCAGCGAGTACACAATCACGAGCCTGGACAATTTGAAGTCCACTACTTTGTCAGTGGAAGTGGCACGTTCAGCAATGCCCAAAACCGATACACCATCTCACCAGGCTCATTGTTTGTAACCACTGGGGGAACTGTGCATGCTATCGAGGCCGACCGCCAGGCTGGTCTCACCTATTATGCCACCCTGATCAACTGTCCTGAAGAACAGGATTTGGTGAACAAGCTGGAAACAATGAACCCTATTCGGCTGGGAACAAACTGGCGTTTCTTCTTTGAGGAAGTCAGGGACAAGGGCCTCAGCCAACTGAAGGAATTACGCATCAGTGCCTGCCACCAGATGCTCGGCCTCTTGTACAACCTTGCTGCCGGCACAAAGCTGGAAGAGAATCAAGGGGAGAATGTGCACCTCGAGAAAGCCATCCGCTATATGCAACGACATGTCTTTGACAATCTGAGTCTGCAGATGATCGCCGACCATGTGCAACTCGATCCTTCATATTTTGTTCGTCTGTTCAAGAAACGCATGAACACCACCCCGATGCGGTATTACTCAAACCTGCAGCTTGAAGTGGCACGTGCACTACTTACCAGCACAACCCAATCCATCAAGGAAATTTCAGAGAAACTGCAGTTTTGTTCTGAGTTCCATTTCTCCAAACGCTTCAAGCAATCCACAGGGAGCAGCCCCTCTTCCTACCGAAAGACCCATTTGCAACTTCTCGGCTTGTAAGTGTGGAAGAAGATACGGAACTTCTTCCACGCACCTCTTGTCAGAAGTGACAGGTACCTTTGTACATGTCTTTTGTCATATCATGGGATGTGCCACAAGTAATATTTCTTCATTATTATTCAATCCCTCTCAGATTCGACGATTTCATCATGTCATAAGTGACTACTTCTCGCAGATTTTCTCATGAAACTTGTGTAATGTGATATGTTATTGGTATATGTTATAGGTTACTTCTTCTAACATATGACAATATATAATTTCTTCTATTATAACAATTTATTTTTATTCTCTATTGACATCTTCTTACATCTTACATACTATATAACTGTAACAACGGTTACAAAGGAGTAAGAAGATGAAGAAGCTTAAAGCCATCATACTGACAGCCATCTTGATGACCGTCTTCTCTTCTGCTCTTTTTGCTGCCGGCATGCAGGATACGGCAGTACTCAAGTTGCACGCCTCCATCCCTGAGAGGAACACCTTTACCGCCGATGAGTCTGGATACTTTGAAGTTGAATCGAATGCGTACAACTTCACCTATTCAGTTGCTGAAGAGGGAGCGAACAGAATGTTGTTCGTGGTTGCCAATTAAGACAGATTGAAGCGCGTCCGGACAGACAAGCTTGCAAATATTGAAGCCAGTGATGAGGGAAACATCACTGGCTTCTATCTTTACCTGATTGTATGGGTGAATTCCTAGTCGAATACCTCATTCGCCAGAGGGATCGATGCCATTGCCCCTGGGCGAGAGACAGCAAGCCCAGCCGCTTTGCTGGCTGCACGCAAACACTCCCCTATGGAGAGTCCACGTGAGAGCGAAGCCAGATAGTATCCGATGAAGGTATCACCTGCTGCAGTGGTATCAACAACCGGAGTGTCGTAGATTCCCTCACTGATCCTCTGATCCTTGTAACCGTAGAGACAGCCCTCCTTCCCAATAGTCAGGAGAATTTCGCTCTCAGGATAATTCTTAACAAGCTGTTCCAGAATATCGGAAAAAGCACTGCCCTCTGGAAGATCGGCAAGGTTGGCCCCTTCGATCTCATTTACTACCAGAAGATCCAGAAGTGACAGAGGAAGATTGCGTACACTTTGGTCATAGGGCGCCAGATTCATGCAAACCTTCATCCCCCTTTTCTTCGCTTCACGGATCAGGTGCCCATTGTGGACAATCTCGTTCTGGAGAACCAGCATATCACCTGAGGAAAATTGCTTGAGCGCTTTATCAATCTCATCGATGGTAATGGCAGTGTTCCCTCCTCCGTAGAGGATGATTGCATTCTGTTTATTGCTATCCAGCTGTATCAACGCCTGTCCTGTCGCCCCTTCATACCGATGGATGAGAGAAGTATCGACCCCATAGCTTGAGAGCAACTCCAACAGGAATGCGCCATCCTCCCCAATCTTTCCTGCATGAAAAACCTCAGCACCAGCTTTAGCAAGGGCAGCACTCTGGTTTGCACCCTTGCCCCCGGCACTTTTGGTGAGAGACGTGCTCTGCAGTGTCTCCCCGCCTTTTACAATGTGGTCTACCGTGAAAATCAAATCAATATTGACAGAACCATAATTGAGAAATCGCATCTTTCCTCCTATAACAACGGGGCAGCCAGTTTCAGGACCATCCCGGTAAGCTTCTTGATCCATGAGCGGTTCTTTACAAAATCCAGGGTGATTATTCTACTGACATCCAGGGTCTTTCGTATATCATCATGCACTTTCTGTACGACGGAAGAGCCATAAAACGCCACCCCGTTCTCAAAGTGCAAGTAGAATGAGCGATAATCCATGTTGATCGTTCCAATAATGGCAACCCGGTCATCACTTACGAACATCTTGGCATGCAGGAACCCTGGTATGTACTCATAAATCTTCACCCCCGACTCCAGCAGAGGCCGATAATTTTCCCTGGTAACCGCAAACACATACCATTTATCAGGCTTATGGGGAGTGATGATACGGACATCAACGCCACTTTGGGCGGCAATCTTCAGCGCAGTGAGCATCTCATTGTCCAGGATGAGATAGGGGGTTGTGATCCAGACATACTTTTTAGCCATGCTGATTATCTGGATATAGGCATTTTCTGCAACATTCTCATTATCCAAAGGGTTATCGGCGAAAGGTTGGACAAATCCATCCGTTTTGCAGGTTATGGTGGGGCGATATGCATAGTAATCCATGGGCTGCCCGATAGAGAAAGCCCAGAGTTGGAGAAACATCTGGGTGAGACTCCAAACAGCATCCCCCCTAAGCTTGACCGCAGTATCTTTCCAATGTCCGAACCTGATTTTTCGGTTGGCATACTCATCGGCAATATTCATCCCACCGGTGTAGCCCACATTGCCATCAACGACCAAGACTTTACGGTGGTCGCGGCTGTTCGATCGGCTATTCAAGTGAGCCTTCAATGGGTTGAAGGCAACTACCTCAAGCCCAAGTGAACGAAGTTTACGATCGTAGTGGGAAGGGATATCGAAAATGGAGCCTACATCATCATACATGAGACAGACACGTACTCCCTGCATACGTTTCTCAAGGAGTACAGCGAGCACAGAGTCCCAGACCTCTCCCTCTCCAATGATAAAGAACTCAAGAAAGATAAAGCTCTTGGCCTTTCTCAATTCTACCAAAACATCCTTTATCCAGTCCTCTCCACTTGCAAAGTATTCAACTTCAGTATTTCCCCATACTGGGTATGAACTGATATGTGCAATGTACTGTGCTTGCCGTGCAAGCGTTCTTGAATAGGCAGCGAGGGCTTTCATGGGAAGGAGGTTGCTATAGGCACCACCGGCCATGCCTCGTAGGTTGAGCTCCTCCAGTCTTTCCATTCGTGCACGAAGGCGGGCATTGAGCCCACGAGTACCGAAGAGGATATAGAACAAGCCGCCATAGACAGGAATGGTCATGAAAATAAGCATCCACCCGATCTTATATGCAGGGTTGAGATCCCGGACGACTACAAGAAGAGCCATCATGATGGAAAGACCTGAGAGGAACTTAATCCAGAGCGCATCATTTTGGGCAAACCCAAAGATGTTGATAAGGATGGCAATCTGGAGGGAGATGAGAACGAGGGAGATAAAGAGTCTGCCCGTGAAGAACTTCAGTAATTTTCGAAACATGGCTGCTCTCCCCCTTGGCAGAAGAGTATAACATTTCGGCCCTAGCTAGGCAAAGCCTACTCCTTGGGCATCGAGAACTCACACCCGCAATAGTGCTGGCGATAGAGCCCCAACTCCTTGCTTAGGCGGACACTCTTTTCAAAACCACCTTTCTTCTTGAAATCAATCTGCTCAAAACCCGGAAATTGTTCTCCAATGCTGAATATTCGTTTACTGTTCTTGAATCGGCTGACCGTCAAGGTAGTCGTAAAATGCTTGAAACCCAGTTCCTCAGCCTTGAGGGAGGCTTCCCTCAGGTTGTAAGCGAAACAGAGGCTGCATCTGGTTTCCCCTTCCCTCTCCCCTTCATGGCCTTTTACACTCTCCAACCAACGTTCATGGTCGTAATGTTCATGAATTACCTCCAAGGAGTAGGCTTGAGCCACCTCCACCAGAGTCTCATAGCGCCTCTGGGCTTCTTCCAGGGGGTAAATATTGCTATTTGAAAAGTACAGGACAGGATTCCACCCATCCTCAAGCAGTCTCTCGATGCTGGCGGTACTGCAAGGTCCGCAACAGGCATGTACCAGAATGTCATTCTCTTCCATGTGCCCAGCATACGGCAAACCATCATGAACTTGCAACCACCTGCCTTTCTGTGTAGAGTACAACCGTTGAAGGGAGGTCCCAACATTATGAATAGAAAGAAGAACCTTGGCTTATGGATTACGTTGTTGATCGTGGTACTCATATCCGTAATCGATATCCCTACGTATAGCAAATTCCTCTTGATCGCCCTCTTCCTGTGCTCCCTGCTATACTACAGGCGAAGCGTCATCTACTACATCAGGGCAAACAGCAAGATCACCAGCAAGAATGAGGATGACTGGCAGTACGCCTGGCCCCTCTACCGAAAGGCCATCAAGGCGGGATTGCAGAAACCCTTTGTCATTACGGCAGCAAGCATGTTCCTCCAGCGTGGGGATGCAGAGGAAGGCAAGCAGATCATTGAAGACTACCTTAACGCTGAAAAGGGCCGAAATGAAAATCTTGACAATGTTGCGAAGACCATGGTCAGCATGGCCTATTGGATGGATGGGGATCTTGAGAAAGCAATTGAATGTGTAAGGGAAGTCCATGAGGGTGGTTATCGGGATAAGAACCTGTTCATCAACTACACCACCTATGCATTGGCTGCCGGTGATCTTGAAAAAGCTGAAGAGTTGCTTGAAGAGGCAGGACAGCTGGAAGAAAGCAGCCCGGGCATCAGAGACAGCCGTGGCTGGTTGCTTCTCCTTCGTGGGAAATGGGAAGAAGCAGATGCACTGTTCCAGGAACTCATTGAGAAGGGTCCCCGTTTCCCTGAACCTTATGTACATCATGCACAAGTAAAAATTCACTTTGGGCAAGTGGGTGATGCAATTGAACTGCTTAAAAAGGCATTGGATGCCCGCTACGCAAATACCTCAGGTTTCAGCAAGGAAATTATCCAGCAAATGATAGATGGCTTGGAAAATCCAGAGACCAGAAGGAAAAGCGCACTGGAGATAGACAGTGACACTGCTTCAGTGGCACTGGGGAAAAAGCCTGCATCAATCGACCAGGACTTTCCCCCAGAGGAGGGATATGTGCTTGAGGGGTTCGCAAAACCTAAAAAACAGAAGAAAAGCGCCCCCAAACAGCAGAATAACGTGCTGGTTGAGAGCGATGACAGGACCCCCAATACAGACCTCACCGAGGAGGACCTGGAGTATATCAGAAAGCACAACCTTGAGTAACGCTAGTGATCAAACTTGTAACTGGGCTTGGAGCGGACAGAGGACAAGGAAGCGAAGATATCGAGATATCTGAGCTGACATGAACAAAGTCCATCAGTTCGATAGGCCCAAGAAATGAAAAGCAAAGATTTACATGTTACAGATCACTAAAATACCATGTTGAAATAGAAGCCCCAGACCAGGGTATTTACCTTCTGGTCCCAACCTCCGTAGATGGTCAACGGCAGTGAACGGATTCCCAACAGGGAGATGTCAGTGTGCAGTTGCAAGCCAAGGGAGAGATAGGGAACAAAGGTATTCCGGTTCCAGAGCAAATCCGTATAGATGGCAACAGAACTGTTGTTGAAGATGAACATCTCTGCCATCGTGGGAGCTAATCCACTCGGCCGGTACCCTATCGACATCCCCAATCCCACCAGATGATTCGCTGGATTGCTGCTGACTGTCAGGTCATGGCCCTGGCTCTTGATCTGGGAGTCAGTGGTTCTGAACCCATCCGAGAAAAAGAAGGGAACATCCCCCTGTCCATCCAGTGCAAATCGCCCAAAGGCATTGACTGTGGCAAACAGGTCGAGGTTCTGGTTAAGAATCTCTGTTGTTCCTCGAGTAGCAACAAACGAGCGTACTTTTGAGAAATCTCCCAACATCTGGAAGGAGAGAGAGAGTGATGAATCGTTGAATGCCCATAGGCCACCATTCGCCGGATACAGACTCCCCTTTGCGATGATAGAGTAAAGGAAGGTATGACCGTCAAAGAAATCGACATGGTCACTATCCTCAAAGTTGTTTATCTGCTCATAGGATTGCAGCAAGCTGATTCCCAGTTTTTGATCAAAGGCGAAGATCCTTCCCTCCAGGTCAACACCACTGGAAATGATTGGTGCCACGTTTGCAATATCGAACATAAAGGAGCTGTAGAGGGAGAGACGTAAATACTTGAGGAAGGTGTAATCAAACTGTGCGCGAATTGCTGGGGCAGTAGAAAACCGGTCATTGCTGCGGAAGTCGAAGGAGTATCCAGGATTGACGCTTACCGAGATATCATCCTTCCTGTAGATGAACTTCAAACCGATGGTGGAATCATCCTTGAGCACAGAAGGATCAGCCTTGAGGTAATCACTATCCAAGCCCAATCCAAACAGCTTGGAAGGAATATTCAAGGGCACATGTTTGTAAAGATTATAGAGGTTGGAGCTCTCTTCCATCTTCAACGCCAAGTCATTGCGTTTTTCCGAGAGTTCAAGGGAAACCGAATTCTTATGCAAGGTGGACAATTGCTCCTGGTGTTCACTAGCGGAGCGATACCCTTGCTCGACCAGGTATTCTACGCGGTCGAATTCCATGAACGAGACATCCTCTACGGCACAACGAATCCAGACAACATCTGGGAGGGCCTGCTTGAGCTCTTCCACCCCCCTTCTTCTCTTCCCAATATCGATGGAAACATTGAGCACGGTCAGAGGATTCTTAAGATTCAGGGTATCCATATCATAGAAGGTTGTTGAGACGATGACAGAATCAGCATACGTGTATGCCAAATCAACAGGGGCGAGATTGGTAATACCCCCATCTATCAATAGGTGCCCCCGGTATTCAACAGGAGGGAAATACACGGGGAGGGCATAGCTTGCCTGCAGGACAGTGAAGAAATCGCCTTCACTGATGGTAACCTGTCGCTTGGTCACAAGGTCCTCTGTCACCACAATGATGGGTATGGGAAGCGTTTCGAGCTGAAGGTCGGAGCCAACAATCGAGGCAACCTTCGCCAGGAAACGGGAGGAATCAAGCATCCCACCGCTCACAGGGAGGGTAAGGTCGAACATGCTCTGGAGATTAACCGAGGTTACGCTTTCAAGGATCTGGTCAGGGGAAAGCCCTGCTGCATAGAGGAGCCCTACAATGCTGCCCATTGAATTGCTTATGATGAAATCAGGGACAATATCCTGCTCCTCCAGGTACTTCAGAACCCCGATATGGGCAAAAGCTCGTGCTGAACCACCGCTTAGTACGAGCCCGACAGGAGAGCGTTCTCCTTGGGTACGTGCAAGTATCCGCTCCCTGAACATTTCATCCCCATAGGAGATGGGTACATCAGAGAGAAGAATATCATCAGCTTCATCAGCAGCCGCAAGGCTTGAAAGCACCATACAGATCAGCAAAGCCATTATCAGCAACTTCTTGAAAGTCTTCACGATTTCCTCCATGTATGCCTTACTGTAAAGCAAAGAGGCTGAAAAGACAATCTCATGCTACTTTTTTGGAAACGCTGTTGCTTTTTTCAAAGGGATTTGATAGCATGAATCTCGTTAACGCCGGCGTGGTGAAATTGGTAGACACGATAGACTCAAAATCTATTGAGCGCAAGCTTGTATCGGTTCAAGTCCGATCGCCGGTAGATAAATCATTACTATATAACGATTTAAGGTGCACAAATGTGCACCTTTGTTGTTTTTTGGCTGAATAACACCTCTATATGATAGTAGTCAGGAGTCCCCGAGATAGGTCCTCACAACCAGGTAGACCAAGTGTATCCTGCCTCACTCAAGGCTAGTTCCAATGCTTCTTGCGTTTTGGTCTCAAATCCAATGAGGACATTTCCTGTATCACTTGCAGCATTACGGTAGTGGAAAAGACAGATATTCCATCGGTTTTTCAGAGCACTTAGGAAGTCTCCTAGTCTCAGGAAATTCAATCTGGTAGAAGACCTGGTGCTCTACTTCGGTGGCCTCACCCCTATCATATGACGGAGATGCTCCTTGGCAATGTCACTATCCGAGAAATCAGTACAGGCAAAGCCTGCTTTCTTGATACGTTCCAACAAGCAATGCTCGTCCTCGTTTCCTGCAACAGTCAGTCCAACCAATACATGAGCCATTTATCGGCGTTGCAATCGATACGAGAACTCCGTAACACCTCTATCCTTTACCACCTCCCTGCAAAAGGTATGCAGGGCTCCAGACTTCCCGGGCATATGCAATGAGAGCAACGCATCCTTTCCTGAACCCAGAAGGGTTCTCTCAGCAACCTGCTGAAGCTTTTCGAATGTAATATTCGCCCCTGAACAGATGGCTGCCGCATGGACATCAAAGGGAAGGTCATACTTGCAAGGGCCAAGACACCTGCAGGTTCCAGGATACTTTTCGTCTCCTCAAAAATACCTTTCATGGCATAACAGATCTGGTCGGTACTGACCGTCATGAAATCATCAACAAGACGGGAAGCAAGGCTGAAGGGAAGAGAGCCAACCTGTTTGACGGCAACACCATCTGCAAAGATACCAACATGGGGAAGCACCACCCGCTGGCCACTCGCTATACTTGCGGCAAGGCAGTTGCTGTCCTGGGGTTCCACATTAATGATCTGTACATGTGGTCTGAGTGCTTTCACATAGCTTGCAATCCCACTGATAAGGCCCCTCCCCCTACCCCTACAAATATAGGGGTGACCTCACTGAGCTGTTCCATGAGCTCCTTGCCAATCGTTCCGTTCCCTGGCCAGCAATGACCAGAGGGTCATCAAAGGGATGGATGAATGTCCTTCCGTTTTCCACTATCCACTTTCTGCAGTATGCGTAGGTCTCGGAGTAACTATCGCTGTACAGTTCAATCTTTGCCCCCAAACCCTGACAGCATCAACCTTGATGGACGGAGTAGTCTTGGACATGATGATCAAGGCATCAATGCCAAGCTTTTGCACTGAGAGGGCAACTCCCTGCGCATGGTTGTCCGCGCTTGCGGCAATGACTCCCCGGCTCTTCTCCTCACATCTGAGATGAGCAATCTTGTTGTAGGCTCCCCTGTGTTTGAAGCTGTGAATACCCTGCAGATCTTCCCGTTTCAGGTACACAGAACAGGCTTTCTCCTTGCTTAAGCGAGGAGCATAGGCAAGTGGGGGTTTCAATTGCAACATCATATACCTTGCTGGTAAGGATATGCTTCACCACATCATCAACAAGTATCGGGCTCATTGCTCGTTCCTTTGTGTGTATTCATTCATACGAGGCCCCCCTGGATTGAACCTACAACATTACCTTCCAGTAGCACAAGAAGTGCTGAAGAAATTCCGCTGTAGAGGGAAAACGTATATCCCTAAGAGACAGATAAGGAATACGCTTGACCAATGGTGAGGAGAAGGATACTATCTATTTAGAATTATTTCGAAATAGGAGTAACCATGGGGTTTTCAGAAACCATGAAAGCGATAGCCGATCCCCAGCGAAGGGAGATGCTCTCCCTTGTCAAGAAACAACGCATGAGTGCGGGAGAGATTGCTACGCAGTTTCCCAACCTCTCTGCAGCTACCGTCTCCTACCATCTCTCCTTGTTGAAAAAAGCTTCCCTGATCACAGAGACGAAATACAAGAACTTCATCTACTATGAACTCAATGCCTCAGTATTTGAGGAAATCATACTTTGGTGTGCCCAGTTTACCGGAGGTATCGATGAAAAACCGTAACCATCTCATTGACAGAACTCTCATAGTCACGACCATTATCTGCTTGGTCCCGATTCTCTTCTCGGTTGCTGTCTACCAGCGGTTGCCTGACCAGGTCCCCATACATTTCAATGCAGAGGGGCGGCCCGATCATTATGCGAGCAAGGCTTTCGGTGCATTCGGCATGCCATTGTTGTTGGCACTACTCAATATTTTTGTGCAACTTGCGGTGAAAACCGACCCAAAGCGAGATACCTCCAGCAAACTGTATCATATAGCACGATGGACCATCGCTATGCTGACACTGTTCATTGTTCCCTTCTCTCTCCTTATTGCACTTGGACAACCGTTCCGGGTAGAAAAGGTTGTGCCTTTATCTGTAAGTGTATTGCTTCTGGTGGTAGGGAACTATCTACCCAAGATCAAGCAGAACTACACTATCGGCATAAAGCTGCCATGGACCTTGGCCGATGAGGAGAACTGGAAGAAAACCCATCGTCTTGCCGGTTGGATCTGGACTTTCTTCAGCCTGTTCTTCATCCTGGTCATCCTCCTTGATTTCTATGTTGTCTGGATTTTCTTTTTGGGCATCGCAGCGATGGTGACATTCCCATTGGTCTACTCTTTTCTTTTGGCCCAGAGACAGCAGGCTAGCGGTACAGACTGATGTTCTGCTTATGCTCTTCGTAGGTCTCGGCATAGTGGATTGCCTTGTCATACCCATGTAGATAGTAGAAATAGGGAGAGTCCTTCGGGAAGAAAGCTGCCTCAAGCGCATCAACTCCAGGGCTGCAAATCCCTGATGGTGGCAAGCCTGCCTTTCTCCGCGTATTATACGGGCTCTTTGTCTCCAAGGCTTCCGTTGGTATCGGGTTTTCCCAATCACCGATCTCATAGCGGGTGGTTGCATCAATTCCCAATGGCTCACCATTCTCCAAACGATTATGGATAACCGAGGAAATCCCCTCCATTTGTGTCACATCCTGTGTCTCGGCTTGGATCATGGAGGCTACAATCAAGAGCTCCTCAATGCTGTAGCGTTCCAGCAGAGGTGAGTCCAACAGCCCTTGCAGTTCACGCAGCATCTTCTGATACATTGCCAGAGCCAACTCCTCTCCGGCACGATTACGATGAACCGTATAGGTTCCGCTCAATAACCACCCCTCAGTGAAGCTGAGCTGGTAGGCAGATGCCAAATCATTGACTGCTTCAATGAAAATACCCGACTCCCCTTCCAGTCTGTTTGCAAGATAGTCATCAATCTCAGAGATTGTGAAACCAGGGGGAATGGTCACATCCATGGTTTTCTCAGTATTTGCAAGCATGGATGCAACTTCACTGAACGACAGATTACGTCCCATTATATAGGTACCAGTCTGAATCACCGTAGCAAGTTCTTCTTCCACCAGGTAGGCAAGAAACGCCTGCGCATCCTCAACTACCCCCAACTGTTCGAGCAAGAGGCTGACAGTACGAGCGGTCATTCCACTCTCAATGGTCAGTGCTACAACATCGCGCTCCTCCACCACCGGTGGAGAAGGGGCAAGAATGGCAGGCTTCTCATAGTGTGCATAGAGGAGGATAAGAGCGGTACATGCCAGCAATGCGATGAGTAGTGGAAGCAAAAGGCGCATAGAGAGAGGAGGACGGTAGGAGGTACGCTTGCCTATCTTAGGAGGCACAACCTGCTGTTTCTTGGGCTTGGATGTCTTGGTTGCAGGATGCTTGCGGGTTCTTGTCTGCACCACATGGGGATTCGGTTGATCAGCAGTACGGGGAGTTGGCTTTCCCTTTGCAGGAGGAACCCTGGTCTCAGGCTTTACCGCAGGTTGCTTGTCAGAGGGAATCCTGACTGTAATGCTGCGTGTGGTGACGGTTGGCTTCTTTCTTGTTGTACTGGTTTTTTTTGACGGGGCTGAAGCATCAAGTACTACCCTGTGGGATGAGGTACCCTTCTTTTGCTTTGGCTTCTCTTCCTTTCCCTCGAGGTCAAGGGTGAGCTGTTTTGGAGGTTTGGGTTTCTCAGCCATCGCTCTCAGGTTCCTTCATGGGCAACAACTCGTTTATCTTGTTCTGCTTGAGCCGGATGGATGCATGCACCTGGGCAATCTGCCGGTTATATGTCTCAATTTGCGTCTGTAAGTGGTCGATCTTTTGTTTTTCCAGTTCAATCTGTGCTTCCAACTCCTGTACCTTGATCAAGTTTTGTAGATTCTTGATCTCTTCTTCCAATGTTCTTATCCGGGACCGATGAAGTGTAATCTGGTCCATCAAGGAGATCGCTTTCTGTCCTACCATCCCTGCATGCACTGAATCTGGAAGGGATTCATAGAGAGCTTTCCCATACAAGTGGGCCGCTCCTTGATACGTTTTCTCTTCCTTTTTCATAGCCTGAGAGAGTTCTTCCAACCGCGATTTTGGGCTTTGCACCTCTTCACTACGAAGTCGTGCAATCGCACTTTGGTGCAGCTCCATCTCTTGTTTGAGCGCAGATTCCTCCTTTCTCAGCCGTTCAAGCTGCTTGCCAACTTCAGGATGGCGGCTGAGTGGAAGGTCGGCTTCACACCCAATAGCTACCAGGGTCTCCCCTGCTTTTGACAGCAACCCCTCCATCTGCCTTCTTGCTGCATCGAGACGCAGATGCAGGATCTGCCTTCCCAACTTCCCTTTGTAGGACCCAAGGCGCTCCTCAATCTTCCGGGTCTTTCTCTGGTGCTCCTCAAACAGTGGTTGGCAAACCTCCTGTATGTACCCGGGAAGGGACTCTGAACCATAAGCCTCATAGGCAATGGCGCCAATTTGGGCATGGATTTTACGTTTTGGTTGTGCAAGTGCCTTGATGTCAAAAGCAATCTCCTTCACTTTTCTTGAACGATCTTGCATCTGCTGAATATATACACGTACCTGTTCGAACGATTGTTTCGCTTCTTCCCATTTCTGGCGGGTGTCCCGATATTGCTCATATTCACTGCGGGCATACCCAAGACTGACGTTTTCCTCTATCAGGGAAACGCTTTTTGCCAAATCCATGTATAAAGCAAGTAAATCTTCATGGTGCTGTTCGATCGCTTTCTGTTTTTCCTGGATATCTGCCTGTAATGAGCCCATAGTTGATAGTATCATAGAGGGGGGCTACTAGGCAAAGAGAGAAGAACCAGCATGCATCCTTTTCATCGTTCCTTGACAAAGGGAGAAGAGGTTCGGTATTCTGGATACAAACTGCCTTGGGATGGGAATGGTTTATTCATGCTGCCATATTCTTTTCCACGACAGATTTGGAGAGCGTTTGCTTACATGTGCCAGCATGTACCCTCTTCTATGAGTGTGACCACAACGGTATCCACTTACTTCTGTCTCAAATGGGCAGAAGCTATGCCCACCACGTTTCCCACACCCCCTATGAGGCGGGGGGACGGGGGAGCCTGTTCCCAAAAAAATTTAAACATTCAGCCCTTCCGCTGGCACGGACCAAGAGGCTCTACGAACCAAGGAGAATTGCTCATGGCTATTGACAACAAGAGCACCCCGACCGACGACCTGGTAATTGACACCATCCAGCTGCTTGCTGGTAAAACCAAGGCTGACCCGAATCCTGATGAATTGGAACAACTCAAGCGTCTGATCAAAAAGAATGTCCCATTCACACTTCGTGGCTATTTTATGGCCTATTTGCTCAGGGAAGTCCTGCAGGCAAATACCCCGAAAAAGGCTGGTTCAAGACCAGCACCGAAGGCAAAGCGAGAAGCTCCTGCAAAGAAAGAGGAACCCAAGGATGAGAAGGAGAGCCAGGAACCCCGTAAGAAAGCTCCCAGGACCCTTCCAGAGGGAGCAAGGACACTGTACTTGAACATTGGCAAGATGAAGAGACTGTACACCAAGGAACTGAGCCAGATCCTCCAGACAGAGCTTGGTATCGAAAGGGATGACATTTACAGCATCCGCATCCATGACAAGTACTCTTTCATCAGCATGAGTGAAGAGAACTGTGAGAAAGCTATTGAGAAGCTTAATGGAATGGATATCAGAGGAAGGACAGCTTCCATCAGCTATTCCAACAAGGAGTAGGAAATGATTGTGGAACGACTTGTGGTGGGGCCCTACCAGACGAACTGTTACATCATGGGTAATGAAGAGACCTCCAGTGCCTGGATCATCGATCCAGGGGCTGATGGTCAGCTCATCATTGACCGCATCACCCAACGAAACCTCACCCCTGTCGCCATTCTGTTGACACACACTCATTGGGATCATATTGCTGCCATAGGAACCCTTATAGAGAAATGGCCTGATCTTGAGCTGCTCGTAGCTGAAGAGGAAGCCTCTGCTCTATCATATGAGCATGTCAAACAGGTTTGTTTTGATAAGAGTTTCCTTCAAATGCATGACAAGGAGTTGCAAAAGCTTCCCAGGCCAACAGGGTTTCTCTCTGATGGCCAGTATTTGCAAGACAGCCACCTGCTGGTGTTGCATACCCCGGGTCATACAAAGGGGGGTGTATGCTTGTATCATGAGGAAGGACAATTCATATTTACCGGTGATACACTGTTTGCCGGTAGTATAGGCCGGACTGATCTGGAAGGTGGTTCCTACACCGAGATCATGGCAAGCTGCAAACGATTGCTCAATCTCCCCGGGGAAGTGCAAATACTTCCCGGGCATGGACCTACCAGTACTATCAAGAACGAATACAACAATCCATTTCTGTAAAAAAATCCAGATGGTCCCTAACAAGGAGTTCCATCTGGTTTTTTTTTGCCCAGACAGGAGACTATTTTCTCCCCGGGACCTCTTCTGCGTTTTTGCAATCGATGCAAAGTACAGCATAGGGGATAGCTCTGAGCCTTTCCTCTGGAATCTTCTTTCCACATCTCAGACAGTACCCATATTTTCCATTATGGATACGGGCGATGGCATTCTCGATGGAGCGGAGGCGGTTTGCCTCATGTTTGTTGATCGCTTCCATCTTCTTGAACGCAATATCATCAGCCGCAACATCGATGCTGTCCTTGATCCCCATGGAATTCACCATTTCCCGGAAATCACTGTTATCCTCAGTGAGTTTCTCCAACAGTTCATTTCTCATGGAAACGAGAAGCTCTTCCATCTCATGCACAAATGCCTCGGACATTATACGCCTCCTACAAGGGACAGTACCTGTACCCTTTGGATTTTATCCATATAAGATGGGGATAAGATGCGTTGTTGTCAAGCTCCTTACCTCATTTTCAGCATATTCAGAGTGATTTTGTCTAAAAAGGGTACCAAAACATAACCTTTCCGATAAAACGAGAATAGAGACTGGCTGCAAGAAGGGCCATAATGAGAGCCATTACCACAAAATCCACCGATTTTAGTTTTCGTTGCATGTACCAGGTACGGCTCTTTGAACGGGCAAATCCCCTAAGGACCATGGCATTGGTGATGACATCGATCCGGTCAAGACTGCTGAATACCAAGGGTGTGATCACACGCCCCACTGAAGAGAGCCGTTTCTTTAGTGGAGTCTGGGAAGAGAAGTCAACGCCCCTTGCCATCTGTGCATGCAGGATATGCATATAGCTCTTGGTAACTTCTGGGAGATACCTCAGTGCAAGTGCAACTGCGTAACTGATACGATAAGAGATCCCCAAGCGATTCAATGAAGAAGCAAACTGTGAGGGATGGGTGATGCTGACAAAGAGCAAAGCCATCGGGAAGATGGAGAAATATTTCAGACAGACCACCACCAGGTAGAACAAGGTTTCCGCACTCAGGGAATACCTGGCATGTTCAGGACCAAGGATGATGGTTCTGCTGCCAAGATACCGGGTGCCTTGATCAGGGGAAAAAAGATAGATAAACATTGCGTTTAGAGCAATTACCGTCAACATACCCATGATGTAGGGAGAGAACTTGCGAAGGGGTATCCTTGTCAGGGAGAGCAAGGAGAATGAAATGATGGTGCTTACCATCAGGAACCGTATGTCGAACGTGGTAAGGCAGAACACAATCCACGTCAGGAAGAGGATGAACTTTGTAACACCATTGAGTTGGTGCAACGGGGAATCGGTCTCCTCATAGGTAAGCGCAAACCCAAACTTTCTCCCCTCCTTCTTGGCTCGTTCCACCCGCTTCCGTCTCGGTTTCATTGCAGAGAGGGGTTTCTCCAAGGCAGGAATCTGGGAAACCTTGGTCGCTCGTGACCGGGTCTGTTGTTCTGCACGGACAAACGTATCGATGAATGAAGAGACATCGGAAATTCCACACCGTTTTGCGAGCAAGGAAAGACTGGTCTCCTTCAGGTTTGCCTTGTGGAGCACCTCATCATCGGCAAGTACATCACTGGTTGGCTTGTCACAGAGCAGATGCCCATCATGCAACACCAAGGAACGATGGGTATATTCGAGAGCGAGGTGCATGTCATGGGTGATGAAGAGAATGGTCAGACCGGTCTTCCTATTCAGTTCTGAGAGAAACTCCATCAATGCAGTATATCTCTGGTAATCCTGGCCACTGGTTGGCTCATCAAGGATGAGCAACTTTGGATTGGTCACGAGGATGGAGGCAATGGTCACCCGCTTCTTCTGTCCGTAGCTGAGTGCTGAGATGGGCCAGTGATGGTAAGGACGGAGTGCACAGAGCCCAAGCACGTCCATAACACGGTCCTTGATCTGCTCCTCCCCATAGCCTTGTTGCCTGAGGGCAAAGGCAACCTCATCATAGACGAGGTCACAGCTGATCATATGGTTCGGGTTCTGCATAACAAAGCCGATCCGTGAAGAGCGTTGGCTTGCTGAGTAGGCATCCAGTAGGGTCCCTTCATACCGGATATGACCGGAATCCTGACGGATCACTCCCATCAATATCTGTGCGAGGGTGGATTTCCCTGCCCCATTGTTCCCTAGGATGCTGACCATCTCCCCTTCATGAATGGTCGCACTAACATCATCCAGCACTGTCTTCAGGCCATCATAGGAATAGCTGATATGTTCCAGTTCCAGCTGGACAGGCTTCTCCTGTACATCGATGGGCCTCTGTTCCTTTTGATGCCATGCCTTGACCCTATCCATGCATCCCCTAAGATGTATGGTATCCAGGCTGCTTACATCACCAAGCGTGGAGAAGTCACATCCCGCCATCCGTAAAGCCGCCAGATACAAGGGATCGCGCAAACCCAGCTCACTCAACAGGGCTGTCCCCAGCAGTACCTGTGGAGTGGTATCGGCGACCAAGGAACCTTCCTGCATCACCAGGATTCGGTCAACGGGATAGGAGAGCACATCCTCAAGTCGATGTTCTATGATCAAGACAGTCTTTCCAGTCTCCCTGGAAAGCTGGTCGATAAGCCCCATTGCCTTCAGGCCGGTGGCTGGGTCGAGGTTGGCAAGCGGCTCGTCAAAGAGCAAAACTTCCACATCATCCACCAATACACCGGCAAGAGACACCCGTTGTTTCTGTCCCCCTGAAATTTCCTGTGGACTTTGCTTCAAGAACTCCTGCATCCCAACAATCCCAGCCATTTTGGACACCAGGTTTTCCATTTTCTTGCGTTCCATGCACTGGTTTTCCAGGGAAAATGCAATGTCCTCAGCGACAGTCAATCCTACAAATTGCGCATCAGTGTCCTGCAGTACCGTTCCCACCTTCTTGTTCACTGCGTAGATGTCTCCATCCTCAAGATTCATCGAGCAGATGGATGCAGTTCCCTCAATGACACCACGGAAAGCATGAGGGATAAGCGCATTGATGCAGTACCCCAGGGTACTTTTGCCACTGCCGGATGGCCCCACGATCAAGACTTTCTCTCCCTCTCGAATGGTAAGGTCGATATGCTTAAGCGTGGGTTCCGTCTGACCTTGGTATGTAAAACTGAAATCCTTGAAAACAATCTGAGGTGCTTGCATGTACCAGACTGCAGAACAAGCTGCAGATATTCTCCTTTAGGCTTCTTCGTCCCTGGTAAGTCCTTCTCTGCTCTTGTTGCGTTTCACAACCAACAGCAGCAAGAGAGTACCAAGAATGGCGATGACAACCGTATTGGAGAAGGCAATGATCAACTGCTGGGTGATGACCTTGTCCATCGGCTCAGCGAAGAAGAGGAAATCAAGCAATGCACTGATCATGTAGCCGATGAAATTTCCCAGGAATGCGAGCAGGATGAACAAACCGATTGAGGAACGGGGAAGTTCTCCTTTTTCAACACAGTTCTTGCTCATTGCAGGAAACATTCCGATTGCAATCCCCACAATACCACTACCAAGCATCCACGTGGGCCAGACACCCCATCCTGCAAACAGGTCGGTCAGCCAGTGGCCCAGGAATCCTACCAAGAAACCCACGATTGGTCCAAAAACAGCTGCAAACAAGGCCAGAATAGCCATGGCAGGCTTGATGGTGGTGTTGGCGAAGACGGGGATACTGACCAGTCCTCCCACTCCATAGAGAGCTGCACCGATGGCAATGATCACGACAATGCGCACCGGTTGCATTCCTTTGTTCTGTTCCATATTTGTTACCTCCTTACAGGCAATTACCAATCATTCTATCACCGAAAAACTGATTTTCCATCCCTCACCCGTTCCAATTCCGTAGGTTGTAGCAAAATCCCCCTGATTCAGGGCAACTGCAAGATTGAGGAGGCTGTTGATGTAGATAAGAGGCTCACCCTTTCCCACTTCAGTGAAGGACTTGCAGATTGGAAGCTTGTATCCATAGACGATACGGCCATTGCAGGAGATGGTTGTCTGCAGCATATCCCCGTTGCCCAGAGAAAGCTCATCCAAGAAGTCAGCACTGATATTGGTCCAGAGCGAACCATAGCGGGCATCAAGGATGTCCACTGAACCGACCAGTGAGGATCCTTCAATTCTGGAGCGTTCCATTTTCAGCTTGACGGTTTTTGGGACCAATGGACCGATTTCCTCATAGTCCAGATCACCAGAGGCCAATCGTGCCCCGGTGTATGCATATACATCCCTTCCATGAAAGGTGTGGCTTTTCTGGCTGCCTGAGAGACGATGGGTATCAACATTGATCATCCTCACCTCCAGTATCCCGATACTGTCTGCCACATGGGTCAGCGTTCCGTTGTCAGGGGTGACGATCAGGTGGCCACTCTCACTCAAGGCGACGACGCTTTTTCGGTCCGATCCCACCCCAGGATCGACCACACAGACAAAGACTGTTCCCTTGGCCCAATAGGGAAGTGCCTGTACCAGTCGGTAGGAGGCCTCCCAGATGTTGAATTGAGGGATTTCATGGGTAAGGTCCTCCAATCTCAGGAGATTGGACACCCCGTTTGCCACCCCATGCATGGCACTTACTGCTCCGTCGGACATGCCGAAATCACTGAGGAATACGACTGTCTTCCGCTCTTTCCAAGCCTGCAAGGCTACCAAGCTATCGCGTAGTTTCCTTTTCATGCTGTCCCTCCTGTTTCTCTCGCATTTGGCGGTCAAAAATCATTGCATACCTGATCAACAGTACAGAGAGTACCATCAAGACCAATGCTAGCATGACCACAAGGACAACAGAAGGCTTGTAGGCGATTGCGAGGAGAGAAAAGCCTACGAACAGGGAGAGAATGAGAACGATAATGGAGGGAGTCAGCCTGCCCTGTTTCATCAGTCCAGGAACTCCTTGATGATCTCCAGGAACTCATCATAGGTCTCGGCTATCTGCAGATGGGGATACTGCTCCAGTATGTTTTTGGGGGCACGGAACAAGCAACCACCATCCGCTTCCTGGATCATGGTAAGGTCATTGTAGGAATCCCCAGCCGCAAAGGTACGGTAATTGAGGGTCTTCAAGGCTTGGATGGCTTTCTTCTTGCCGTCATGCAGTCGCATCCTGTGCCGGATGATACGGTTATCCTTATCCACCTCCAGGCTGTTGCACCAGATGGTAGGCCATTTGAGCTGACGCATGAGGGGATTGGCAAACTCGCTGAAGGTATCACTGAGAATGACAACCTGGGTCATCGACCGCAGTGAATCGAGAAAAGAGAGTGCTCCTTCCATGGGACCCATCTGGGCAATGACATCCTGGATATCCTTCAGTTTCAGGTTGTGTTCCTCAAGGATCCTGATCCGTCCGGCCATAAGCTTGTCATAATCCGGCTCATCGCGGGTGGTAATCTTCAGTTCTTCAATACCTGTTCGCTCTGCCACGTTGATCCAAATCTCCGGTACCAAGACCCCTTCCATATCAAGACACACAATATCCATCCGCGACCTCCCCGATTGTACCACCTAGTATTACCGAGGGAGGGCCCCCGATGCAAGAGGGAGAAGGAATCCAAGCATGGCAGCAGTCTCAGTGAGTACCTCCACAGCACCCAACACATCACCGGTCACCCCACCAAGTCGCTTTTTGCTGACCAGCATCAGCAAGAAACAAACGAGGAGCGCAAAGAGGAACGAGGATACAGCATTCAGGGCATACTCATTCGAAAAAACAAGCAACAGGGCCAGAGCGATAAGTATCTGCAGGAGAGGGAGGAGCAGATGATAAGGTTTTGCTGCACGTACCAGGCGGGAGGCTGTTCCCTCTCCTTCCCTCGCATAATGCATCAAGGAGGCAGCTATGACCTGGTTCAGCCTTCCCAGAACCGGTACCAGCATCAATGCCAGAGGAATATCGGAGAGTTGCTGCAGGGCTGCATATTGTAGCAAGAGCACACAGGACAGGGTGATCAGGGCGAAGGCTCCGCTGTGACTGTCTTTCATGATGGCGAGGCTGCGTTCCTTATTCCACCCTCCACCCAGCCCATCGGCGAAATCGCAGAGCCCATCGAGATGGAAACCCCTGGACAGGTATGCCGAGAGTGCAATGATAAGCGCTGAACGAACCTGGACTGAAAAAGGAAGCAGGGATACCCCTATGAAGAAAAGACCAAAGAGAGACCCGACAAGAGGAAACCAAAACAGAATCCGTTGCTCCTTCTCCAAGGCTCGGTAAGGCAAGGGAAACCGAGTGAGGGTACGCAGGGCTCCTCCAAGACCGAGTGTGATCACAGAACTTTTCCCTTGAGGGCAAGGGGAAGGCCAGCAACCATCAAAATTACATTCGTGGCAATCTCTGCTAGGTCCTGGTTCATCCATCCACTCAGGTCCCTGAAGGAGCGGCTCTCTGCATCTGCAGGAATAAGCCCAAGGCCTGTCTCATTGGTAATAAGGAGAATTTCACAAGGGGGATGCTTGAGAACCTCATAGAGAGCATCTTCCTCAGGGAATCTTTTCTCAGGGATTCCTTTATGATGAAGGAGGTTTCCCAACCAAACAGTAAGACAGTCAACAATACAGACCTCGACTGATGGGGGAAGATCCTGTATGGCCTTTGCAAGGTTAAGGGGTTCCTCAATGGTAATGAATCGATCAGCGCGATCCTTCTGATGGGCAGCAATCCGTGCCTTCATCTCCTCATCAATCGGTTCGGCGGTAGCAATATAGGCACGGGACTGGGTACCGTCACATACTCCCAGGGCATAGTCCTGGGCATAGGAACTCTTTCCGCTTCTTCCTCCCCCGATAACCAGCGTAACCCCACTCTTGATCTTTGTGTGGATTCTCATGGACCCAGCGGTGGAGACAATCGTGCCTTTTGCAGGCCGCAGCGGATATCCCTTTACAAGAGTCTTTTTCATATCAATGGTGGCCATATCTACCTCCCCAGTCTTTTCCCATCATATCATGGCTTTTCCCCAAGAGGGAGAGGGAAGCATCCAACTCTGCCTCAGAAAACACCTCCAAGGTGAGTACCCTCTCCCTGTTGTCTGTTTGGATTTGCTTCGAAAGGGCAGAAATGAACTGGCTTATCAGTGCAGGATTCCCCTTGTCCAGACCCAGATGATCCTTACCGTCATGAACGCCGTGAAGGTGAGCAATGCGGGTTCTCGGCAAGAGCAAGTCAAGATTGGCCTGCATGGAGTACCCCATCAGCCAGATATGCCCGATATCGAGCGTAACAGAGAGGTCATAGCGCTCCACCAGATGATATACATGCGAGAATGGATAGCTCAAGGTCTCAACACAAAACATCCTTCTCATAGCCTCATACTTTGACATCATCATCTCAAGACTCATATCTAGACAGGTAGTCCAACGCTCTATATCCTTGGATGGCACCGTTCCATAGGACTCCGGGGCAAGATGCAACACATAACCGAAGGGATCAAGAGGTTCAGTAAGGAAGATGATTTTCTCAACGGTTCGCATGAATCGCCTTCGCTCATCCAGATCGGCTGAACCGGGATAGATATCCAAGGGGAAATGCACGGTGTAGCTTAAACCGTGTGATTCACCCAATCGGGCAAGTTCCCTGATGGTTTTCTCATCAGGTAGGTTGCTCATTTCTTCACTTTCAAAGAGTACCAGCTCAATATCATCCACCTTGTCGGCAAGATATCGTACATTCGGCAGGATATCATCCGGGATGATGTAACTTGTTGTTCCAATTCGCATATGCTTCATACCAACCCCATTGACAGCAACAGCTTCGTGCTATCAGTTACCTGCGCATCAGAGAAGCTGGTCATATCGGTAAGCAAATGACTTGCCAGACGTACCAAGGGCCAGGCCGCCAATGCACCGGTCCCCTCCCCGAGTTGCATCTGTAGGTCCAAGAGAGGCCGGCCACAACCAAGAGATTCCAGCATTCTTCTATGCCCCTGCATTCCTGACTGATGGCAGGGGATGAGATACTCATGAAAGTGCTCGTCCATGGCATTCGCCACCAAGGCAGCACTGGTTACGACAAACCCATCAAGAAGAATGGGCAAAGAGGCCTCTGCAACTTCCAGCATTCCACCACAGATGGCAGCTATTTCATACCCTCCAAGATTGCAGAGCACAGTAAGGGGATCCCTCTCGGGATGCAGGACCAAGGCTTGTTCAATGACTGCAATCTTGTGTTGTAGTTCGGCATCACTGAGACCGGATCCTTTCCCTGTGATTGCCGAGACTGGAAGATTGGTAAGGGCAGCGGCTACAGCCGAGGCACTGGTGGTATTCCCCACCCCCATCTCTCCAAATGCAATGGCGTGGGCCCCTTCTCCAATTGCCAGGCGAACCCGTTCTCTACCTGCTTCCATTGCCTGGAGGCATTGCTCACGTTCCATTGCAGGACCTTGCAAGAAATTTCTTGTCCCATAACCGATTTTGCAATCGACTACCGCATCATGTTCAGAAAATGAATGATTCACCCCAACATCAATTACTGATAGCGTTGCATGGTTCAAGGAAGCGAAGAGACTGCACGCACCTCCTCCGGAGGCAAAATTGCAACACTGTTGGTAGGTGATCTGTTGAGGACTGTGGGTTACCCCCTCCTCCACCACCCCATGGTCGCCTGCAAACAGCAAGAGAGAAAGGGAATCAAGCGGGCCATCCTTGATAAGCGCCAGCTTAAGCGCAAGGGAGGCGAGTCTCCCGAGACTGTTTGGGGGCATGGCCTTTGCAAGCAACTGGGTTTCATATACAGCTTGCCGGTTGAAGTCGATTGCTTTGATTGACATGAGCTCATTGTAGAGGAGGAGGCTCTGGCGTTACAAGGCAGAAACCGATATAATGCCTCCATGAATCAGGCACTTTATCTCTTCCTCGACATGATGACCGGTATGATCATCTCCATCATGGTGGTCTCCAACACCCTCCTGGGACAGGCTACCACCATGGGTGTCTCATTAATCGTCAATCATATGATCGGATTGGTCATCCTCTCCCTTATCCTGCTCCTTGGCAGGAAGAGGCCAGCCATCAATGGCCCAGGAAGAAAAGTCCCCTGGTATCTCATGTTCAATGGCCTGTTCGGCCTCGCCATCCTGAACCTGAACTACACGACCGTCGTCCATACCGGGGCATCGCTTGCGATGGCTTCCACAGTATTCGGGCAGAGTTTCTGTTCATTGGTGTTCGACCTTACCGGTTGGATGGGAATGCAAAAGCGCAGTCTTAACCGAACGAAGATATTCAGTTTGAGTATCAGTGCAATCGGAATCATCATCATGGCGAGCGGAGGTACGGCGAACTTTGCTTTCCTGTATGTTATGCTAGGCATACTTGCAGGTGCACTTACCATGACACAGATGGTACTCAACAGTACACTTGCCCTCTACGAGGGGCCCATACGTGCCTCGCATAGGAATTTCATCGGCGGGCTGTTGGCAGGCCTGGTCTTCTATTTCCTGTTCCAGAAGGATGCAACAATCGTTGGGATAAAAACCATTCCCCAAATCCCTTTACTTCTCATTCTTGGTGGGGGAACGCTGGCAGCATTTGTCGTGGTAAGTACCAGTTATGTCATTGTGAAGGTTCCTGCTGTTTACTCTGCACTCCTGCTCTCATCTGCCCAGATCCTGATGAGCCTCCTGATCGATTATCTCTTCTTTGACAGTTTCAGCCTACCGCTTCTCATAGGAGCACTCTTGATGCTGCTGGGTATGGCAGGGAATCTGGCTGCGGATAGGAAGCCTAGGCCTTAGCTATCCGATAGGTACCTTCTGTTTCCTCAACGAAGCCCTCTTTTTCCAACTGCCCAAGGCAGTACAGTACACGCTCCTCTTCAAAGTGGGAGAGCAATGTGGTGACCTGTTGCTGTTCTTTGGCACCGGTATCAGAGAGCAGGTGGATCAACTGTCCTCGAATCTGTCGGTTGGAGTTCTCGAATTTTGCCTGTTTTGTATAGTGGGCACTTCTCATATTGGCATTGGGAAGGAGATGCTTAAGCAAGACACCGAAATCCATCAGGGCGTAGTACCATGCTTTGGGGTCCTCAACCAACTGCACTAAACGACCAAGCAACAATTCCAGTTCCTTGTCCTTCACGCCTTCCTGGTCGGGATAAAAGCAATGGAGCAGAACCCTGCGTATGTTCGTCTCAAGGTAGATGGTTCGCTCTCGGTAACTGAATGCACCAATGGCGGCTGCGGTTGCTTTCCCCACCCCAGGCAAGGAGAGCAGTTCAGTCTGCTTTGTGGGTAGGTTCCAATCCCACTCCCTGGATGCGATGGCACTCCTACGGAGATTCAGCGCCCTACGGTTATAGCCCAATCCTTTCCAGTGGTACAGCAACTCATCCAGCGCCACCCCAGCCAAGTCCTTGAGTGTTGGCCATAGGGAGAGAAACAACTCATACTTGGGAATGACGCGACTGGTTTGGGTCTGTTGCAGCATTACCTCGGAAAGCAGGATCCGATAGGGGTCGCTGGTCTCTCTCCAGATAAACTGCCTTCCGTGTCCCTCATAGAAGCCAAGGATTGTCTGTAGAAATGCTTCATACCCTTCTTGACTTTGGCTGAAAGGTAGGCTCAGATAGTTTGCCGCTTCTTCCATTGAGAGTGTAGGAAAATCAATCATTTCTTGTCGCCGAAATTCTCCGGAAGGACGAAGTCACCCTTGTGATAGTTCTCATGGGCTTCCTTCTCCTGTGCTTCATTGATGTGCTCTGCGGTGGGATGCTCTCCCCTCTTGAGCTTATCCTGCTTTCTTAGATAACGCTCCAGCGCTTTTTGTTTTGCCGTCTCCCGCTGATAGCTCTTACCGCTGCTTATCAGGATGGCAACGGGTCTGAGACTCTTGATATTTGCACAGAGAATCTGCAACACACTGGTCAGGGGTACAGAGATAAACATCCCGGGAAGTCCCCAGATGAAGCCCCAGAGAGAAAGTGAGACGAGAATAACAAAGGGCGATAGATTGAGTTGGCCTCCTTGCAAGCGGGGGTCAATGATGTTCCCCAGGATCATCTGGGTACTTATTGCAAGGATCGCCACGTAAAAGACATTGGTCCAATCGGGTGCAAACTGGATCAGTGCCATAAAGATGACAATGGTTGTCACAATGACTGAACCAATGGAAGGTATGAAGTTGAATATGAATGCCAGGACTCCCCAGAGAATGGGAAGATCGAGACCGGTGACCACTGCAGTGAGAAAGAAGAGTGCACCGGTACATAAGCTGATCACCACTTTCAGCAACAGGTACTTGGAGGTCTGGCGGGTAATGCGTTCAAACATGACAGCAACTTTCATACCCTTGCTTCGAGGGATGGCTGCCAGCAACTTGGGAATTACACTCTGCCGTTCCAGCAACAGGAAAAGAACAAAAATATAAACCAATAGTGCAACCTTGGTAATCGAGAGGAACTTGTTGCTGATGGAGGTCAAGCTGCTGATGGCAATGTTCGACCAGTTCACGGGCAGTATGGATAGGAAGGAAGCCCCTTCAGGAAGATCAATAAAGGCACTGGCCCTGCTGGTAAGCAGACGGTCCAATGAGACTACTTTCTCTGCATAGAATGGCACCAGGTCAATCAGAGTATTGACTGTGATGAAGATGAACCAGCCTGCAGCAAGGAACAGGAAGAGCAACAAAGCCATGACGAAGATGACTGAGATGATTTTTGGTACATGGAGTCTATCAAGCCTGCGAAGTAGTGGGCTGAATAACAAATAACAGAAAAACGAAAGAACAAGGGGAATCATGACGTCTTTGGAGATCTTCAAGGCGGCAAATACTGCCAATGTTACGATGACTCCAAGAAATATTTGGATGTACTTATTTCCTGAGAACGGTTTTTCTGTCATAGGACAACTATAGACTAGCTTGGAAAAACCTGCAATATCTGTTATTACTGGTTCCATGGACCAACAAACCAATTTGGATAGGATTCAAATCGTACTGGTTGATACACAGGATGGAGCCAATATTGGCTCAACCTGTCGAGCCATGAAGACCATGGGCATTACCCATCTGGCCTTGGTGAGTGATCGTGAATACGATGAGAACCGTGTAAGAACGCTTGCATTACATGCCAGCGATGTCTGGCTGCAAGCGAAACGATTCTCTTCACTCAAGGAGGCACTTTCAGGAAGTGTGCTCAGTGTTGCAGCTACAAGAAGAAGAGGAAAGTTCCGTAAGCATAGCTCGCTCAACCCCACCCAATTGGCTGAGGTGGTGCAGAAGACCGGTGACGGTCTTATCTCAATCGTCTTCGGACGAGAGTCCGACGGACTTACTGATGATGAGGTGGCCATGTGCAGTCAGGTGGTCACCATTCCAACCAGCGACCAGTTCCCCTCTCTCAATCTATCTCAAGCGGTCCAAATCATTACCTACTGCCTTTACGATACCATCAAGACATACCCTGAGGGAGCAAACCCGGTAACGCAAGGCCGTTGTGAGGAAGCGGCACTTAAAGCGTGTGATGCACTCGATGAGATCGGGTACTTCAAACTAGGCCAGGAGAAACTTTGGACTTTCCGCTTCCTTCGTGATGTATTTGTACGTTCTGCTCTCACAGAGAGCGAAATCCAGAAGATGGAAAAGGTCTTTGTTAAATCAGCCAGGATCAAGGCCCATAAGACCAAGGAGCAAGATGACTGATTCCTTTTTTGACCCAATGCCCCGGGTGATAGCCCACCGGGGGGATAGTGCACACTTCCCAGAGAACACGCTCAGTGCCTTCCTGAGTGCATGTACATTGGGTGTTGATGTCATCGAGACCGATGTACATCTGAGTAAGGACGGACAGCTTGTCATCTGGCATGATGAGACATTGGACCGCAATACCGATGGTTCCGGCCGGGTGGAGGATCATACCCTTTCTGAACTGAAAACCTACGATGCAGGATATACATTCACTCCAGACAACGGAAAAACGTTTCCCTTCAGGGGAAAAGGTGTGCAACTGTGTACATTGAGAGAGGCCTTGGATGCATGTCCAAACCAGCGATTCAACATTGACCTAAAAAGCAAGGATCCAGCCATTGTTGACACATTCATCGAGGTTATCCACTCGACGCAGGCCACACAGCGAGTCGTTGCTGCTTCTTTTCATCTCCCAAATCTCAAACTACTGAGAAAAAAAGCTCCCGATATACTGACAAGTGTTACCACCCTTGAGGTGGTACCCCTCCTGGCACTCCAGAAGCTCCACTTACTCTCAGGGAAGACGCACCCCATCATTTTCCAGGTCCCCACCCGTCAGTGGGGCATCGAGGTGATCACCCCTTCTTTTGTAAAAACCATGCATAACAGGGGAAGCATCATCCAAGTCTGGACCATCAATGATGAAGCTGAAATGAGGCGTCTCTACCAGATGGGGGTAGATTCAGTAATGACCGACAAACCAGCTTTAGCCATCAAGGTTGCTAGAGAGCTGGGACTACGATAATCAAGCAAAAAAATAGAATGAAGAGAGGTATCTCTTGGAAGCATCCAAAGTCTACTACACAAACCTACGCTGCGATAACGGGGACTCACGCTTGCATAAGCTCACCAGGCTGATCAAGCGAGCAGGAATTGAGACCATCGACTTCAAGAACAAGTTTACTGCCATCAAGATCCATTTCGGTGAACCTGGCAATCTGGCTTTCCTGAGACCAAACTATGCCGCCACGGTGGTTGAACTGGTAAAGGAGTTGGGAGGAAGGCCATTCCTTACCGATTGCAACACCCTCTATGTCGGGGGAAGAAAGCATGCACTCGATCACATGGAGAGTGCCTATAAGAACGGTTTTATGCCCTATGCAACAGGTTGCCATATCATCATTGGTGATGGACTGAAGGGAACAGATGAGACATTGGTCCCCGTTCCTGGAGGGGAGTATGTCAAGGAAGCAAAGGTAGGACGTGCCTTGATGGACGCCGATATCCTTATCAGCCTCGCCCACTTCAAGGGTCATGAGGCCACCGGTTTTGGTGGTGCACTCAAGAATATCGGAATGGGTGGGGGCTCACGTGCAGGGAAGATGGAGATGCACTGTGATGGGAAACCACAGGTTGACCAGAGTCTTTGCATCGGTTGTGGTGCCTGTATCGATATCTGTGCCCACGATGCCCCGCACATCACCGATGGGCTTTCTTGGATAGACCAGGACAAGTGTGTTGGTTGTGGGCGCTGTATTGCGGTCTGCCCCACTGATGCAATCTCAAACAATGACAACAGCTCCAATGACAAGCTGAACTGCAAGATTGCTGAGTACACCCATGCAATCTGTCATGGAAGGCCAACTTTTCATATCAACATCGTAATCGAGGTCTCACCGAATTGCGACTGCCATGGAGAAAATGACCTGGCCATTGTACCGGATGTAGGATTTTTCGCATCCTTCGACCCTATTGCCCTGGACAAGGCATGTGCGGATGCTGTGAACCGGCAACCGTTCATCCCTTCCTCTGCCCTTGGAGAGAGAGAACACTGTCATCATGACCACTTCACCGACACCCACCCTACCACAAGCTGGAAAGTGGCCCTGGAGCATGGGGAAAAACTGGGTTTGGGAACGATGGAGTATGAGCTGGTTGAGGTGAAGTAACCACACAAGAAGCCAGGTATTCTTGCTGAAACACTCCATACCGGCAGGATTTTTATTCTTCCGGCCCATTTCTTCCTTGCGTGTACGCAGCTGCTGGGTATTATTCAGTAGAGTCTTCTGAGCAGTATCTTTCTCAATGGGGATCTTCCACAGCAGTAGATATTGAACGTACCAGTGTTGGATTGATGGCCAAGGGATCTTACTTCTCCGATCAAGCAAACCTATTCGGCTGCTCCTACGGCCTGAGAATAGGAAAGACCATTGGGTCCAAAGTTGATGGGTCAGAAGAGGATGTTTCCGATATTCCGCTTCGCTGGGATATTGGCGTATATGCAGCTTTCCAACAGGATGTATCCTACTCAGCCTTTGTTGAAGCGGGAGCTGGCCTCCAGTTCTGCAGTGAGTCAGAGACCTGTGATGATGGAACAGACACCTACTCTTGGGAGATCTTCGCAGCCTACGTTGCGGGATATGCAGAAATCAACTATGCAGTAACAGCAACAACCTTTGTGAGTATCGGTGCAAAGGCATTGCTCCCAATTGGTGGCACTGTCACGCTATCAATTGATGATGCTTCAGCAGAATCTGATATTGGGATGAGCGGCTTCGCGCTCGCTCCCTATGTAGGAATCTCGTTAGCGTACTGATCAGGAAACACTGTAACGAAGGCCCGATAATTTCCTGGTTTCGGGCCTGTTTCCTTGGTTCACTCGATCTTCTTTACGAGAGCATATTCTCTACTGAAAGATTATCACCTTCAATATCCTTGAAGTATTTGTAGGTATTCAGCTTCAATTCCCCACAGGCTGCTTCATCACAGACGATGACTGCCTTCGGGTGTAGTTGGAGAGCACTACAGGTCCAGTTCTGGCTTACCCCACCCTCGATGGTTGCCTGCAAGGCACGTGCCTTTGCATGGCCGTTTACCAGGATGATGACTTCCTTGCTGTCTGTTACGGTCTTCACTCCAACGGTAAGAGCTTGGGATGGTACCTTGTTCATATCGTTGTCGAAGAATCTGCTGTTCATCACCTTGGTATCGTAGGTGAGTGATTTGATCCTGGTCTTGCTGGAGAGGGAAGAGAATGGCTCGTTGAATGCAATATGGCCATCCGAACCTATGCCACCCAGAAAAAGCTCAATCCCACCGAATGCAGCGATTGCATCCTCGTAGGCAGCACACTCCGCCTCCAGATCTTTTGCATTTCCGTCAAGGATGTGGACATTCTCTCTCTTGATGTCGATATGATTGAAGAAGTTTTTCCACATGAATGTGTAGTAACTCTGCTCATGGTCTTTTGGAAGACCAACATACTCATCCATGTTGAAGGTGACGACGTTGGCAAATGAGACATACCCTTCCCTATTCAGCCTGATCAGTTCAGCGTAGGTACCCAGCGGAGAAGATCCGGTTGGCAGTCCCAGTACGAAAGGTCGGTTCTCATTTGGTTCGAACTCCCTGATCCTGCTTGCAATATACCGGGCAGCCCAGAGAGAAAGATTCTCATAATCATTTTGGATGATGACTCGCATTATGCTCTCCTTGTCACTCCATCATAAACGGAAAGACAGTATGAGACAACTATCAGAAGGCTTCCTTGATGATTCCCCCGGCGAGGATTCTCTCCCCTTCATAGAGAACCAGTGACTGTCCAACAGTAGCAGCCTTTACAGAGTCCGAGAATACAGCGGTGATGGTACCATCATCATTCCTGTGGGCCCTGGCTTCTGTTGGATACCCGGTGGAGCGGATCTTTGCCTGCACCTCCACTTCGCCATCCAAGGAAGGCTTGCTGCTCCACACAACATCATCAGCTGTTACGGTACTTTGCAGAGTCTCCTCTACATAGCCGACTACCACTTCATTTTTTTGTGCGTCAAGCTGCAATACATAGAGTGGTCGTTCGGCTGCTATACCCAACCCCTTTCTCTGTCCAATGGTGTAGTGCCAGATCCCGTCATGGGTTCCAAGGATCTTTCCATCCTGGGTGACAATATTTCCCCGCTTGTTCTCCACTTCCAGTAGATCGGTATAATCCCCATCATAGAAATCCTGACTCTCTTCCTGGTAGACCTTATGGAATCCTTGCGCCATATCAATAGTGCGTGCTTCTTCCTTGGTCATGGAACCGAGGGGGAACAATGTGGCGGCAAGTTGAGCTTGGCTGAGACGATAGAGGAAGTAAGACTGGTCTTTCTTTAGATCGACAGCCCTGGTTATCGCATAGCGACCGTTTTCTTCTGTAATGCGGGCATAGTGCCCGGTGGCAAACTTGTCAAAGACAAGCCCGCTTTCCTTGGCATAATCCACCATGGCTCCGAACTTGATCTTGGCATTACACCATACACAGGGGTTCGGTGTACGCCCATCCATGTATTCGTCCTTGAAGTTTGCAAGCACCACTTCCTCAAATTGATCACTCAGCTCAAGCACATGATGCTCTATACCGATCTTCTCACAGATTCGCTTGATCGCCTTGATATCCTCGCTCTTGTCGGGGGCGAAACAACTGGTTGAACCGAGCGGACGAGCCAAATGGGCACGTTTGTTCCAGATGGTCATAGTGACCCCTGTAACCTCATGTCCCTGCTGCTTCAGCAGATATGCTGCAACAGAAGAATCTATCCCACCACTCATTCCTACCAGTACCTTCATCATCCCTCCGAGATTCAATCGAACCATATAATAGAACGAAACCGCCCTGGAATCCAAGGCGGTTTCTTCAAGCGAGAGTGACGGGACTCGAACCCGCGATCTACGGCGTGACAGGCCGTCGCGATAACCAGCTTCGCTACACCCTCATAGCAAGAGTGAAACTACACTATCCCTGTATTTTTGTCAACAGAGCTAAAAAAGATTTTCCCATTTTCATTAAAATCATCAAGACTTGTATAGTCATCTCCTGGAGCAAAAAAAATCCTTCGCTCACCAGAGATGAACAAAAGATTCTTGGTAACGAGAGTGACGGGACTCGAACCCGCGATCTACGGCGTGACAGGCCGTCGCGATAACCAGCTTCGCTACACCCTCAAAAAGCACTCTTGGAAACTACACGATAGCCCATCTTTTGTCAACATGCTTTGTGGTTGCCATAACGACTACCCTTTCGTATACTTCCCGCAAGGAGAAGATACCCATGCAAGAATCCATAATGCTGTTCTTTCTGAATATCGAGAACCCCGTTCTCGACTTCCTGGGCAACCTCGCATCGCTCTTGGGAGAGCAGACCTTCGTCATTGTCGTTATCCTTTATATCTTCTGGAATCATGACAAGAAGAAAGGGTTCGGTCTCTACTCATCAGTTCTACTCTCTGTACTCGCAATGGGTATACTGAAAGCCACGGTCAAGGCTCCACGTCCGTTCCAGGTTTTGGATTCGATCCAAGGCAAACGACTGGAAACCGCAACCGGATACTCATTCCCCAGCGGACATACCACCACCGGTGCAGCATTTTATTCTGCACTTGCTCTTTCTTTTAGAAAACGAAAGCTCAGTATCTTTTGTGCAATCATGATGACGCTGGTAGGATTGAGCCGGCTCTATCTTGGCGTTCACTGGCCGATTGACGTGTTTGCTGGACTCCTGCTCGGAGTTTCCATCAGCTTTGCCTTCTACCATTACCTGGACTTCATCTATGATGATGAGAAGCGACGCATAAGGTACCTGATCGTCCTCGGGACCATCTTTGCCATGAGCGGAGCGGTAATCAGTATCCTGCTCAATTTCTTTTCTGCTGATGAGACGGCATTCAATGACCTGATGAAGATTCTGGCTCTCGGTGGTGGAGGCTATCTTGGATTCGCCCTTGAGAACAAGAAGGTCCAATTCTTGACCGAAGGAACATTAGGAAAGAAGATTGGCCGCTATCTTATCGGCTTGGTTGTTGTGCTTCTGATCATGGGCTCCAAGGTAATCATCCCAGAGTCACTGTATGCAATTGGGAGCTTTGTGCGATACAGCCTTGTAGGATTCTGGGCAACCGGCCTCTATCCGCTTATAGGAAAAAATCTGCATCTTTTCTCTGGTGCTCGATAACCTTCGGCTCAATACCCTTGGTGATCAGGAACCGGCGAAGATCGAGCAGCTCATTCAGGTGCCCCTTGCAGAGCCGGTACATGATCTTTCCACACATGATTGCATCATCAAGGGCATAGTGAGCCTGATACTCCATATCGAAGTAATCAACCAGATAGGAGAGTTTATAGCTGTGCATTTTGGGCCAGAGCTTTCGAGCGATGGTCAGGGTGCATAGGTAGCTCATCTCCCGCGCTTCCAGGTCATATGCTTCAAATGCAGCCTTCATCACTCCCATGTCAAAGACTGCATTATGGGCAACAAGGATGTCGCGACCGATGAATGAACGCATATGCTCCCAGATCTTATCAAACTCAGGGGCAGCAAGACACTCATCACTGGAGAGTTTATGCACTGCGGTCATCCCTGGATCAAAATACGGATGCTTGGGACGGATCAATGAATAATACGTCTCAAGCAAGGTACCTTCTTCATCGAACCGTGCAAGTGCTACTGAACAAGCACCACCGGGGTAGCTGTTTGCCGTCTCGAAATCCAATGCTACATAGTTCACGATTGTTTTCCCAACATGATGGAGAGAATCGTCTTATCTGTTTCTTCCATCCCCTCATGACTGATTCTGGAAAGAAAATCCATACTCTCCCTACTCGACTTTCCAACAATTCCGCTCTCATTTCCTGGGGAAAGACCACGGAATGCAAGTTTGCAGGCAAGGTTTGCTGCTTCCACACAACTGTAGATCTTCAGGGCACAGGTGGACTTGGCCCCATCACAGATGATCCCGGTAAGATTTCCAACCATGGTGTTGAAAGCACGGTCCATCTCTTCCAGATTCCCTCCCAGCAGATATACCAACCCACAAGCCGTCCCAATGGAGGCTGTGAAGGCACCACAGAGAGCACTCAGCCGGTCTTTCCTGGCAGTCAATCCCAATCCTATCAGCTGACTGAGCAATAAAGCCCTTCCAAGCTGTTCATCATCTTTCTTCAAATATGCTGCGACTACCGCGATGGGAACGGTCAAGGTGATCCCCTGGTTTCCACTGCCACTGTTGATAATCACCGGCAACGGACATCCCGCCATTCTTGCGTCACTGGCTGCAGCAGCCATGGCTGACCCCAGGCTGAAGGCTTCTGTTAGGTTGCTTGGTTCTTTCCCAATCGGCTCAGCAGCAATTCTCCCCACAGAAAGCCCATAGGGGTGCTCGAGCGCATGTCGTGCAATGACGAGATTGGTCTCCTTTGCATCCAGAACCAGGTCGATTGCCTCCTGGGGTGCCTGCTCTACCCACGAGAGTAGATCAGCAAGACTCGCAGCAGCGAGGAATTGCTCATCCTCCACTTCCAGTTCTGTACCACAGGCATCAACTGCGAGTTCACGTAAAACGGTAGTATTATGCTGCAGGTAACTGAACCGGTCATGTTCCCCACTGATGGTGGCAATGGCAAGATCATCTCCCGCTTTTGCAGTAACCTTGATATACAAGGAAGGGACACCGCTTTCAATAACAAGAGAGACTGGAATTGCTGAAGCCTTCTCTATCTGCTCTTCGCTAAGACTACTGAGAATGCTCAGCCCCTTCTCGCTGTCTCCCCCGCTTGCTCCAAGGGCAACTGCTGCCTGAATTCCCTTCAAGGAGCAATTTGGGATAGCGACACCCATCGCATTCTTGACCATATCCCTACTGGTACAAATCTCCAAAGAGGTAGGTACCAGTCCTAATAGTTCCGCAGCCTTTGCACCAGCCAACGCTGAGGCTGCGGGTTCAGTACATCCCATTGCGGGACGCAACTCTTTTCGCAATATTTTGAGGTATTTATCCATATATGTACTATATCACTGCTCAGATACTCATTCCAACCTAAAAAAAACGAAATATTCCGTCATCTTGGAACATCAGCAATAAACAGCATTCCCTCCACTTTCAGGGTATATGAGTCAAGTGATGCTGCAACCACATGACAACTACCTTTCTGCAACGTTCGCTTCTCCTTCTCAGAGATGAACTGGGCACTTCCCTCACCAACAAACAGTAACTCGATACTTCTGCGGTCGGTAATCTCATAGGTTCCACTGGGAAGGACCATCAAGTGGAACTCCTCGGTAGGAGTGAGAAGATGCATCCGCCCTGAGGTCCCACGCAATATCTGTACCTTCTCCACCTCTTTCCCCTTGATCTCTGTGACCTTCATCAACTCCTTGACATCTACCTTCTTGTTGGTAAGCCCGCCACGAAGCACATTGTCCGATGCACTCATAAGCTCAATACCATTACCCATAACATAGGCATGCAAGGTGCCCGGGGAGATATAGAGAGCTTCTCCCTTTTCAAGGTGTCTTACGTTCAGCAAGAAAGGACAAAACAGTCCTGGGTCATGGGGATAGGAGACATAGCTGGCAAGCACAATCCCCTTGCTCTCAAGAAAACGTCCATCAGCAGTGCTGGTGGGCAGCTCTTCATGGGTCTTCAATGAGGCTATGTACTCATCAATAAGGGCGGACAAGGACTCATTGTTCATGGTATACAGTTGCTTGAACAACCGTGCAAGCTTCTCATCATCATCAACCCCTGATTCATCAAGATAAGAGAAATGGTTCTCATATGCCTTAGGTAACAAAAGCTTCAGTACGGGTGTGATTTGACCCAGGGGACGAAATCCACACATTGCCGTAATCGGGGTAAGCGCATAGATGACTTCCGCCTTACGATTGGGGTCTTTGTAGTTCCAGAGTTCCCGGGGAAGTCGCTTACGGATGATTTCTTCCCACTCCCACCCTGCCTTCGCCTGAAGCTTATCAGGGTGGACCTGAATGGAGAGGGGTTTCTCAATAGCCAGGACCTTGAATAGAAGTGGCAGCTCATCCCCAAAGGATTCGATGTGGTCCTCTCCGAACCAATGCTCACTGTCCCCTTTCAGGAAGGAGGAAAGATTCTGGTTTGTTTCCATGACAATCGCATCCCCAGAGGGATGGGTACCAAACCAAAGCTCAGCCTTGGCTTTTCCATCCTCTGGAACACCCAACAGCGCAGGAATAAATGAGGTGTTTCCCCACTCATACTCCTTGATATGTCCTTTTATTTGTACAATGTCCATATCAGCCTCCAAGCCAAAGTATAGTTCGCTTGGCCTCAGAGAGCAAGTAAGCCCACCTTGCTAGGTGGGCTCACTTGGCAGTGAATTGGAGATTACTTGTTCAGGATCTTGGGAAGAAAGATCATGGCTGCTGCAAAAACAGCCAAGGTTACAATCCAAGCTGCCAGAACGTTCAGGAAGATTCCCCCTACGGCAAAACCAACCAATGCACAAACTGCAGAGGTAACTGCATAGGGCATCTGGGTTGCAACGTGCTCAAGGTGTGGACACCCAGCCCCGGTTGAACTCAGGATGGTGGTATCACTGATCGGGGAAGCATGGTCACCAAAGACCGAACCACCAAGCACAGCACTCACGCTGATCATAGCTGCATTGAGTAAACCTGCGTCTGCAAGGCCCTTTGCCTGGGCAAGACCGACAGCGATAGGCATAACGATCGGGATCATGATGGCGAAGGTTCCCCAGCTCGTACCGGTTGAGAACGAGATCAGGGCAGAAAGTGCAAAGCCAATGACAGGGACCAAGGCAATCGGGAATCCACCACCAACAACAACATCACTGAGATAGGCAGCCAACCCAAGGCCACCATCTGCAGGACTGCTCTTGATAACCGTACCAATGGTCCAAGCCATGGTAAGGATGATAAGGGCGGGAACCATACTCTTGATACCGTCGGTAATTGCCTCACTTGCTCCCTTGATCGTAAAGAGCTTACGAGCAGTGTAGTAGATGTACGTGATTACCAACGTGAAGATTACTGCATAGAACAGTGCCATTGAGGCATCGGTATTGTTGAAAGCATCACCGAGAGACATGGATGCTGCTGCAGCACCGATGCTGGTAATGGTCTTTCCATCTATGGATGAGAGGTAGGTAGTGACAGGGAACAGGATAACCGCTGAAACGATGAGAACGATAATCGGGAAAAGCATGTCCAGAGGCTTTGCCTTTGCTGCATTCACATCACCATCGATGTCAATTTCACCCGGTGCTGGTCCATATGTCTCGTTGTACAGGTTACCGGTTTCCTTGGCATAGGCAATGCTTTTTGCCATGGGACCGAAGTTACGTCCGCTCAGAATGATGACAACTACCATGATAATGGTAAGCAGAGCATACAGGTTATAGGGTACTGACCTGATAAAGAAAGAGAATTCACTGACACCCAAAGCATCAAATCCTTCAGATCCT
>NZ_JBFXGH010000004.1:0-48889 GCF_050178175.1 Sphaerochaeta sp.
ATGCACCAAAGGTGGTAATCTTGGTTACCGGAGCCTTGATGGTGTCACCGACATTGTATTTCTGCTCAAAGGTGGTCCAAGGATCTTCCTGCATGTGTTTCAAGCTCAGGTTGATCTTCTGGGTCTCCGGGTCGATGTTAATGAGCCTGAGTTGCACCACCTGTCCCTTCTTCACGAAGTCCTTCGGACGGGTGACATGGCCCCAGCTCATGTCATTGATATGCAAAAGTCCATCGAATCCACCAAGGTCGATGAATGCACCAAAGGAGGTGAATGACTTCACCACACCTTCAACCACATCGCCGATCTGGACGGTGGAGAAGAATTTCTCTTTATTCTCTTTGATTTTCTGGTCAAGATACTCACGTCTGTTCACGACGCTCTTAAGCTTCGTACCACCGTGGAACTTGTCAATGATGAAGTAATCAGTGATACCGATCATGGTCTCGGGATCCTCAACTCTCTGGACATCAGCCTTTGAGAGGGGACAGAAACCCTTGTATTCGCCTCCGAGGTCAACCTCAAAGCCACCCTTGATTACCTTTTCAAACTTGCCCAAAACGGGAGATCTGCTTTCTGAAGCAGTCTTCAGTTCATCTGTACGTTCTTTGAAATCGGCACGCTTCTTGGAAACGACGATCTGACCGCCCTTCCCTTCCTTGGTGATAATGACGACTTTTACCTCATCACCTACTTCAGGAATCGATGCAAATTCGTCACGAGAGATTCTACCCTCGCTCTTGTAACCGACATCCACGAATACATACTCGTTGTTTACCTGGACAACAGTACCGGCCACGAGCTGACCGTCTTCGATTCCATCAAGAGATTTAAGATACTCCTCCTGCAGCAAATCCTGCATTCTGGTCTTCTTTTCTTCCATTTCTTGTTCTTCAGCCACTTGATTTCTCCTGATCCTAAATTTACCTATTTACATCGCCCTTGAGCGTAAAAATAGCAGATAACACTCTCTCACAAACTTGTCCTATAGTCAAGTATGAGGTGTCTATGTACAAGGCATCCTCTGCAACACGAAGTGCACCAACTTCCTTGCCCTTATCAATTTCGTCACGCATCTTGATTTGTCGCAACACAGTCTCGTAATCTTGTCCGTCCGGATGCTGTTTGAGCCGACGTTCCGCACGAACCTCAGCCTTTGCATCAAAGTAACATTTTAAGTCGGCATCTGGGAAGACCACGGTCGTAATATCTCTCCCCTCAATGACAACATCCATATCCTTTGCAATCCTTCTCAGCTGTTCATTCACATAGCTTCTAAGCGGAGGGTACGTTGATACTTGCGCAACTACTGCATCAACCTCAGGGGTATGAAGCTTATCCTCAATATCATTGCCATTGACACAGATACGATTATCATCAATAGAGAGTACATAGTGCTTTGCAGTTTCCAAAACTGCTGGGTAATCCATCGGGTCCTTCCCCTCCTGTACATGCAGGTAGGTGTAGGCCCTGTAGAATGAGCCGGAATTGAGATAGTGGAAATTGCAAGTCTTTGCAATCATCTGGGCAATGGAGCTTTTCCCAACACCAGCCGGTCCGTCTATGGCTACGACCATTACCATCCTCTCCCTGAACTCTTTCTTAGAATATCATTTTCTCCACTCAGGAGTGCCTTGATCTCGGAAGAAGTGACAGTCCGGTACTGACCCGGCTTGAGGTCCCCCAGTTCAATACAACCAATCCTCATCCTGACAAGTTGCTTCACCTCATACCCATAGTGGCTGAGAATCTTTCTGATTTCCCGGTTCTTCCCCTCGGTTAGGATGATCCGTACCCATTTCTTGCTGATGATCTCAAAACGTTTGATTGTATAAGGCTGCGGCATATCTATGAGGACTCCCTTACGGGCCTCCTCCAGGTCTTCCCTGCGTACGCCAGTAGTACAGCTTACCAGGTACTCCTTCTCAATCTCTTCGGAGGGATGCATGATTTTCTGTGCTACATCCCCATCGTTGGTGAAGAGAATCAAGCCACTGGAATCCTTGTCGAGTCGACCAATATGGAAGAGAAGATTCTTGTCTGGGATATCAATCAGATCACGTGCGTAGTTTTTCTCGTTTGGATCCCAGTTCGTGCAAACGAACCCCTTGGGCTTGTGCAATGCGTAGTAGTAGGTTTTCTCACTTGGTTCCACCAACTGGTCATCAACCATGACCACATCTTCTTCATCTACCTTGGTTCCCAGTTCTGTTACCCGTTTCGTATTCACGGTTACCCGCCCACTGGTGATCAGTGTTTCGCAGGATCTGCGGGACCCGCAACCACTCTTTGCCAAATAGACCTGTAATCTAAGCGGATATGATAATTTCATGCTTCGTCTTTCTCCTGTGTTGGTTCTGCTTCAAATCGCAGTCGGTCGATATCGGAGAGCTTGGGGAGTGCACTGATACTTGCCAGGTTGAATTCGAAAAGGAATTTCCTCGAGGTGCCGTAGAGGCAGGGATGCCCTGGGACATCCTTCCTTCCAATCACCTTGATGTATTCACGGTCTCGCAACAAACGGATGATGGTGTCACTGCTGACCCCACGGATGTTGTCTATCTCCCTACGGGTAATCGGTTGGCTGTATGCCACAATGGACAGTGTTTCCAAGGCTGCACGGCTGAGGCGTCTGTCGACACGTTTGCCGTAACAGGTACGAAGCTTATCGTGCAGATCAGAGGAAGGTAAAAATTGGAAAGCACCTTGGCTCTCAGCAAGGTCCAGTCCATGCAGGTATTCACGGTAATGTTCCTGCAGTTCTGTGATGGCATTTCTTGTTGTTTCCTCCGAGAGGGAGGTCATCTTGCCCAATCGTTCCAAACTAACCGGTTCGTTCTCCAAAAAGAGAATGACTTCGACCAACCGGGCCTCGGTACTCAAGAGGGGGCTTTGCTGAATTCCAGCCTTGTCCGCTTGCCTCTTCCTATCCACCACTGACGCTCCTATCACTCACCGTCGAGAATGATCTGCTCATCCTCACTCTCATCATCATACAGAAAAACGCGACCATCGTCAGTAGTTGTGCGTAGATTATCTGCATCTTCCTCAAAAAACCTCTCCTCTTCTCTTTCCGAGATTGGAGCAGTGATGATTTCCTCCTCAATTTCCTCGAAATCATCATCGTACATGTGTTCAAAATCCTGTTCAAAAGCCTCATCGACCTTACGGATGAGAATTGGACCAAACGGTTCACTCTGAACGAGGGTGATCATCCTGAGTTTACAGGCATCAAGAATCGCCATGAAACTACAGATAATATGGAGCAGTTGGTCATCATGGACAATAAGTTGTTCCAGGGTGATATAATCTTGTATCTCAAACAATTCCTGCATCAAGGCAATTTTTTCATTGACTGTTACCGATTCGTAGACGTTGAACACCTTGTTCGGAGTAATGGTGGTCATAAGCCGTGAAAACGTATTGAGCAAATCCTGCAATGATACATCGCCAAACAGATCCTCATCTCCGAATGGAAGACGAAATTGGCTGCTTTTCCGGGTAATGAACAATTCGGTACTGGTATTGGTGCCTGTAAGCAACTCAGTATATTTCCTGAACTTCTGGTACTCCAGCAGACGGTCCACCAGTTCTTGTCTGGGATCTTGGTACTCTTCATCGAATTCCAGTTCAACAGGGAGCAACATCCTGCTCTTGATATACAGCAGGTCTGCAGCCATCTTGTAAAATTGCGTCAGGTCACCAAGCTCAGTCACCTTTTCTTCCTTGAGATATCCCAAGAACTGTTCAGTGATAAGGGAGATGGGGATGTCGTAGATATTGACTTCTGATTTTTGAATGAGGAACAGCAACAAGTCCAAGGGACCTTCGAAGGTGGGAGTATGGAAAGTTGTCCCATTCGGCACTTGTTCTTCTTGTACTGTTTGTTCTTGCACCGTGGTCCCCTCTCACCGCGAGTATACCGAACACATGCTGTATTGACAACACAGAGGTGGATTGTTCCACCTCCGTGTCCAGCAGTCCTTGTTGGGAATTACTCGCCTTCTGGAGCCATTTCCGCTGCCTCAACAGCATCCGCTTTGGGGAACATCTTTGCCCTGAGGCGATTGTCAAGGTCATTGGCGATATCCGGGTTGTCCTTGAGGAAATCCAGTGTCCGCTCTCTTCCCTGTCCGATCTTCTCCCCGTTATAGGAGTACCAGGAACCACTTTTCTCCAGCATGTCATACTTGAGCGCTGCATCAAGGATGCTTGCAATGTAGCTGATGCCTTCACCGAAAAGGAGATCCAGTTCAACTTTCTTGAAGGGAGGTGAAACCTTGTTCTTCACTATCTTTATCCGTACCCGGTTTCCAATGATATCATCGGCACTTTTGCTGATGGATTCAATCTTGCGAACCTCAAGGCGGACAGAGGAGTAGAACTTCAGGGCATTCCCTCCAGTGGTTGTCTCGGGATTGCCGAACATGATGCCAATCTTCATACGAATCTGGTTGATGAAGATGATGGTGGTGTGGCTCTTGGAAAGCAGACCGGTTAGCTTGCGCAGCGCTTGGCTCATCAGTCGTGCCTGGAGACCCATGTGGCTGTCACCCATATCGCCATCGATCTCTGCTTGTGGGGTAAGGGCAGCAACAGAGTCCACGACAATGATATCCACTGCCCCACTCCGTACCAGGGACTCTACAATCTCCAGGGCCTGTTCTCCACTGTCCGGTTGGCTGATCCAGAGTTCTTCAATGTTCACACCCAGTTTCTTTGCATAACTTGGATCCATGGCATGCTCGGCATCAATGAATGCGGCAATTCCCCCAGCTTTCTGGCTCTCTGCAATAGCATGAAGTGCAAGTGTGGTTTTGCCACTGCTTTCAGGACCGTAGATCTCAATGACCCTGCCCTTTGGGTATCCTCCGATACCAAGCGCTTCATCAAGAAGCAAGGACCCGGAAGAGATGCTTTCAATGTTTCGGTTTTCCTTGTTGTCACCGAGCCTCATCAAGGATCCTTTTCCAAATTGCTTGTCAATTTGGACTCTTGCTGCTTCCAATGCGTCCCGTTTCTGATTCTGGTCAGTGGGGAATGTCGTATCTTTACTGTTCTTTGCCATGATATGCTCCTCGAATACTCTGTAACCTTATACTATAAGTCCAAAATTCTTTAATCTGCTTCAAGCAGGAGGGTGACCGGACCGTCATTGGTATAGGACACCTTCATATGTGCTCCAAACTCACCTGAAGAGACAGGAAACCCCAACTGAGCAAACAACTTGAGGGATTGTTCATACAAAGCCTCAGCTTTTTGTGGTGGTGCAGCATCATTGTAGGATGGGCGGTTTCCCTTGCGTAGATTTGCCAGCAATGTGAACTGGCTGACGACCAGTATGGACCCCTGTACGTCAGAAAGACTCTTGTTCATTTTGCCCTGCTCATCGGCAAAAACACGTAGCTTCACGATTTTTTCGCATAACCATGCAAGTTGAGCTTCTGTATCGTCGTGTCCTATGCCCAGATAGACAAGAAGGCCATGGTCGATCTTACCCGTGATAGTTCCCTCAACGGAAACACTTGCATCCTGGACACGTTGGATGACCGCCTTCATGCCTGTGCTCGTTCCTTCATAGCCTGTATGAAGGCAGCCCTGTCGGGAGCCCCAAAGAAGGCGCTTCCACATACAGCTACATCTGCTTTTCGCTGTGCAATCTGACCTACTGTGTCCAGATTCACTCCCCCATCTACACTGATAAGGTAATCATGTCCATGTTGTTCCCTCAGTTCAGCAAGCCGTTCAATCTTCTGTAGTGTGGAAGGGATGAGACTCTGACCACCAAAGCCAGGATTCACTGTCATGACGAGTATCAAATCGACCATATCAAGGATAGGTTCAATCATGCTAACCGGTGTGGAAGGAATGAGCGATACCCCAGCCTTGCAGCCACCAGCCTTTATCATCTGCAAGGTACGATGAAGATGCAGTGATGCTTCCCCATGTACCGTGATATAGTCACTTCCACTCTCAATGAACAGTGAAATATACCGCTCAGGTTTATCAATCATAAGGTGTACATCAAAGACCAGGTCTGAGTGAGGTCTGAGATCTTGGATAAACTTGGGACCGAAGGTGATGTTCGGGACGAACATACCGTCCATGACATCCAGATGTACCCAATCTGCCTTGCTCTCGTTGATACTCTGTACTTCCTCAGCGGTGCGCGAGAAGTCAGCAGACAACATGCTTGGTGCAATTCTTAGTGAAGCTGTTTCCATACTCCATTTATAACAGGTAGAGAGAGGTTTTGCAACGATTGCTTCCAGGAAATACTATATATCTGTTAATATGTTTTATGCACTTTCTTTAAATCGATTGCTAGTTTTTCCAAATCGTGCTATATTGCTATTGAAAAGCAACTATGAATGAAAAACCCGAGCAGGCTATGTCCCGGTCTGCCCGGTTTTATTTACGTCTTAGAATTGGACAAATATGTTTGGAGGAAACCATGGGATTCCAAGAGATTGAGAACTTGCTGAAAGAAGAACAATGGACAAGAAGCACCGTAACTACCTATACAACAAGCAGCTTCCAGGAACTGGACAAGAACATCATGGAGATGGACGAGGAACAGAAGACAGAAGCAAAGAGCTTGTGCGACACGCACCTCAATGAGAAGGAGCGAAACAGTATCATTGCCATGTACGTCAGTGGGTCCATCCAATTGGAACGCAGAGCAGCGGATGATTATCTGCAGCTGCTCAGTCTCATTGAGATGTTCATGGAAGCAAAGAAATGGAATATCGTTGAATATCTCTCACAGAAAATTCTCAGCCGCAATGAGAACAAGCATGCGCTTCGCTTGCTTGCCGACTCATATGAGCAGATGGGAAAGGAAGAAGAGAAATTCCAGCTTTGGGAACGGTTGGTTAAGGTGGATTACGAGGAAGTCGAGATCGTCCGCCAACTTGCCGTACATGCAAAGCAGAAGGGAAACATAGATAAAGCCATCTCCTTTTATAAAAAGGGCATCCACAGACTTATCAAGAGAAAGGATGTCTCCTCAGTAAGAGCAATGTTCACTGCCCTTCTTGAATTGGAAGGGGACAACTTCGGTTACTTCATTTCTGTTGCAAATCAGGTGTCTGCTGTGAGCAAGAGTACTGCAATAGCGTTGTTGCGCGATCTTGAGAATGCGAGCAAGGCTGACATCGACCATCAGATTGAGTGCCAGAAACAGATGCTTGCCCTTGACCGCGAGGACACTTTTGCCAGGGAAAACCTGATCAAGAGTTACAAGACGAAATACAAGACCCATTCCAGGCTCAAGAGCTGTCTTGAATCCAGTGCGTTGACAAGCAATATCAATCGAGACATTCTCCATAGTATCGAGGATTTCGAAACAAATATTGCGTTCGACAAGGGTACATTCGTCTTCCAGAACAGTACAAACCGAATCGGCAGGATCCGGTCAATTGATGAAAATGATGTCATCGTGGATTTCGCTGGACAGTCAAGCAAGGAAGGCAGCAGGATGTCCACCTCCATGGCTTTCAAGAGCTTGCAGGCACTTCCTAAGAGTCATATCTGGGTGCTCAAGAGCGCATTGCCTAGAGAGAAACTCAGCAAGAAAGTGCAGGAGGATATTCCTTGGACACTGAAGACCTTGATGGCCAGCAATGAGGGAAGAATCAACCTGAAAGAGATGAAGAGTGAACTGGTTCCCTCCATCCTTGATGTCAAGGAGTGGACTCCTTGGCTCAATCAGGCCAAGAAGGAGTTGATGACCAACCCACTCTTCGACCTTTCCAGCAATGATGTGGATACATACCTTCTCCGCTCCACCCCTGTAAGCTATGAAGAGAAACAGCTCCAGGTTTTCAGGAATGAGAAGAATTTCTATGACAAGATCAAGAGCCTGAAGGATTTTATTGCTGCAAAGGGGGACGTCGAGAGTGACTTCTTCTTTGAGATGGTGAGGTACTTCAGTGACCTTTTCTTCGAGGAAAATGGTGCCTTCAAGCCGATTGTGGTATCGAATGACATTACGTTCAGTTGTTACTTGCTGCTCGAGGAGTTGGTGAAACATCAGCACATGAACTTTATCAGCTATCCGGATGCACTGACCTTCACAATGCTCTATGAGCGCTGTGATAATGTTGAGGCTACCTTTGCTGCAATCAAGGATCCCGAGCTAAAAAAAGCCTTCATCGACCATGTGGTTGAGGAAATTCCTGGCTGGGAGAAAATTCTTGCAGTTCTGTTTGACTCCTATCTCACTGGATACATCCCCGATATCTACAAGCAGAAGAAAAAGTACAGTGCCCTTGCAGGCATTTACCGCGATGCGGTGGAAAACTTCAAGGAAAAGGGAAATACCCTGATCTACCTGCTCAAGAACGGTGAGAAAAAATATTGGGAGAAAGCGGGCATTACCACTGAGCAACTGCTCTACACTGAGTTGCAATTGCTCGATTTCACCAACCGATGTATCGACAACAGGAAGGATGTACAGGAAAACCGCAAGAATGCAAAGACGCTTATGGGTTTCCTCTTTGATGAACGTGCAGTCCTGAATTTTGTGGCAGAAGGCAACGAAGAGAGAGCGCAGAAGATTTACAGCCTTGTGGCAAATGTATTCAATCTTCCCGGTGGAAAGAAAATTGAGATCAAGCATGCAATCAGTGAGCAGTTCCCCTCATTCAAGTTTTTTGATGAAGTGGAACCGATCAACAAGCAGAGCGTTTTTCCCACAGGTCTGTTTTGTACTCCAAGCAGTCTTGCTGCCAAGAAGAAGGAGATCGAACACATCCAGCATGTGGAACTGCCCGAGGTTGCCAAGGAAATTGGGGAAGCCAGGGAGTTGGGAGATCTAAGAGAGAACAGCGAATACAAGTATGGTAAGGAGAAACAGAGCCTCCTGAACAATACGTTGCGCAGACTTGCCGAAGAGGTCGATCGTGCTACGGTCATTACCAAGGACAAGGTAGACTCCTCCAAGATTGGGTTTGGTACCAAGGTGGTTATGATGGACAATATCCATGCTGAAGAGGTGGTGTTCACCATCATGGGACCGTGGGAATCCAATCCCAATGAGAATATCATCAATCTTCTCGCCCCATTTGGAAGGGCCTTGCTCAATCATGAGGTTGGGGAGCGGTTTACCTTCACCCTCAACGATCAGAATTATGACTTTACGGTCAAATCAATTTCAGTCGTTGACTTCTAGAAATACCAAGCCCCCGGCAAGATGATTGCTGAGGGCTTTTTTTCTCTGTGGTAGTATGGGTACATGCAGGAAAGGTACACCGTCAATGTACATACTGTCTAGGAAGGATACCCACGGCCCCAGATGGTCCGAGGTTCCTGCGTTAACCTCAATGGTTGGTGGGATTTTGCAATAAGCAACGAAGAGACGAGACCACAATATTTCCCTCTTAGCATTCTTGTACCCTTCTCACCGTAGACAAAACTCAGTGGGTTGCAAACTGCGATCACCCCAAATCTAAGACTTTGGTACCATCTCTCACCCGATTCACGCCTCCTGCTGCAATTTGAGGCTGTAGGTCATTCATGTATTGTCTTCCTGAATGGTATAGAGGTTGGATCGCATCAGCTCTTTCGATATCACCGATGTACTGAAGGAAGAGAACGACTTGTTGGTAAAGGCTGTTGATAGTGAGCCGATCATCAGAGGCAAACAGGCATACAAAGCAACGGGAATATTCTATCAGGGGCAGAGTGGCATTCACCAGACTGTCTGGATTGAGGAAGTTCACCGGTTCCATATAAAGAACCTCATCATCACCCCTGAGCTTGCTCACCACTGCTTGTACGCCCAAGTTGTCCCCGATGACGGGGTGGTGTATGAGGTGACCATCTCATACTTGGATGGGCTTAAACAGTGCAAGGGAATGGAGTAACCAACGTCATTGTTGCCATGTGGCTAAGGTGCATCCCTGGAGTCCTGAAGACCCATATCTCTACCCCATCACCGTATAGATGGTCAATGATATCGTAACAAGTTATGGTGGATTGCGGAGCTTTTAGGTGCAGGATGGAAGGTTGTTGCTCAACGGGAAACCGTATTACCAACACGGAATCCTGGATCAAGGATACTGGCCTCAAAGCCTCTATACAGCCCCAAGTGACCAGGCAATCATTGATGACCTGGTCATGGTGAAGAAGTTGGGCTTCAATCTGGTTCGTAAGCATGCAAAGATGGTACCATCACTATCGACTGCTGGGCAGCCAGGATGCAGGGTGTACCGAGAGATGTTTGCCACTGGGCTTACACAGATGATAGAAACGCTCCATAACTGTGTCAGTATTGCCATGTGGGTCATCTTCAATGAAGGTTGGGGACAATTCGATGCGAAAGAAATGTACTCCCTCGTTAAAGCCCTCGATTCAACGAGGCCTATTGATTGTACCAGCGGCTGGTATGACCAGGGCATTGGTGATTTCTCTTCCCGCCATGTATATTTCAAACGATATAGCCACAAACCGACAAACTCGGCAGAGCAATAATTCTCTCAGAATTTATGTATTGGGTTGAAGGGAATGATGATGAAGGAGAAAAGCCCTTTGGATATAAGCATCTGCATGATCGTATAGCATTCAATGATGCCTTCTTCAGGCTCTACGAGGAAGACGTATATCCTGCCAGACAAAAAGGGCTCGCGGCTTCCGTCTATACCCAATTGACTGATGTACAGCAGGAACTCAATGGATTGGTTACCTACGACCGAATGGTGGTAAAGCTTGATGAGGTGGTTGCCTTACAGGTTGTTGCCTTGCTTCTTGGAACGGAAGAGCGAGAGTAGTTCCACCTTCATCAAAGCATAGGAGAGGATCCATACCACAAGCGATCCAAGGGCTACCAGGGAGAGTATCAAGAAGTTTCTCAGGTTGGACCCACTCTGGTACCAAGTCATGCTGAATGACGCATAAAGCAAGCAGTAGCCGAGAATCGGTATATTTGCGGCTACAGTACGCAGCAAACCTCGTCTCAGTTGTGTATCTTTTATCGGATTGTAGAGATCTTTCAGTTTGAATGACAAGAATCCCAGGAGCACTGCATAGCTTATCCCATTGGCAAGAGCAAGCGATATGATCCCCCACCCGAGCGAGATGAAGACCCACATGAGAATGATGTCCACCATGTTCTGGAGAAAGGTGATCTTGGTCATCATGGCATAGCGGTTTGCACTATATCCGAGACGAAGCAGCATTGCATACCAACTGGTGGTTACCATGAACAACAGGAAGGGGCGAAGAGCCAATGCGGTCAGTTGGGCATCAGCAAGCGTGTAATTGCCGGTCTGCAGTACCACACTGACACTCTCCTGGCTAAGGAAGAAAAGAATAATTCCACTGGGAAGCAGGAGACTGGTTAGTTGCACAATACTTACCCGGGTATGTTTTTGCATCTCCTGCATGTGGCCAAGTGCATAGGAGCGACTGAGCAAGGGCAGGCTAACGGCACTGATTGCGTTGAAAAAGACCCCGTAAGGCGTCTGGTAAAAGATTGTTGCATTTGCGAAGGCTGTTACACTCCCTTCGCTCAAGGTGGATGCAAAGTGATAGGTCACCAACTGCGTGAGAACCTGCATCCCCATTCCGAGCACAACCAAGGACCATGCCCCAATGACAGGTTTCAGCGGTGTATCTGCCTTCCTTATTGCTGGTTTCAGCCGATAGCCATAGCGTCTGAGCATAAGGTAGGAGTAGGAACCTTGCAGCAGTCCTCCAACCAGAGTAGCCCAGGCCATACTCATTGCACCAAGGTAAGGGGTGAGATACTGTACCCCGAAAATTACTGATAACGAGAAAAGCAACGGGGAAAGATATGCATGGAGGAAGTTGTGATGAGATTGCAATACACCATTGAAAATTGCCGCCATGCTGATGGCTGCCAGATAGACCATGAAGAAAGGTAGCAGTTTTGCGCCCAAGGCAACCTGGGCACTGTCAAAGTCACTGATAAGGGAAAGGAACTCTTCACCAAAGAAATAGGAGAGCAATACCAAGGGTATTAGAAGCATTGTCTGGTAGGTGCAAAGCAAGCTGAAGAGATGAAGAGAGCTCCGCTTCTTCCCTAATCCAAGTAGGCTGGAGAAAGCAGGAATGAGAGCTGAGTTGACGGCCCCTTCAGCAAAGAGTTTTCGGAAATTGTTGGGGATGTTGAATGTGAAGTTGATCACATCGGCCACCCCACTCGCTCCGAAGACCGAGGAGAGTACACGAGCTTTCACAATCCCGAGCAGCCTGCTTGCAATCGTGCAGAGCATGATTGCAAAACTGCTTTTGGCTGTCTTGCTACTTTGCGTAGAATCTTGCAAGGTATTCCCTTTTAAAGGAAGCAAATCGATTTTCCCTGATAGCCTGGCGGACACGTTCCATCAGTCGGTAGAAGTAGGTCAGGTTGTGTTCGGTGGCCAGCATGCCTCCAAGCATCTCGCCGGTCTTGATAAGATGATGCATGTACGCTCTGCTATACTGTGTACAAGCCCTGCAGGTACAACCCTCTTCAAGTGGGCCATGATCGAATTTATGGATTGCCTTCTTGAGTGTAATGACACCGTCATCGGTAAATATGCCACCATTCCGTGCCATACGGGTTGCAAGGACGCAATCGAACATATCAATACCGTTTTCCACTGCTTCCAGGATATAGTCTGGACTGCCGATACCCATGACGTACCTTGGTTTCTCCTTGGTTATCAATTCAGCAGTATAACCAAGATAGTGGGAGAACTGTTCTCTACTCTCACCTACCGAGAGCCCACCGATGGCAATCCCAGGGAAATCCATCGCATTGAAGAATTCGGCACTCTGCTTTCGCAGGTCCTCATAGAAGTTGCCCTGGACTATGCCGAATAGGTTTCCCTTGAACTCCTCTCCCAGCTTCTGGCGATGTTCAATGGCTCGTTTAGCCCAAGCATGGGTGATATTCATCGCCTCAGTGGCCGCTCGATGGTTGATATCAGGTGGAGTGCATACATCAAGGCACATGGCAATGTCGCTGCCGATGACTTTCTGTATATCCACTACATTCTCTGGTGTGAAAATATGTCTTGAACCATCTATATGACTTTGGAAGGTCACGCCCTTGTCTCCAATTTTCCTGAGCCCTGAAAGGCTGAATACCTGGAAACCGCCACTATCGGTGAGCAAATTTCCATCCCAGTGAGAGAAATCATGCAGTCCGCCAAACTGGGAAAGCACCTCAAGCCCTGGTTTGAGATAGAGGTGGTAGGTGTTGCCAAGGATAAGCTTGTATCCGATTTTCTTGACATCCTCGTGGAACATTGCTTTCACTGTTCCCTTGGTGCCTACAGGCATGAATACCGGTGTCTCCACTTCTCCGTGGCCAAGTGAAAGGATACCCAGGCGAGCATTGCTGGTGGTATCCTGATGGATAGTTCGAAATATTGCCATACAAATCCCCTAACGTAATACAGCTCTTTCTGCCAGTGCTATGCATACTATCACAATCATTGGGATTGCCATACCCCAAATGGGAGCGATAACTCCCTGTTTTGCCATGATGATGGTAACCATCTGTACCACGAAGTATATCACGGCAATGGAGAGGCTGGTAATGATGCTGAAAAGCAGTACGTTCTTCTTGTACCGATAACTGATGGTGCAGGCAATGAACAACAGGACAAGTGGATTGAGGTGCTCAAGCAAACGCTTGGTGAGATCAGTGGCTAGTTCAGGATATCGGGATGGATCGAGCACGTGCATGCGTCTCAGGTAATCAACCGCTGTTGCAAGCTCCATGGTGGTGATGTCATTGCTCAGGTTCCTGAAATAGGAAGGGGCAAGCGTGAACTCATCAAGTCTCAATTCCTCTACTTCACTTGAATCAACAACCAAGCCATCCCCATCAATCTTTTGGAATCTGACCCGCTCCATCCTCCACGTTTCTCTTTCTTCTTCCCAAAAGGCCCAGGCTGCGTCAACCCTTGCCTTCATTGCCCCTTCATCATCAAGCAGGACCAAGAGTACCTGGGCCAGTCGTTTCTGCTCATCACTATACTGTCTTGCATGCACTACATAATTGCCATCTGGGTCACGCAGGGTAATATTCCTATTGTCATAGGTACTGCGTAATCCAAACAGTTCGTCCTGTTTCATCTCACGAGTCCTCTGCGCTGGTATGAAGACATACTCTCCAAAACCAAATTCCAGAAGGCTGAAAAGAATCCCAAGTACGAGAATGGGGGTGATGATCCTGCGATAACTCAACCCGCTTCCCAGCAAACAGATATATTCATTATTGGCTTGTAATTGTGAAAGGAAATAGGTGGCTGAGAACAAAAGGGATGGACCGAGTGCGAAGAGTACAGCCTGGGGGGTATATAGTAACGTCAATGTAAGGATGGTAAATGGCTCTACCTCATTCGTAAGATACCCATCAAGATTGCTGAATAAGTCAACACTGAGCAGCATAAGGGTACATAACACCAAGGTGAGAGTTGCTACCATAGTGACTGAACGGGCAACGTAGCGGTCATGCAGCTTCATAGACGCCTCGCAAACAGCATGATCAGGATGCCGGTGAAGAACATCAATACGTTGGGTATCCAGATCAGGAATCCTGGGTTTATGGGGAACTTGAAAATCTGCATTTGTGAGAAGAAAAGGAGATACCAGTAGAGTACCGCTACCAGCATTGACATGCCAAATCCAATAAGCCTGCCATGCTTTACCTTGAAGAACGAGAGCGAAAAGGTGAGAAAAACCAACATGAAGCAAGCAGCACTGAGTGCAAACTTCTTATGGAGTTCCGCCCTGTAGTACTGGTAGTAGAAATTTATGGGGGTTTTATCCTCAAGCTCCTTCACCTCCTGTTCAGCCTCCTCAATCCTCTCAGGAGAAGCCGTTTCTTGTTGTGTAAGTGAGGCAAGAAATAACCTTGCTTTTTGCAGCTTTTCTTCATGTCGAACTGTTTCCTCTTCAAGGGCAGAGCGATGAATGGCGATGTTTTCCTGTAGTTCCCTTACTGACAACTGAGAAGGAAGGGCTGATGCAAGACTGGCTATCTGTCCTGAGAAATTGAGAAAGAACCTTGCACTGTCCGCCTTGGAAAGAGCCCATCCTCCCTCCACATCATTTCTGAGCATCAAGGGATTGTCCATTTCAAGTTGGTAGATGAAGGCATTCAGATCATAGAGCGTTACCTCCGCCGATGGGGCACTGAGAATCTGGCCGGTGCGGTCATTGGAGGTCTCAAACAAAACGATATCATATACGGTGTTTCCCACTACTTCCTTGTTGACCAATACCGTGTTGCCTATCGTATTGGTGGAGTTGCTGGCAAGTTCCAAGGTAGGGAGCTCTCTCATGAGATCGCTGTAGAGTTCACGATACTTCTTGGTACTCCAAGGGAGCGCCTTGTCTGCGGTAAGGAATGTCATGAATGAAAAGATCAGGGAGATGAGGATGATGGGAAGAAACACATGTTTCAATGATATCCCACTACTGCGGATTGCAAGGATCTCGTTGTTTCCAGAGAGGTCCCCGATAACCATGCTTGAAGCCGTGAGGCTGGAGAACGGGAATGTGTAGAGCAAAAACTGTGGGATTGAGAGCATCACCAATTGGAAGACAGAGAAATAATCCACCTGCTTGAGAAGTATCCGTTGGGCAATGAGAAGAATCTGGTTGATGAAAAAGATGAAAAAGAAAAAAAAGAACGCCACAATAAAGGAAAGGAGGTACTCCCTTCCTATGTGGCGATATACTAAGCTGAATCGTGCACCTTGCTTCAACGTTATACTCCCGTTGAACCAAAACCCCCGCTTCCCCTTTCTGTAGCATCAAGCTCCATAGTCGGCAAAAAGGAGGCTTGTTCACACCGTGCGATAACCATCTGTGCGATACGGTCTCCTGTATGGATGACCACGTCCTTCTCCCCATGGTTGACCAAGAGGACGGCCACCTCTCCACGATAATCACTATCTATGGTACCAGGGCTGTTGAGAACAGTGATCCCATGTTTGGCAGCAAGCCCGCTTCTTGGCCTGACCTGTGCCTCATATCCAGGAGGAACCTGAATACTCAATCCGGTGGGAATCTTTGCATAGGAACCTGCCATCAGAAGTAAATCCTCCTCCAGGCAGGCTGAAAGATCAGCACCAGCACTTCTCTCCGTCCCATATACGGGAAGGAGAGCATGCTCTTTGAGTTTCTTGACCTTTACCGGAATCGAACGGCTTTCCATGTTATTTGGCTTTGCCTTCGATTGCATCGATGTAACTCAGGTTCAACCGCCCCTGACGATCGATCTCAATGAGTTTCACTGGTACGGACTGACCAACAGTGAGTACATCTTCGACGTTCTGGACACGAGTCTTGGCAAGCTTGGAGATGTGGCAAAGTCCTTCCTTGCCTGGCAGGATCTCGATAAAGGCACCAAAGTCCATGATTCTCTTTACGGTTCCCTGGTAGATTCTTCCTACTTCAGGTTCCTCAACGATGGACTGTACCAATTCCTTGGCCAACTTAGCCGCAGCAGCATTTCTACCGAAGATGGTAATGGTCCCGTCATCAGCAATATTAACTTCTGCACCACTCTGGCTTGCAATTGCCTTGATTGTCTTACCACCGGTTCCGATGACAGCTCCGATCTTCTCAAGGTCAACCTTCATGGTCAGGATCTTGGGAGCATACTCATTGATCTCCTCACGAGGAGCCTTCAGGGTATCTTCCATGATGTTCAGGATATGGATTCTTCCCTTCTTGGCCTGCTCAAGCGCCTTCTTCATGATCTCAGGGGTAACACCGGCAATCTTGATATCCATCTGGAAAGCGGTGATACCTTCACGGGATCCAGTTACCTTGAAGTCCATATCGCCAAGGTGGTCCTCTTCACCGAGAATGTCACTGAGTACCACATACTTGGAGTAATCAGCACCTTCGGTGATCAATCCCATGGCGATACCGGCCACCGGGGTCTTTATAGGTACACCAGCATCCATCAATGAAAGACAACCGCCACACACCGAAGCCATGGATGAGGAGCCGTTGGACTCCATGATCTCACTGACAATACGGATGGTGTAGGGAAATACATCCTTGGATGGGATGATAGCCTCCAGAGCTCTCTGGGCAAGGTGACCATGCCCAATCTCTCTTCTGCCGGTGGAAAGTCTTCCGGTCTCACCAACGCTGTAGGGAGGGAAGTTGTAATGCAGCATGAATGAACTGAAGGATTTCTCACCATCAATGGTATCGAACATCTGCTCATCACTGGAGGTACCAAGCGTGGTGACTGCCAAGGCCTGGGTCTCGCCACGGGTGAAGAGCGCTGAACCATGGGTTCTGGACAAGAGTCCAACCTCACAGGTGATCGGTCTGATTTCATCTACCTTTCTACCATCAGTACGAACACCTTCGTTGAGGATGGAGGCGCGGAGAATTTCATATTCAAGGTCTTCGAAAAGCCCCCCAAGCTGGCCTGGGCGGTTCTCATCCTCGGCAATCAGCTCGGCAAACTTTTCCTTCACCTGTTCATGCACCGCAGCAAGGGCAGCATAGCGCTCCATTTTGCCCTTGACGAAGGATGCTGCCTTGATCAGGGGATATGCAAATTCTTTCACAGGGTCAAGCCAGGAAAGGTCAACTGTGCTTTCGATGATGGGAAGTTTCTCTTTTCCTGCAAGTTCACGCAGTTCAAGCTGTGCATCACAGAGTTTGGTGATGAAAGGCTGGGCAGTTGCGATTGCCTCAAGCATCACTTCTTCACTCACCTCTTTTGCACCACCTTCAACCATGGTAATCCCATCACGGGTACCAGCAACTACAATATCGAGTTCGCTCTTTTCAATTTCGCTGAAGGTAGGATTGACAATATACTTGCCATCAAGAAGTGAAATGCGTACAGCAGCGATAGGGCCGCCAAATGGGATATCACTGATGGTAACTGCAGCACTTGCTGCATTCATGGCAATGATATCTGGGGTATTGGTCATGTCGGAAGAGACTGCAGTGGGGATGATCTGGATTTCCCTACCGAAGGCCTTGTTGAACAAGGGGCGCATCGGACGGTCGATCAAGCGACTGACAAGAATTTCCTTGTCCTTGGGGCGGGCTTCCCTCTTAAGGAATCCACCGGGAATCTTTCCTGCAGCATAATATTTTTCATTATACTCAACACTGAGTGGTACATAATCAAGGCCTTCATTGGGTTGTTTGCCACAGCAGACCGTAGCGATAACAGCACTCCCTTCATAATGGGCATAAACGGAGCCATTGGCTTGTTTGGCAATTTTCCCGGTTTCGAAAACCAGATCGGAATTACCAATCCGTACAGATACTTTCTTGACTTCCATGTTACTTTTTCCTTTCTTCGTTCTTTTTGTTCTTCTTTACTATATCATATAAATAGCTCCAACAGCCTGAAAAGCCATCGGAGCCATTCACACAAAATTACCGTGAAAGCACCACCGTTATTTTCTCAGACCGAGGTCTGCGATCAGTGCACGGTAAGCGTCGATGTCGTTGTTGCGCAGATACTTCAGAAGACGCCTGCGTTGTCCGACCATCTGCAACAACCCCCTTGTTCCGGCATGGTCCTTGGGATTTGCCTTGAAGTGAATTTGCAGGTCGTTGATTCTGGCGGTCAACAAAGCAATCTGTGCCTGGGTTGACCCAGTGTTCTTCGCATCACCACCATACTTTGTGATGATTTCTTGTTTCTGTTCTTTCGAGATCATGAACTACTCCCCTTAGCAATCAAGCTAAGTCTTTTTGTACGTAACAGTTTCCTATCCCACATTACCCCTTTTGGAATAATCAGAAGGTCTTCATCCCCTATGATTGTTTTCACGGGAACCTTCGTATCATCCGAAAGTGTAAGGTAGGCATCATACACGCCAGCCATCGGCAGCAATTGCATGAAGGAAGCCGTACGGTACAGCAGCCCGTCTTCAGAAAACTTGGAGGAGTGAGCCACCAAATCCAACTCATACGGTCTGCCGAGCATACTTTGGACTTCTTCCAAAGCGCCCTCAAGAAGTTTTTTACGCACCAAGGTACTTGAAATAATCTCATTTTTGTCGGTCTGGACAAAAGGTGGGACTTCTACAAATGCCCCTGGTGACAATCGGTTCAGATATTCCTGCAGCTGAACAGATCCGGCACTTGACGCCGGGGCACCGCAGCGGAAATCTTCTCCGACAACCATCGCCTTGACTTGGCAAAAAGCACAAACCAAAGTTAGGAACTCCTCAGCTGTGAGTTTACTGAAATCAGCAGAAAAGTCAATGACTACCATATGGTTAACACCAAGATTGGCAAGGATTTCCTGCATTTGGCCTTCAGTGGTGAGCTTGGAATGGTATGGTTGGCTTTTCGTTGCCATCTTGGGATTCTTGTCGAAGGTAATCACCATACTCTCCCACTCATTTTCCTTGGCTAGAGTGATCATACGGTCCAGAATGGTCAAGTGGCCCCGGTGAAGTCCATCGAATACACCGATGGAGATGACCATGGGTACCTGCCAGAGGACCGGATGTGCTGAAAGATGCATGAAATCATACCGTTTCATACTGTTTCCCCCCTGAAAACGGGTGTATCTGGGCAATCAGACGATTTTCTTCGATATTTGATACGGCCCGTAGGATACCATCCTTGCTGTACAAGGCACCAAAGACTGCATCCCTACCCTCCCTGATACATGTCATCCTATGGGGATACCCCCCATTGGCGACACGAAACAATTCTGAATCAGGTATTTCAAATATACTGATGGTATCCAGTCTTTTCAGATATGCATCAGTATACTGCATGGAGGATACAAGGTCTTCTGTTTGTTTTGCATCAACCGCTTCATCAAGGGAAAACGGCCCAATGCTTGTTCGTGTCAATGCGGTGAGGTGAGCCCTGCTCCCACACACTTTTCCCAAATCCCTGGCAATACTTCGGATATAGGTGCCTTTTGATACATGGATATCTGCAACAAGGACACCAGCCTCATAGCTGATTGGGGTAAATGCATAAATGGTGATCGGTCGTTTTTGCATGGTCACCTGCTTGCCCTGCCTGACTAGCTTACTCGCCCGTTTCCCATTGATATGCAAGGCACTATAGGCAGGGGGTTCCTGCTCACCTTCTCCCACAAACAGGGGAATGGCTTGCAAAATCGTTTCATAGGATGGAATAGCCGATTCTGCTATCACCTCCCCTTCCGGGTCGAGGGTGTCGGTCTCACTTCCAAACTGGATGTGCGCACGATACTGCTTGTCCATCTGGGAAAACAGGATGTTCAGTTTGGTCATGCTGCCTGTCAACACAATCAAGAGTCCCTCTGCAAACTTATCAAGCGTACCAGCATGCCCTACTTTTGGGTCTATGGTACGCTTGATATCGTTGAGACTCGTAAAACTTGTCAGTCCCCGTTTCTTGTTGATGAGGAGAATACTAGCGTTCTTTCCCATCTTCCACCAATGAATCTATCAAGGCATTGATCTTTTGTCCTTCTTTCAGAGAGATGTCCGCCTTGAATCGCAATACAGGAGTATTCCGGGTTTTCAGGAATGCCCCTACACGTTTCTGAATGAATCCACTTGCCTTCTGCAATCCGGCAACACTCTCCTCAAGGCTCTTGTCATCAAGAACAGAGGAGATGAAGACGGTCGCATAGGCATTGTCCTGGGAGAGCTCCACCTTGCTAACCGAGCAAAGGGTGCTGACCAGGGGATTTTTCACCTCCCCTTTGACGATCAGCATGCTGATCGCCTCAGAGAGTTTTGCTTCTATTCGCTTCTGGCTATATTCACTCATGGTTGTTATTCACTTTTTGCTACCAACTTGCGGGCGATTTCCTCGGTCTCTATGATCTCAAGGATATCTCCAACATGCAACTCGTTGAAATTTTCCAGTCCAATACCACATTCAAAGCCTTCTGCGACTTCCTTCGCATCATCCTTGAATCGCTTCAAGCTCGAAATCTTGACTTTGTCGGAAGTGAGCTGGATATCTTCGCGGAAGACCCTTGCATAGGCATTCCTCTTGACCTTTCCACTGGTAACCATACATCCGGCAATCGTTCCAATTCTGGGTACCTTAAAGGTATCACGGACCTCAACAGTACCAATCTCTACCTCACGTACCTCAGGACTGAGCATGCCTTCCATAGCACTCCTGATATCGTCTACCACATCATAGATGATGTTGTATTTACGGATCTCGATCTTCTCTTGGTCAGCAAGGACCTGGGCCCTTGGAGTCGGGCGTACATTGAACCCGATAATCAATGCATCAGATGCACTGGCCAAGGTAACATCACTTTCAATGATTGCACCGGCACTTGCACGGATTACATTGAGATGGATCTCATCATTGGAGAGTTTCTGCAGTGCACCCTGCAAGGCTTCAACAGATCCTTGTACATCACCCTTGATGATGACATTGAACTCCTGGATGGCTCCTTCCTTGATCTTGGTGTAGAGGTTGTCCAGGGTAACCTTCTTCACATTACGGCTATCCCCGATTCTCTCAAGCTCCTGTCGTTTGTTACCAACCTGACGGGCCTGTCTCTCATCTTCGGTAACTTGGAACGGATCGCCTGCTCCCGGGATATCCGAGAGACCGATGATCTCAACAGGAGTGGAAGGACCAGCCACCTCAATCTTGTTCCCCTTGTCATCAAACATGGCTCTAACACGGCCTGGGTAAATACCGGCAACATAGTGATCCCCCTGTCTCAGTGTACCACGTTGGATCAAGACGGAGGCAACAATACCCCTACCCTGGTCGATTCTGCTTTCAATGATCTTGCCTTCAGCCCTGCAATTTGCATTGACTTTCAGCTCGAGCATTTCAGCTTCAAGGAGGATGGTATCAAGCAATTCGTCGATACCGGTCTTCTTCAGAGCAGAAATCTCACAATACAGTGTCTGTCCACCCCATGCCTCAGGCATCAGACCAAGGTCAGAGAGCTGTTGCATGACGCGCTCAGGCTTTGCCTCAGGCAGGTCACACTTGTTGATTGCGACTATAATGGGAACATTGGCGGCACGAGCGTGGTCGATGGCTTCACGGGTTTGTGGCATCACTCCATCATTGGCGGCTACCACCAGGATGACAATGTCCGTAACCTGCGCTCCGCGGGCACGCATCATGGAGAATGCGGCGTGTCCAGGAGTATCGAGGAAGACAACCTCACCCTTTCCAGGAAGATTGACCTTGTAGGCTCCGATGTGCTGGGTAATCCCACCATACTCACCTTCGGCTACCTTGGTGGAACGAATTGCATCAAGCAATTTGGTCTTACCATGGTCAACGTGTCCCATGACCGTCACAATTGGTGCACGGTCAATCAGGTCCTCATCCTTGTCAGGATCACTTACGATCAAGGTTTCATCGTAGAGTGAGACCAGATTTACCTGACAGTTATATTCGCTACAAATGATCTCAGCCGTTTCGTGATCAATTTGTTGGTTGATGGTAACCATCATACCCATCTTGAGAAGCTTTGCTATGATCTCACCAGCTTTCAAGTTCATTTTCTTGGCAAGGTCACTTACCGTAATGACCTCCATCATGTCAATGGACTTGGGTACTGCTGCAAGTTTGGCTGCTGCCTGTTGCTTGCGTCTCTGAATCTGGAATTCCTTCTCTTCTTCAGCATTCCGTTTCTTATACGTAGCGTTATTCTTCTTTTTGAAGCTTTTCTTGTTGGTACGCTGGTTTACAGGAGCCATATCCTGATCCTGCATGGGAGGTCGATTTCCTCCGCCACCTTGAGGTCCACCAAAGGGAGGACGGGGACCGCCAGGTGCTCTGAAACCACCACTGCGTTGGAATGGGGCGCCACCCCTTGCCGGACCATTCGTATTAGGCCTGTATCCACCAGGTCTGGCTGGCCCACGGTTATCCTGGCCCTGATACCCACCTGCTCCAGCAGGTCTAGCTGGGCCACGATTGTCCTGGCCCTGATACCCACCTGCTCCAGCAGGTCTAGCTGGGCCACGATTGTCCTGGCCCTGATACCCACCTGCTCCAGCAGGTCTAGCTGGGCCACGATTGTCCTGGCCCTGATATCCACCCCTGTTGTTGTTGGGGCGGTAGGGTGGTCTGGTCCCAGGAGCTGGACGTCCACCAACCATACCGGCTACACGTGGGCCTGAACTGGGGACCGGACTCTCTTTGGAAGGGATGCCACCAGGATTTTCATCCTGCAACTTCTTATGATCCTTGACCGTCAATCCCTGGTTGGGAACCGGTGGCAGATTGGTTGGTCTGATGACGACCGGACCGTTATGCAAGGGAGAAGCGGATAGGTTCTCTGTCCCGCTGTGACGATGGGTCTTTCGTACCACACTGCTTGTGTGGCCATCAGAAGCTGTCTTCTTCTTTTCAGTTGCTTCCTTGCTGCCTTCATCCTTGGGGGTCTTCTTGCCTTCCTGCTTCTCTTTCTCGGGCTTTTCAGCCTCCTTGCGAGCCTGAGGCTTCACCACGACAACCTTTTTCTTTACCACTACCACCCTCCGCTTTTCAGCGGGAGCCTTTGGCATGGACTCAGGTTCTATGGCGGGACTCTTCTGCTCTTTGTTGTGTTCCGTAGGATTCACAACATGTTTGATCAACGTTGCTTTTGGCTTGTTATTCTCTTCCGACATCATTTCCTCTATAATTTACTCTACCTCAAATACCAGACCTGTACCACAGTTGGGGCACACATTCATATCCTCTGTGATGGGGGAACCACAATTGGGACAGACGTACTCAGTCTCAGCTTCCTCTTCATCTTCAACGATATCAACGTACTCATTGATGGTATCCTTGATTGCAATAATCTCTTCCTCGCTCAAATCACTGAAGCTTGCGAGATCCTCTTCGCTGAGATTGATGAACTCCTCAACACTATACACGTCGTGGAAATGGAGTTTCTTCAGCAACATCTCATCCAAAGGAAGTTCAGTGAGGGCAATCTCATCCTCATCAACAAAGCTCTCATCAGAAACAACCTCCACTTCCTGACCAACAAGTACTTCCTCATCACCCTTGGCAACAAGCTCCTCACCATAGTACTCGTGCTCATCAAGGAAGATGCTTTCAGCTTTTGATCGGGCTTCCTTGGCGATATCCATCTCATCAAACTGCGCCTGGGTCTTCACATCAATCATCCAGTCGACCAACTTGTTGGCCAGACGAACATTCAAGCCCTGCTTACCAATGGCCAATGAGAGTTGGCTGTCTTCAACAATGGCGACTGCATGATAGATATTCTTGTCAAGAACCACTACATCCTTCACCTGCGCTGGGGAGAGTGCATTGCGGATATAGTTGATCGGGTTGGGATCGTAGCGAAGAATATCAATCTTCTCACCCTCTATCTCACTCATGATAGTCTGGATTCGATTTCCCTTCAACCCAACACAGGCACCGACAGGGTCGATATCGTCATTACGTGATGCAACGGCCACCTTTGTGCGGTATCCGGCTTCACGAACAATCTTGATTATATCAATCTGGTTCTGAGCAATTTCCGGTATTTCAACCTCGAAGAGCTTGCGGATCAATTCACTACTTGTCCTTGAAAGGATGACCCGAACTCCACGCTCAGCTTTTTCTACACTCTCAACATAGCATTTGATCTTGTCATTGCTCTGGTAGCTTTCCCTGCTGGATTGGTATCTCCTGGGAAGAAGGCCTTCCGTGCTTCCGATATCGACATAGATGTCACCATTTGGAGCTTGTCTCCTATAATAACCGATGATCAACTGACCTTCTTTTGCCTTGAATTCACTGTACAGCGTATCCTTCTGGATATCTCGAAAGCTCTGATGGGCACGTTGTTTTGCACTCTGTACACTGATACGGTCAAATTCCTTGAGGTCGACGGGAATGAGCAACTCGTCACCAATCTCACAATCCTCGTGGATTTCTTTTGCTTCGCTGAGAGGAATCTCAGTCACCTCATTGTACCATTCGTCATCATCGACAATCTGGCGTCTGCTTGCAAGCTCAACGCTGGTATAATCTTCATTGAACTCTATGACGGCATTCTCATCGGTACCGAATTTACGTTTGTACGCAGCACGGAGTATGTCCTCGATGGTGCTGATAACCAGCTCCTCGGAAATATTCTTTTCCGCTACCATACTTCTGATAGCGTCACCAATTTCAGTTGCCATGTGAATTGTCCTCCCATCTATAGTCGAGTTTAGCCTTCTGGATAGAAGCCAACTCCACAACCATTGTTGCGATCATCTCTTTTCCATCCTCAATAAATACCTCGTCAAGCGTAAGTGAATGGTCATCACATGTTTTGATGATACCACTTACCCATGCCGTCTTGCTTATATCATAAACCCGTACTCGCTTGCCGGTAAACAAGCTGAACTCATAGCTATCCTTGATTGTGCGTTGAAGGCCTGGGGTGGTTACCTCGAGTTGCAGATCACGCTCACCCAATGTCAGTTCCATTCGTGGATATACCAATCGGTATACCTTCGCACAGTGGTCGACATTTACTTCCTCTTCCTTTGCCATGATTACGATGGTAACCAAGACACTGCTTCCGCGGTCTATCTCATTGATGTCCACCAATGTTATGCCCATTGCACTCAGAAGAGGTTCGTACTCACGAAACAAAGGTGTTTCTTCTATTCCTTTCTGTATCATATTGCTCCTGAAAAAATTCATAAAAAAGGGATGCACCGGTTGGCGATCCCCAATAAACAACTAATCCTTCTAGAATACTATCGATAACGAGGATTTTTGTCAACGATGCATATTGCCTAGACATCGGCAAGTACCATTATCTTTGCTTTGCACCCAAAATGAGACTCCAGCAGTTCACTTGCCCTTCGTGAGGTAGCTCCAGTTGTTTTGACATCATCAAGGAGAATGGCGGTATACCCTGCTGACAGAAAATGGAGAAATTGGTGGTGTTTTTTCTTGGAATGTGTCAATTGTATACCTTGTTCACCCAGGCGTTGCTCCTTTGAAAGATATTTGTGTTGCATTCCCTTATGTCGGTTGAAAAGAGAAAGACAGGCATAACCCTCCTTTCTAGCAAGATAGGAGGCAATAACCTCACTTTGGTCAAAACCCCTTCTCCTGTACCCTTCCCTTGAGCAAGGTATGGGAATAATGATCGGAGAGGTCACCCTTTTCAGAAGTGGTATATATAACCCAGACAAGAGAGGTGTCAGCGACCGTTCTCCCCCGAATTTAAAGTGTCTGATCAAAGAGGCAAGAGTTTTTCCGTATGGGCCATAGGAGAGTATTCCTTTGCTGCAGAATGGACAGGCATAGGTAGCATCAAGAACCGGTTGTCCACAGACTGGACAGCGATGTGTGAACAGGAAATCATACCCTGCCCTCCGAATGGCTTCCTCACATGTTGGGCAGAGTATTGTATCAGAAAGTTTCTTGCATAGATGGCACCACATGTTCCTTAAGAAGAATCTGTGATTATCTTGCTTGCAATTTCTCCTGTAAATCCTTCAACAACAGAAGGGCCTCCAAGGGTGATGAACGGTCTATGCTGAATGACTCCAAAGCATCGATGACTTCTCTTTCATTCGCATCAAGATCACTATTGGGAAGTTCTTCCTGTTCAGCAGCTGCACTGAACAGATCAGGTTGCATTGCAGAGAAATCATACTCCGCAAAGTGCTGCTTCTGGAATTGTCGGGCTTGGCGTATGACATCACGGCCGACCCCTGCCATTCTTGCAACGTTCAACCCATAGGAACTGTTTGCAATTCCCTCAATGACCCTCCTCATGAACTTTACCTCCCCGCCCATCTCGCTTACCTGCAACGTCAAGAGCTGGATGGCGCTGGTATCAATTCGGGCAAGCTCATGGTAGTGGGTTGCAAACAGTGTCTTGCAATCCATGGACAGGAGTTTCTGCATCATGGCATACGCAATCGACATTCCATCCTGGGTGCTGGTACCCCTGCCCAGTTCATCTACGATCACAAGAGAATGCCTGGTCGCTGTTCTCAGAATGTGGGCTGCTTCCTGCATCTCGACAAGGAAGGTGGACTCTCCACGGGCAAGATTGTCACTCGCTCCTACCCTGCAGTAGAGACGATCGACGAGGCCAAGCTTTGCTTTCGTTGCAGGGACAAAACTACCGATCTGCGCCAGGAGAACCAGCAACGCGCTCTGCCTGAGGAAAGTTGACTTGCCTGCCATATTCGGTCCTGTAATCAAACAGAACCGTTTTCCGGTACTTCTGATCGTCAGGTCATTGGCGACAAAACCACCAGGGGTGAGATGCTGTTCTACCACTGGATGTCTTGCCCCTTCCAGGATTAGCACATCCTCGTCTGTAAAGCTCGGCTTGGTATATTGGTGCGTGATTGCCGTACTTGCAAAACTCTGCAAACAATCCAGGTCACTGAGGAATCCACTGATGGAGAGTAGAATCTGTTGTAAGTCCCTGGTCTTGGATACCAATGTCTCGTAGACTTCCTTCTCCCTCTCTTCGGCCAAAGCGGCACTTTCAAGGATTTGTTGTTCCAGTTTGATCAATTCATCACTGGTGAACCTCTCTGCATTCACCAATGTTTGCTTGCGGTAGAAGGTGGAGGGAACCTTTGGGGCATGGGTTTTGGTAACCTCTATATAGTGGCCAAGGATCTTATTGGAAGAGAGCTTTATTGTAGGGATTCCCGTCTCTTCCTTCAGTTGCCTGAGGTAGGAGTCCAGCAACGCATTACCCCCCGATTTGGTACCTCTGAGTGCATCCAGTTGTGTATCAAACCCTTTACGGATCACCTTTCCTTCCTCAAAGGGACCCTGCCACTGGTCATTGATGGCTTCCTGTATTTCACTTGCAAGCTGGAGCAACATTTTAAGCTGCGTCTCATCCAGCTTGGAAGGGAGAAGATCCTGGTAGCGTTGGTCAACCAATTGGAAAAAGGCTGAAATGGTCTGGGCAATTCCTGTCAGGTCCCTGGGAACCTGCCTATTCATGGCAATGCGGGAAGTCAGGCGCTGGATATCCAATACTTGTTTCAGGATCGACCTGACCCTGCCCAGTTCATCACGGTCCAGGAAAAGCATCTCAACCCATCTCTGGCGAAAGAGAATCTGGTCGATATCTGTCAAGGCTTGTGTGATCCAGTTTTTCAACCGACGGGTACCCATACTGGTGAGGGTGGCATTGATTGCCGAGAAAAGCGTGAATTTCTCACTTCCATCATTGGTATTGCTTACCAGCTCAAGACTTTTTCGGCTTGCCTCATCAATATGCAGAAATTGTGTCTCTTCAACCACTGTATATGAGTCAATCTGATTCAAGCTTGTCTTTGCTGTCTCTCTCAAATACCAGAGCAGGGCCCCAGCACTGGATAAGCGATGGTCCTTTTCTTCCAGTGAAAAGGCTTTCAGGCTCGTACTTCCTATATGGCTGCAGAGCAAACTGTATCCATCAGCAATGGAAAATCTCCAAGGCGGAAGCTTGCTTACCATTGCTTGCTGAGAGGCTAGCAAATCCTGGTAGTCCTGGTAGAGAAAATAATCATCCTCATTTACCAAGAGTTCCCTGGGCCGAACTTGTTCCAATACAGCAAGCAGTGAACCATAGTGAGGATCTTTCCCGAGAGTCCGTAATGAGAACTCACCTGTGGTGATATCTGCATAGCTGACAGAAATACCCTGTTTCTGGAATGAGATGCTCAAGACATAACTGGATTGTTCTGCATCAAGATAGTCATCTTCAATGACTGTTGCAGGTGTGATGACCTGTACGACCTCACGGGTTGCCAGCTTTTTCCCACCTTCCTGGTTGAGGCTGGTCTGCTCACAGATGGCAATCTTCCGTCCTGCTTCCAGCAACCGTTTGATATAGGTTTTTGCAGCATGATACGGAATACCGCACATCGGCTGGCCATTGCGCTTGGTGAGGGTTAGGTTGAGGAGGCGGGAAACTTCCCGGGCATCATCCTCAAACATCTCATAGAAATCACCAAGGCGGAAGAACAGTACTTCCCCTTGGTGTTGCTCTTTGATCTGATGGTACTGGACCATCATGGGCGTCAAAGTTTCTTTTTCACTCATACTCAATACAGTGTTGTGGTGATCGCAAGTACCAGTTTCAAGCCACTGTCGTCACTGCTCCCCCTGAAGATGGTTCCTCCATCCCATGCAAAGGTATCATCAATATAACTTGCGTTTTTCACCAGATACAATCCCAATGGGAATCCGGGTACTTTCAGTTTGATTCCTGCTCCCATGGAGTAGTACCAAGCAAGTGAAGATGGAGCGATGTTCTGCAAATCGGCACTCACACCCGTAGCACTGCCATAGATCTCCGCTGAGAGTACATTGTGGGCAAGAGGCCAGCTGATAGAAACCTGGTTGTCCCACAGGTATGCCTGGTCAAAGATAACGGAGAAACCACGACCGGTATTCATACCATCGATATAGAGCATCTCATAGCGGGTGGCACCTTGTTTTGCATCGTACCAATCCCATTTCTGTGTTTCTCCCGTATCAAATCTACTATTATAGTCATAGTACTGGGGTAGCATTGCACTGACAGTGGTGGTAGCACCCAACACGACATTGGCATCCTTCTCTGCAAGTTCAAACGAGAAGAGCGTCACATACCCACTTGCAGATGAGGAGGTCTTGATGTAGTTGGAAAGACCACCAAGAATACCACCGGCATAGGTGAAGTTCTGGCTGAGGTAGTATCCCTTGCTGGTATTCTCGATCCGGTCACGGCCATCCCATGCAAAGGAAAGGCTGAGTCTGTTGCTGAACTTCCAACTATCGCCATATAACTTGATCAAGCGTTCATAAGGGTCGTAGACCGAATGGTTATAGTCAGCATAATTAAGCCCGATGGAAAGCCCTCCTCCTACCGTGAGTGAACCAGGACGGAACATGAAGGTATAACCGGTATTATACCCAAAGGATATCCGGTAGTACAGATAACTCATCAGATCGGAGTTGGCAGGAAGTGCCTTGTCTGCTGCCAAGTAGCTGAGATAACTGTCATATCCAAGGGGATATGCATTATCCTCCAATATGGCAACATCATGACCAGTATAGTAATCACTACCAATTCCCCGTTGCAGGACACCCTGCTTCTTGCTTCTCTCAAAGTTGAAACTCAAGCCATTCGACCAACGGTAATCCTTGAACCATCCATCAGTAAAAGATATGGAGAAATTCTGGGTGTCAGGACTCAGGTTGGTGGTGATTGCAAGGTCCCGGCCGGTTCCTCCCAGGTTCTTGTCGGACCATTGGAGGAATCCTGAAACAGGGAATCCATCAACGTTTCCACCGAAGGTGGCTCCGAACTGGATATCCATCTGGTTCCCTTCAACGACGGTGTACACAGGAATAACGGTGCCTTCTTTACTGCCATTGATAATGTCAAACTGGACATCGGTGACAATCAGGGTGTTGTAGATGTTTTGTGCGCTGCGGATCAAGGCTTCCTTGCTGAATATATCGCCGCGACTAAACGTCAATTCGCGTTCAAACACATACGGTTTTGTCTTGGTAAGACCCTCGATACGGATATCTTCCACAATGGCCTGTTGGTTTTCCTGTACAGTGAGGATGAAGGTGATGACCTTGTTCTCTTCATCACGTACCATATCACTTGAAATGAGGTTGAAGATGTAGCCATTGTTCCAATATAGGTCAGTCACTGCCTCTATCTCTTTCTGGACACGGGTGATATCGAGGACAGCACCTTCTCTCATGCTGATAAGGTCCTGGAACTGTTCATCACTGAATACCGTATTCCCTTCCACCTTGATACCACCAAATTTCCACTGTTCCCCTTCCTCAATCTGGTAGATGACCCTTAGTCGCGTATATTCATCGTCCTCTCTGCTGATATCTTCTGTTCTCACATCTGAGATGGCAGCATCGATAAAACCATTACTCTGGTAGAATGCGATAAGGTTCTGTTTGTCGGTCTCGATGGTTGATGGGTTGTAGTAGCCGCTGTTGAAGTAACTGATGGTCTTTGATGAAAGTTGTTTCTCAAGTTGATCACTTGAAAACGTTGCATTGCCCTCAAAGGTAATCTCGCCAATTCTCTTCTGCTTGCTCTCTTCAATGGTGAACACCAGGCTCACTGTATTTGTGGTTTCATCAATCTCATACGAAGATGTAATCTCTGCATCGGCATATCCTTTCTCTTCATAAAGCTTTCTGATCTCTTCCTTGGAGCGTTCAATATTCTGCTCCTGCAGGAATGTGCCTTCCCCACAGAGGATAACTTCCTCGATATTCTTCGTCTTTATTCCCGTATTGCCTTCAATCGTGACCTGGTTGATATAGGGCAATTCATAAAAATCCATGACGATTTCAAGTTCGTTGTTTCCCTCCCCTGTTCGTTGTGCTTCAGCAAGAAAATACGAAAAATAATCCAGCGCATAGAGCTCTCCTTGCAATTCATTGAACAACTCATCAGTAAAAGGTTTATCCAAGTATGCATATTGAATATCCAAGATTGTGCTTTCATCTACATTTTGTAATCCTGTATTGGAGAAAGACGCAATTCTTTTGCCTATGTACCATGGGGTCTCTTCAGCGGCACTCAGCAGGGAAAGGGAAAAAAGAATGATAAGGATTGTGCAAAAGAAACGGCGTGATTTCCGCATGTTCATGATAACTCCTCGTATATGCTTGTTTAACGCAGAACAAACCTTCTGGTTACACTAAACCCAATGGTATCTAAAATATTGACGAACGACAACTCATTGGGTTGGGTAAAGAAGGAGAATGTCCCTATGGGATTCTGCCAGTCAAGTGACAGCTCTAGGTCAAGTGAAAGATCAGGGGATATGAACGTTCTGGTGGCTTTTGTTCCATCTGTGGCAGTAAGGTGGACCAATGCTTGCAGGAATAACTGCTCACCTACGTACTTACCCATGAATATGGTGGTATTGTTCAGATATCTTGCAAGAGGACTGAGGTTGGCCAAGCTTCCACCCGGAAGAGCATCGATGAGGATATTCTGCAGGATGTTGCTTCGGATGGAGAACATATCAAGCCCCAAAGAGATGCGGATTGAATCGGTAAGCAAGGTTGATTGACTGGTCTGCAGATATCCCAGCCGTTCCGCAACGTCTGTGGCTGCTGCAGCAAGACTAGCAACACTGTAGAGGTTGACCTGTCCATACGCTCCGGTGGGCAGGATTGACTGGCCAAGGATCTCGAGTATCTCGTTCATATCCTTCGGTGGTGTCGATTCGAATCGTGGGTTGATGTTGGTAAGGCTTGACTCACGGAGTACCAGGAAGATATCAACCCTGTTCCCCTGTGCATCAAAATCTGTCAATTTTGCTCTTAGATTGACGGTTGGCTGGATGGTGTTCTGCCCGGAGAGTGCATCAGTATGAAGTGAGAGTGATCCCTCAGTGATAAAGAAGTTTTTCTGGAAGTAGTAGAACTCTCCACTCCTGAACGATAGATTCCCGTCGATCACAAATTCATCGGTAGTATGATCGTAGGTAAAATTGATGTTCTGGTTCTCCGTAATGGTTGCCTTGATGAATGGATTGGGCGTATTTGGATAGAAGAAGGAGACATTCCTTCCGGTAACCACCGAGAAATCAATAGTCGTGAGGTTGTTTGCCACATACCAGTAGGGAAGATCCTTGATTCCCAAGCTGATAGAGGTGTCCTGGATGGTTACCTCTCCATCGAGCCATGTCTCAAAACCCACACCAAATAAGTGGAAAGTGCCTCCTGCATAGGTGCGGATATCTACATCAAATTCTTGCATGGGAATCCATACATAGAGCATTTCATTGCCACTGTCAGCATGCATTTCGTAGTTGAGTAGACGCAATCCATCGAAATTGGCTCCAAGGGAGCCGTAGCCTTCAACTGTTTTTCCTGTAATGGTGTTGATCGAGAAGAATGGCGTATCTGGGGTGACGGCTCGTGTCCCGTCCAAAGCAGCGGTGATATTCTTCATGGTAATGATATCCTCCGGCAGCCAGAACAGTTTCATTCTGGACGAATCCACAGAAACCTGCCCATAGAGACGTGGTGAATCTTTGCTGCCACCCACGAATACTTCCCCTTCTGCTACGCCGTCCAGGAAACTGAACACTGGTTTGAGAAATGTGCGGTTGAGCAGGTTCAATGGAAAATGTATATCCTCGATGAGGAGTCCGAAGTCTTCATCTGCAAGAGAGCCTTCGGCAGATAAGCCGATACCAAATGCTGGATCTGCTGCTCCCTTGAGATGTTGTGTCGACAGGTCATAGTTGAATGAGAGGAGATTGCTTTCAATGGAAAGTTTTGGATTGTCGAGAGAGAGTGAATATACCCCGTCAGCAATCCCTCCCTCGCCGTACAAGAGGATGTCTGAGAGGGAAAGCACAGCCTTTGCCCTCCCTTCCCTGATCGGGGCGAGTGCTGAAGGAAGATCAAAGAGTGTTTCCATTTTCCCGAGATCGAGTGCCATGGTATAGTTGGCTTTGCTCTGTTGATCTTTATAGGAGAGATGGCGGATATGGGAGAATGCTCCTTCACTCAAGGCTTTATTCCCATTGATCAACAACAGATTGCCTGTATAGGAAAGATCTCCTTGTGAGAATTGTGAGTCAAATAGGTTGAGTGTGGTGTCACTTGCCTCAATCTTGGTAGAAAATGTACCCTCTCCTTTTCTTACCCGCAGCAAACCATCGGCACTGATGGTTTGCTTGAGATCGGTATAGCCCAGGATATCCAGATTGACCACCATACCCTCACCAATTGTAGAGAATCTATCGAGTGGCAGTTCTGTAAACTTGGCCACGGTACTGATACGCTGCTCTTCACCCATCAGGGAGATGGCAATCTTCCTCTCATCACCGGACTCCAAGGTAAACGAAGCATTGAATGGCGCGAGGAAGGATTGCGTAGCCAAGGTAAGGAAATCAGCCCCCCTGTAGGAGAGTTCACTCTTCAATTCTGTTCCCTGTTCATCAGTCAGTAAGATTTCAGACAGGGTGATGTTCTCCTGTGTTATCGATACAGGTGTCTGTAGTGTATAGATGTGACCTTGGAAGGCCACATTCCCTATCGTGAGAAGATCACTTTCAATGCTCCAGCTGCGAGCATTGTTGAATGCCAGTTGCGTCTCACCAGAAATCTCGGCATTTGCAAAGAATCCCCGATTGGGGAGTGTCAGTCCATTGCTGGTGACGTCAGCCACAATAGGTGGAGCAAGGTTCGTGCTTAGAGAAAATGCATCTTCTTGCTTGATGCTAAGTTGTAATGTGCTGGTCTGCAAAAGGAACGAGAAAGGATAGAGCGTTTCGAACATTCCAAGCTGGGCATCTCCAATGAGGAGATTTTGCGGGGATGAACTTACAATCCCTTCAATGAAGAAGGATTGTTCATATGGGGTGGTCATCTTGAACCGATACTGCTTTGGTGGTTCCTCGAAGAAATTGATACTTCCAAGCAGTTGTCCGTCAAAGCTCCTGAAAAGATCCAATTGGCCACTGGGAAGCCAGTCGTGCAAATCCGTTTCCCCTGTGTACACCAGTCTGTATCCACTGGTAGCGATGGTCAAAGCCTCTACATCGAGCACATCCTTCTCTACATACCCTTGGAAGATGAATCCTGCATCTGTCTCAAGCTTTCCGATTTTCATCTGCCGAATCGCAAGGTCAATGGCAAGGGTGCCGTCAAATGGCATGACAGCCCCCTGCCCCGTTTCTGACTGGAATGAAATATTCCCTGTAAGGTTTGTAGCCTCATCGTAATACGGTTGCAAGAATGGCGCATAGCGTGTGATTGTGGGAGAAAGGAATGAGAGAGGGAATTCATCCATACGTGAACTGATATGGAGAGAGCCGACATCCTCTAGGGGGAGATTGTATACTGAAAGCAGGTTGAACCGCTCATCAAGAGAGATCTCCCCTTGCAACTGTCTTCCAAGCACATTCCCTTGGTATGAGAGGCGGGTATAGAGGGGTCCATCGGTGAAAGAAGATATCAGTTCCTCAAAAGTAAGGGATGCGCTCAATGAGGAGCGATCTTTCTCATAACGAACTGTTGATGTGAGCGGGGAAGCAGCTTCTATCCCTTCTGAATGCAGGGAGAACGTACTACTGGAGGACATGCTTGCTGAAACATTTTCAAGAGCACCATCTTTCAGTAGAGCATCACCTGTAATGGATACGGAATCCAGGCGAGCTGTAAGATCTTCTCGTTGGTAGGTTACCTGATTGAGCAATACGGATGCTTCTATATTCCCACCCTCGCTCTGGTACCGGGCATTAAGAATCAGATTGTCACTGTCCAGGGAGAGTGTATCCTGCACAATGAAGGTAAGCGGTTCTCCCTCCTTCGTTGCAGCACCAAGGGAGAGTTGTCCTTCACCCCAGGTCCCTTGCAGTGTGGTTGTTGGGGCATACAATACCATCTGATTGCTGCGCATGATCATTTCGTCAAACGAGAGCGTTGCAAGTTGTGGCCTACCTTGTTCCAGTGATACCGTACCATTGAACTCTGGTATTGAAAAGGATAGGCTTGGTAGTTGTGCATCGACATTTGCTGCAGAGAGGGATAGCAACCCTACATCTGTTGGAAGATTGAAACCTGTGATGGATCCTTGGGCTACAAGGTTTTCCATGCTGCCAGACCCTTGTTGTGTAGTAAGCGTAGAGAGAGATGAGGTAAAGGAAACCGTACCCTCTTTATTGAGATTGAGAATGGTTCCCTCCAGAGCAACATCGGTACTGCCGATCTTGAGCAATACACCTCCGGCTCTTGCCTGCAGTGAAGGAAGGCTATCTCCTCTCTGCATCTCAAAATTGAAAGCAGCTTGGTGTACATCAGCGGTGAATGAGGAAGTACTAAAGGAACCTTCCAAAGAGTTTGCATTGACTTGGAAGGTATTCTCCTGCAACCAGCGGCTGATGAGATCGGATGATTCATCACCACGCTGTGGGAGGGAAGATGATTCATCGAGTTCTACCTGCACTTGTTGCAGTTCGAGAGACACACGTTTGTTTCCTTGCATGACAGATTGGACAAGCAAGGGAATCCCTCCCTTTATGGTTCCCTCTTCTGCAGAGGCGAGGACCTTTTCATCTTTTTCTAAGGAAGGGTTGAGAATGGTCAGGTCCCTGAGGAATGTACGTTCTATACCGGTTGCGGAGAAGGTAAATGAGCCGCTCTGCTCGAGGGAAGAAACCAGGTAATCGGCAAGATATCGGCTTGGATTGCGCATATCAAGATATACCATCCCCCATAGGGTGAGAATGGCACAACTGACAAGCACGAGTACAGAGATGGCTATGTCCTTCAACGTAGTATGATATCGCACGCCTCTTACACCTTTCTGTACAAGTATAGCCGATAGTGCATGGCTTGGGCACCTCCATTTTCCAGATTATCCCGCATTATTACGTAAAAAAACTGATTTACCTTGTGGTATATTTACCGTACCATAGAGATAGGAAAGGAGATATGGATATGCCTTCAGTATTGCAGAATTTTATTGTTTTCGAGGGATTGGATGGAGCTGGTACTACTACCCAGATGCAGTTGCTTGCAGAATATTGTGACCAGAATGACCGTCCCTGTCGTGCGACCTTCGAACCGACCGATAAACCAATCGGACGGCTTGTCCGTTCCGTGCTGAGAAAGCAAATTGTCACAACGCCTTTGTCACTGGCAATGCTCTATGCAGCTGACCGAGAAGACCATCTCAATAATCCGGTCAATGGTCTTATTCGGGACCTGGATGAGGGGAAGCTGGTCATTTGTGACCGTTATCTTTACTCTTCCTTGGCATACCAGAGTATCGACAGCGATTTCGAGACGATACAGAGGCTCAATGCCTTCCCTTCCCCCCAATACTTATTTTTCATCGATACTCCAGTTGATGAATGCCTGAGAAGAATCAAGGGAAGAGGAGACCAAGAGGAGTTGTTTGAGCGTCATGAGTTTCTCGAAAAGGTAAAAGAGAGCTATGAGCGCATCTTTGATACACTTGATGAAGGAGTAACATTGGTGAGACTTGATGGGCTTCTCCCGAAGGAGGAGATTGCAAGAAACATCCAGGAGATTCTCTTCTAGCGGATGAACATAGCATCCCCATAGCTGAAAAAGCGATACTCCTTGTCCACGGCATGCTGGTAAGCCCTATCGATGAAGGGTTTCCCTGCAAAGGTAGAGACGAGGACCAGCAATGTTGATTCAGGGGTGTGGAAATTGGTCAGGAGCTGGTCTACCACTTTCCATTGGTAGCCGGGGCGGATAAAGAGATTTGTCCGCCCTTCCCCATTCTCAAGGCGTTGCTCTGCGCTGTTGAAGGCGCTCTCAAGTGTCCTCACACTGGTTGTCCCAGTAGCTACTATCTTTCTGCCATCCCTATGCGCTTGGGTTATGATGTTTGCAGCTTTCTCACTGATCTCATACCGTTCATAGTGCATTTTATGGTCATCCAGATGCTCTGTCCTGACTGGAAGGAATGTACCCGGTCCGACATGCAGCGTTATGGGGACAATCATGCAACCCTTTTTCCGTATTGAAGAGAGTATATCCTCAGTGAAGTGAAGCCCTGCAGTGGGAGCTGCAACCGATCCTTCCGTTTCTGCATAAATGGTCTGATAGCGTTTCTCATCAGCAAAGGAGTCATCCCGTTTGATATACGGAGGAAGGGGGACGTGTCCAAGCTCACGAAAAAAATGCTCATCCAGCGGGGAATCAAAGGCAACTGTCTTGGTCCCGTCATCACCGGTTCCGGTAATCCAGGCCTTACGACTGTAGTTTCCCTCTTTGTTGCGGAATGTATAGTGCTTTCCTACTTTCTGACGCTTTGCCTTGGTGACCATGCACTGCCAGGTGTTGTCAAGGTTTTCCTCCAAAAAGAGAAATTCAACGGTACTACCGGTATCACTGGTAGCGTATACCCGTGCTTTCCTGACTTTACTGTTATTCACCACAACAACGCTTCCTTCCTCAAGGTAGGAGGCGAAATGATGCATCTGTTCATCGACGAAACTGCCATCTCTGCGGTTCAGTACAAGAAGTCGGTCCTCCCCTCGTTTGTCAGCAGGAGTTTGTGCGATCAGGTGTGGTGGTAGGTCAAAAGAGAATTCCTTGATTGTCATCCATATTCCTTTTACAGGGTATACCCAGCAATTCATAGGCAAGTTTAGTGGTCATACGGCCACGAGGTGTTCGTTTCAGATACCCTTTCTGGATCAGGTATGGTTCATAGAAATCCTCGAGGGATTCTATTGCCTCGCCTACACTGATACTTAAGGTTTCGGCGCCTACAGGCCCACCATCATAAAATTCGATGATGGTCCGCAGTATGTTGCGGTCCTGCATCTCGAGCCCATTGGTATCGATTCCGAGTCGTTCCATCCCATGGTCTACCACGGTAGAGGTGACAAGGCCATCCCCCATAACAGCCGCAAAATCCCGCAATCTTCTCAAGAGACGATTGGCTATACGGGGTGTTCCCCTACTGCATTTTGCAAGGAGAATGATTGCCTCCTCCTCTATATGTACATGCATGATCTGGGCTGATCGCCTGATGATATTTGCCAATTCCTTCTCATTGTAGAACTCGATATGACATGTAATCCCGAATCGTGAAGAGAGAGGACTGGATACGGAACCTGCCTTGGTGGTGGCACCTACCAGGGTGAATTTCGGGAGAGGTATTCGCATCGTACGGGCTGCTGGCCCTTGGCCGATGACCCAATCGATCTCGAAATCTTCCATGGCTATATACAGCATCTCTTCAAGAGCAGGCTTGAGCCGATGAATTTCATCAATAAAGAAAATAGATCCTTCGGTGACATTGGTCAGAATCCCTGCAAGATCCTTGGGTTTCTCCAATGCAGGTGCGCTGGTCATTCGGATCTCTGCTCCCATCTCGTTGGCGATGATGCTTGCCAGGGTGGTCTTTCCCAGTCCAGGAGGGCCGATGAGGAAGGTATGATCCAAGGTCTCCTTTCTCTCCCGTGCCGCTTGCACAAAGACTGCAAGATTATCCTTGAGCCGTTGTTGTCCCTGAAAATCCTTCAACAACTTCGGGCGAAGAATATTTTCCTGTCTGTCCGCCTCTTCCTGGAAGGAAGAAGAGGTTACGGAGTTTTGTATCAGTTCGTGTAAATCCGGTTGATTGGTTTCCATATGCATTGCGTCCCTGTCATCCGAGTAACTTGATGCTCAAACGAAACAAATGTTCCTCGGCATCATGGTGACTCATCTTCTCGAGCTCAGAAGCCTGGTTCTCTGCAACCTTTTCCACGGTTTCCTCAACGAGACGACGATCATACCCCATATCGACAAGCGCATTGATGATATCACTGTATGGGTGATGTGCCTGTTTCCTCGTTCCCATTTGGCTTCTCCCTTTATCCTCATCCAATACCAGCACATTTCTCAGTGCAAGGATCATCTTCTGTCCGGTTTTCGGACCAATTCCAGGTATAGATGAAAGCAATTTCAGGTTCCCACTATCCAATGCCTCTGCAAGGTTCCGTACATTGATACCACTGAGGATCTTCAGTGCCTGTTTTGACCCGATTCCCGATACTGTCTGCAACTGAAGAAAAGCTTCCCGCTCATCTGCATCAGAGAAGCCAAAAAGTGACATGCTGTCCTCTCGATGAACCAGAACGGTCATGACCCTTACTCCCCTGCGAGCCTCAAGCGAGAGATTGCTGAACGTGCTGGCAGTCTGGCTGGAAACCGAAAGCGTATACTCGATATGGCCACACCGTAAAAAAAGAGTTCCTTCTTCAATGGATACGATGTCTCCAATCAATGCATTGATCATGGCAATTTCATCCTTATTCTTGAAAAATCATAGACGGCAAAGCAAATTGCGGCAGCTAAGGCATCCGCAGCATGATCAGGACGGGGAATGGTTTCAAAACCCAGCAAGATACGAACCATCTCCTGGACCTGGTGTTTTTCCGCACCTCCAAAACCCGTTACCACTGTCTTGATGGTGGGAGGGCTGTACAACTTGACCGGGAGTCCTTGCAATCCCATCTGATGTATACAGGCTCCGATCACCTTCGCAACCGGGATGGCGGAACTTACATTCTTGGTAAAAAAGATGTCCTCCATGGCACAAACATCCACATGGTGGTCTTCAGCCAATTGTCCAACCGACTTCGCTATGAAGTGTATCCTTTGACTATCCGGTTGTGAAGTGCTGGTCTTGATGACACCAAAAGAAACAGGCCGGTTGTGCTGCCCGTCTGATTCGACCACACCCCAGCCTGTCTGTGCATATCCTGGATCAATTCCTAGGATTCGCATGTCTTATTCTTCGTCGCTATCCTCAAAATCATCAGGCAATTCCAGGTTGGAAGAAACTTGCTGGACATCTTCCAACTCTTCAAGCTTATCGATGATCTTGAGTACTTTACGGGCTTTCTCGGTGTCAAGTGTGACCGTCTGGTCTGCAACCTTCTCTATCTCAGCACTTTCTTGCTCAAATCCAGCAGCCTGCATGGCTTCCAGGACGTTTGCAAAGTCACTTGGGGTAGTAATCACCTCAATCACCTCATCGGAAGTCGTTACATCATCTGCACCATTTTCCAATGCCACTTCAAAAATTTGTTCTTCAGTATACTTGGATGAATCGTAGGTAATAATTCCTTTGGTCTGGAACATGTAGGATACACATCCGCTGTTGCCCAGTGTACCACCATTCTTTGTAAGGGTGGAACGAACATCACTGGCTGTACGGTTCTTGTTGTCGGTTAGGGTGTCAATTATGAGTGCAACTCCCCCCACAGCATATCCTTCATACGTCAGTTCATAGTAGGTGGAGTTTCCCAGCTCACCTGAACCCTTCTTGATCGCCCTGTCAATGTTGTCCTTGGGCATATTCTCTGCACGAGCCTTGAGAATAGCAGTACGAAGCCGAGCATTGGAATCGGGGTCAGGGCCGCCCATCTTGGCAGCAACGGAAATTTCTTTGATCAGCTTCGTGAACTTCTGGCCGCGTTTTGCGTCAGCAGCACCCTTCTTGTGTTTAATGGTAGCCCATTTACTATGGCCGGACATATTTGAACCTCTTATTTAGTAAAATATCATGAAATCTATAGCCCATTCAACCTATCATATGCGCTAGTGGCGGTCAAGGGGTTGCGGAATTTGAAGAGCGAGCCTTAAGACAATCTCATCAAGAACCATCCATCCAACTTGTGATAATACAAATAAATGTGGGGTATTTTTGTACCAAAGAGGAACGAGCTGTGGAACAGTTTTCGAGAATAGTGAATCAAAATCAAGGGAGAAGCGTGCTTTGAAAAGGTTCTTTTCAATCCCACGGTTTGTACGGAGTGCCATCATCAGGTATTCTTCGACCAGTTGATCACTGCCAAGCCACTCTTTCTCATACCCACCGAACAGGGTTCCTTCCGCAAAGGAATGAAGGTCTTCCTTCTGGCTGTAATGCCATGCATGGCTTTCAGATTGCAGGAATGAAGCAGCGCTGCTTCCCAATCCTAGATAGGTATCCAGGTTCCAATACACAAGGTTGTGTTTGCAATATCGTCCTTCTCTTGCAAAGTTCGAAACTTCATAGTGCTCATACCCCAACCGGCCAAGTCGGTTCCATAGATTTTGCAAAAATACCATCTGGCCATCATCATCCCATACTTTCAGCTCGCGCTGCGAGACTCTTCTTGCAAGCTCAGTTCCCTCCTCTACGGTCAGGCAGTAGAGGCTGATATGAGAAGGATCACTGAGGGATACCACGGTATCTATATCCTGCAGTGCCATCTTGATGCTTTGACCGGGAAGTGCTGCCATCAGATCAAAGGAAAGATCAATACCGTAGAGATCATGGGCTTTCTTGGCAAGGGCAATCGCCCTCAAGTTGTCCTCTACCGTTGCATTCCTGCCCAGTTGACGAAGCACTGAATCATCCATGCTCTGGATGCCCATGCTTAAACGGGTGACAAGTTTTTTTTCGAACAGGGGAAAATATGATTCAGAAAATGTCTCAGGATTCATTTCGATGGTAACTTCACTGCATCGGATGCTCTTTGCTGCAACAAGCAAGCGGGATAGCTGTTCCGAGGTAAGGGAACCTGGATTGCCTCCACCGATAAAGATCGTTTCAAATCCACCCGTCTCTTGCACCACATCAGTAATTTCTTGCTCAAGACGGGCAACGTACCTCTCTTGGAATCCTTTCCAAGAGGGTTTTGGTTCACTGTAAAATGCACAATACGAGCAACGGGTGGTGCAAAAAGGAATATGCAGATAGAGGGCTTTTGGGTTGCTTGCACCTAACGTGAGCACTATGCATCTCCCAGATATTTCATGCTTGTGAATGGCCAGAAACGAAACCGAACCGAGCCATTGATTTTTTCCTGTTTCACAGGACCGAAATACCTGCCGTCACGGCTGTTATCACGATTGTCACCAAGAGGTAGGATGGAGCCCTGTGGAACATAGATTCCGCTTTGATACTTTGCGCTGTCGCTCCTTGCTTGCATATCCGCAGGGTTGATCAGGTGTTTTGTTCGCTTTGCGGCAGTTTCGAATGCGTACATATCATCGGGATAGGAGTCCCCTTGGACGCTTGCGTATTGGCTCTTCAGGTAGGCCGGGCTTGCTGACAGGTCCAGACCAGCTTCCTGGTATCCAAACAGACTACCCCATGCTCGAATTCCTTCGTAGGAAGAGGCATCAAGACTTCTATGTGGACCGTCTACCAGAGAGAGATCGGATCTGAACGAATTTTCATCGATATACGATGAAAAGCCTGCAGGACGAACCTGTACATCACCATTGACAAAGCGAATCGTCTCGGAGGGAAATCCAATAGCTCTTTTGACATAGAGTCTTTCAGCAATGGACCCATCCTCATTCTTGTCGATGTTCACCAATGAGAAGGTGCCCATGTAGATGATCTGGGAGAGTACATCAAAGAATGGTCCTTTTGAATCATATTCAGGATTGTAGAAGGTGATGATATCATCACGTTGTACTTGTCTGTTTTTAGAAAAGATCTTCGGACCACCAGGATACACTTCAATGCCATAAATGGTTTTGCTTACAAATACACGGTCCCCAATATTGAGCGTTGATACCATGGAGGGGGATGGTATGACGAAAAGTTGGAAGATATATTGGTTGATGAGTAATACCGCAAATACCGCAAATACCAGGGCATCGGCCCAACCCTTTACCTCTCCGATAAAGGTACGCTTTGTCTTCTTGGACAGCTCATAGGCTTTCACAGCCTTGCGATGAGTGAGTATGCGCACCGTATGTTTTTCAAGAAAATCCAATAATGATTCCATAGGAAGCAAGCTATCACAATAGGGTTCAGTTGACAAGAGAACACCGGAAAGATACCTTAACGTGTATGAAACGACGAATCGAACTACCTGAAGTTGATCAGGTTCAGTTGCCACATGTTCTGGGCCTGAGACCAGGGGTTTTCATCCTGATACTCAGTATCATCATCTTGGCAGTGGTAATCTTTTTTGTTGCCTTCTTCCCGGGGATCACCAAGGGAGGACGATACGTCACATTCCGTGGGCAACTCAGTGAGAGCGGAGTAGTTGTTGATGGATCCTACGTTGGTGTTACCGGTTATCAGTATTTTATTGAGAGTGGAAACCACAAGGTCGAATTGATGAAGGGTGGTATTCCCTACGCTTCCTATACGCTAGAGGTGGACCATCCCGTCTTTTTGACCTGGCTTTTTCATCGTACGATGGAAACGCCACTTCCTCCACTTTCCTTGGATGAGGAAGGCAAGAAGGCTATCAATAGATTCAATCTGCAGGAAATCGCAGATGCAAGTGCCATTCTCAGTTATGACGAGGTTACCCGCATTCGTCCACTCTTTTCAAATCTGATCCATGACCTTGAGGCGCTTGGATTTGACCAGGATACCAAGCAAGAAACCATTGAAACCGCGCTTCGTTTCATCAGCAATGAAGCCATGCTTCTTGAGGCCAAGGATGCGCTTGAAACAGTGGAGATGCGTGATTCCGTCCGTGATTTACTTGCTATTGCTGAACAAGTAATGAATACCAGCAATGCAGGTACACGATTGGGCCTCGCTTCCAATGTACCCACCATTACCCCTGAAAAGCGATCACTCTCGTATGGTGATCTGCAGCTTGCAGGCTTTGCCTACCCTCCAACCTCCTTTGTCATGGGCAGGGAGACTGTTTCCCAGTATCCCGAGATACATGAAGCCGGGGTATCTGTGGCTGTTCCTTCCTTCGTACTGGGAGCAACAGAGATCAGCCAGTACCAGTGGGCGTTATTCCTGGAAGACAATCCCTATTGGGAAAAGGGTAATAAGGATGAGTTGATGAGCAAGGGTTTGGTGGATGATTCATATTTGGAAGGTATGACCATCTCATCGGTGTTTGTTACAAGTCGTCCTGTTTTCAATGTAAGTTATCATGCCGCACAAGCATTCTGTGCTTGGTTGAGCGAAAAAACGGGAAAAGAGGTTTTCCTTCCCACTGAGGCAATGTGGAGTCTTGCCGCCCTTCAGCAGAATGATTTAAACTACACAAAGTCTCTCTCCCCTTCTCCAGATATCAGTGGCGGTCCTGTATCGCTTATGGGAGGTGTCTGGGAACTTACACAGACGCCCTATATTCCCCTTTCCAGGATAACCGGTTACCAGGAGAGCCTCGCCTTACATGAAGCGTTCTCTCTTGATATGCAACCAATTGTGAAAGGTGGCAGTTACCTGAATGATCCCCATACAATCACCGAACACACGGTCGGTGTTATTGAAAGTGATGCTTGCGGGGACCAAATTGGATTCCGTGTTGCTTGGTATGAATAGATGAAACAAGATAGAAACAAATTCAAGCTTCTCCAGAAGAACAAAAAGGCCTACTTCAACTATGAGGTCATTGAAGACCTCGAGTGTGGTATATCACTTGCAGGTACAGAGGTGAAATCCATAAGAGATGGGCGTTTCAGCTTTTCTGACAGCTATGTGACAATCGACAAGCAAGGGCTGACCCTGGTTGGTCTTACCATTCAACCATACACCCATGGCAATATCAACAATCATGAACCAAATCGCAATCGCAGGCTTCTTGCCCATAAGGGTGAGATAAAGCGACTGAAGCGGAAAGTCGATGAAAAGGGGTTCACCTTGGTACCTACCTCCATCTACCTGAAAGGAAATCTTGTAAAAGTACAGATCTCCCTATGTAGGGGTAAACAGTTGCATGACAAGCGTGCCGTGGTAAAGGAAAGGGATTTGAACCGTGATACACGGCGCGAATTGAAACAACTACAATATTAATGCTGCCCATTCCCTCACTGACCATCAGGAACAAGCATCCTGGTGGTTTTTTGTTGCCTTTAACATGAACACAAATTCTTGTTTCGGGATCAACTTTTAATGAAGAAGAACTTACCAGCTGTATAACACAATACTTCAGGTAGGTAGGATACTCCGTTTGTATTTAAAAAACAAAAAACATAAATCTGTCATAATAAATATCATATGTATGTATAGAAACATTAAATGCATTAATTTATGCATATTTTAAATATATGAGAATTAGTAATATGGAATATTTAAAATTATTTAAAGATAGAATTAATCTAATTAATATAATCATATTAAAAAATAACAGCATTAATATATAATTTTTATAATCTAAAGAATATAAACTATAATTTTAAAGTTTAAAATATAATTTTATAAAATCTTATTAAATTCATATACGTAACATATGCTATAAAGATACAATTTATAAAAATATATAGTAATAAATGATACTTACTGTGACACAGTAAGTAGTAAAGCAATTTATCATAGACAATATAAGCATGATAAAGTATTATATAAACAAGTAATAAGAAATATTAAACAGTGAATGTAAAAATGCACAATTTTGATAAATTGAACAAAAGTTTGAACAAACAATAAATCCAAGGAGCAGCTATGGGCAGTCCAGCACCATTCACCTTATGTAGGCTATTGAGGGGAGAGAGAACCTATTACTACGCTTTGTTTCGTGATCCGGAGACTGGAAAACGTACGAACAAGATAAGCGTGGAGATGCTGAGGAAACGCTTGGGGATATTTGATACTGCACCCATCAGGCGCAGGGATGAAGCCATACGTATCTGTTATAAAGCTTTGGACGCTGGGATTATCTTCTCTGCAAAAACCGAGCAAACACTGGTAAGCTATCTTAGGGATTTCTATACCTGGGAAAAAAGCGAGTACGCTAAACGAAGAGATATACTCGATCCCGGGTCAATATCTCCCGATTACCTTGCTACAAGGTTGAACTTGCTGGAAAATCATGTATTCCCCCACCTTTACGCGAATCTGTTACTATCGAAAGTAACATTGGCTGAACTTGAGCGATTGCAACTGGCCTTGGTACAGGAAAGGGCAATTAGTAATACGACGATTAATATGGCGATGACTGCAATACTCGTTGCACTTCGTGAAGCACAGAGAAGAGGCCTTGTTCCATCCGCTGTGGTATTGAGCATACATGGTCTAGCCGCACAGCATCGTGAGCGAGGTATACTCAGTGAACAAGAGTTGTCTGCATTCATGCAGTATGCAAAAGTACATAGTGAAAAAAGAATCTATCTGGCATGTCTATTGGCAATCCTCACCGGTATGCGTGCTGGTGAGTTGCGTGGATTGTGTTTGGAAGCAATTGGAGAGGGAATGATCACCATATCACAGGCTTATGCAGATCGTGCTGGATTGAAGGTTCCAAAAGGGAAAAGAACAAGGATGGTACCCTGCCCTACTTTTGTATGTGATGAACTCAGGTCCTTGGCTTTGGAGAATCCATTCTCTCATACACATAACCTGGTGTTCTGGAGCAAGAAGCATGGGGCGTTTGTATCAAGCCATTATTTTTCTGAACGTTTCCAACAGGAGTTGGTACGCAGTGGTGTTCTTGACAAGAGAAACCTTCAGGAAAGGAATATAACCTTCCACTCATTGAGACATATGGCCAATACGCTCCTGCGTGGTACCGTAGATGAGCATGTATTGAGAATGACGATTGGTCATACGAGTGAACAATTGAGTAATCTTTACACACACCTAAGCCAACGCGGGCTTGAGAGTGTGCAACTTGCTCAACAAAACATGATACTTCCTCTTCTTGAATCAAAACCATTGTAAAAGGGAAGATAATCGATGGATTACTGATGAAAAGTTGGGTGATGTATCAAAATTAAGCGTATTAAAGCAAGAATTTGATCAAAACTGAATGCCTGCGTGGTTTTATTCAAATTTGGCTTATGGTAAAATTCATACAACACTTTTAGGAGGTGGCAGCAGTGAGATTGGCTGTACTTGGTGATATCCATGGTAATATCCGTGCATTTGAAGCAGTATTGAATGATGCCAAGGCCTCCAAAGTTGACCAGGTTATTTTCCTAGGCGATTTGGTGGTTATGGGACTTGATCCTCAGCTTTGTTTCGATCTGCTCATGGAGCAAAACCCTTTGGTCATGATCAAAGGAAACACAGACGTTTACCTGGAGAATCTCAAGGCATTTCCTGTAAAGAGTGAGCAGGACTCCCAGAAACTGAAACTTCTGAAATACACTTCCATCAGGATGCATCAAAAGGCAAAGGAAAAGCTTTCCAGCCTTCCTTCGGTGGAACGCTTGGAGATAGAGGGTGTCTCGCTCATTTGTTGTCATGGTACTCCCTATGATGATGATGAAGGTATTGCCAAGGATATCCCATTTTCCCCAGGACTTTCAAAGAAACTTGCAGAAGAGAAAGTGGACTTGATTTTCAGTGCCCATACACATATTCCCGCCGACTTCCAGCGTGATGGTATCAGATTCATTAACCCAGGGGCTGTCGGCTATTCATTTGATGGTGATGTTCGACCTAGTTATGCTCTTGTGGATATTGTGGATACCAGTATTCGGTGTATTCACCGAAGAGTTGACTACGATATCCATCGCTATATCATGGAAGTAGAGCATGCACTGGAAGGCTTCCCACTCTTTGATCGACTACTTTATTCCTTGGAGCATGGAAAACAGCTGAAGGTATAAGAAAGTCTTATATGAGCGTGGATTGGATCAGGTAAGCAGTGTATCCAAAATAACAGAGCAATAAGCCAATTCCTTCAAAACGGTTAATACGGCCTAGCCTATCCTTCTTGAATCGGTACCCGATTACAAAAAGACTGAGCGTAAGGAGTGACATGACAAGCATATCTCTTGAAACAACCATTGGATCAACAGCAAATGGATGAATTGCTCCTGATATGCCAACTACAGCGGTGGTATTGAACAGGTTGGAACCAATGACATTCCCTAGTGCGATATCATGCTCCCCTTTCTGGGCAGCGAGAATCGATGATGCGAGTTCGGGAAGACTGGTTCCCATAGCGACAATGGTAAGACCGATGATCAAATCACTGACTCCAAAGTATCTCGCAATCTCCACTGCACCCCACACCAAAACCCGGGAACTAAGAATCAAGAACAAGAGCCCAAACATCAGATAGAGTACGGCTCGTTTCATTGATAATGGGCTTGGAACTTCTTCATCAATCTCTTCAGCGAGTCGGTCTTTACCGTCCTTCAATCCTTGGTACATGCTCCAGAATATCAAGAGAGCGAATAGTACCAAGATCAACGCTGCATCAAAATGAGATAGATTCAAGTCATAGAGCAAAGCAACTGAAAGAAGTGTAAGCAATGAGAGTATAGGCAACTCTTTTTTCAAGATCTTCGAACTCACCGTTATTGGGCTTATAATGGCTGTTATTCCGAGAATGAGCCCAATATTGGCAATATTGGACCCATACGCATTTCCCAGAGCTATACCTGGACTTCCTTGCATAGCTGACAGTGTGGAGACCACCATTTCCGGTGCACTGGTACCAAATCCTACAATGACCATTCCAATCAGGAGAGAGGGCATGCCAAAATGGCGCGCAGTAGCTGCAGCACCATCTACAAATCTATCCGAACTCAATACCAGTAC
>NZ_JBFXGH010000005.1:0-48407 GCF_050178175.1 Sphaerochaeta sp.
GGAGCCGGTCGCAGTGAGGTGGTGAGAACCATCTTCGGAATTGACAAGGCCAGTGAGGGGACGATGCATCTGCTCGGGAAGCCATTCATGCCCAAAGGTCCCATCGACAGCATGCGAAAAGGGATTGCCTTGGTGCCTGAAGACCGCCAGAGGCAGGGTCTGGTATTGAAAATGAGCTTGACCCATAATATCAGCCTACCGGTATTGACCAATCTCTGCTGGAAAGGTCTGGTGATCAGGAAAAAAACTGAGGCGAATTACGTCAAGGAACATGGTGATCAGATGGAGATAAAATCTGCAGGATACCATGTCGATGCTGAGACACTCAGTGGGGGTACCCAGCAGAAGGTCGTCCTTGCCAAGTGGATTGGGACAAACCCGAAGATTCTCATCCTTGATGAACCTACCAAGGGTATTGATGTGGCAACGAAGGCAGCAGTACACGAATTCGTCTGTGAAATGGCGGACAAGGGTGTTGCCGTTATTCTCATTAGTAGTGAGCTTCCTGAAATCTTGGGAATGTCGGACCGGATCGTCGTGATGCATGAAGGGTACCAGACAGCTATTCTTGATGGGAAAAAAGCGACAGCAGAGTCAGTAATGCGGTATGCAATCGCAACTGTACAGATGGAGGTCTCCAATGCCTGATCTATCCTTCTCCTCCTTTGTAAAGAAAGCATTGGCCCGCAGGGAGGCAACCCTTACCTTGTTGTTGGTGGTGCTTCTGGTGCCGATTTCAATCCGCTCTCCGCAGTTTCTCTCTGCGAAGAACATCTCCACCATCCTTAATGACATGGCTATCCTCTCCATTGTCGCCATCGGTGAGTTCTACGTAATCCTCTCAAACGGGATTGACCTCTCAGTTGGTTCCATTATCGCCTTTACCGGTATGGCCACCGGTATGATCAATGAGGCAAATCCTACAGTCAGTCCATTGCTCCTGTTGCTCGCAGGAATGGGTATTGGAATGGTGATGGGACTCTTCAATGGTGTGTTGGTTGCTTATGGGAAAATCCCCCCGATCATCACCACATTGGGGACGGTGAATATCTATCGCGGGCTTACCTTTCTCCTCAGTGGAGGTACGTGGGTTACAGCCCATGAGATGAGTAAATCCTACATAGATTTCCCTCGTAATAGTTTCCTTGGAATTTCTAACCTTCTTTGGATTGCAATTATTGTCATTGCTGTATTCTATTACTTCAGCAGGTATACCCGTACAGGACGGGAAGTCTATGCGATCGGGGGAAACCCGACAGCGGCAAAGTTTGTAGGAGTGAATGAGAGCAGGGTCAGGGTAGTGGTCTTCCTTATCAGTGGTACGCTCTGTGGCCTTGCAGGAGCTCTGTGGACCGCTCGCTATGCTTCTGCAGTGAATGAGATGGCAACTGGGTTCGAGATGCAGGCAGTAGCAGCCTGTGTGCTTGGTGGTGTCAACTTTGCAGGAGGCTCTGGTGGTATCATTGGGGTAGTCCTGGGTACGCTTTTCCTTGGTGTGGTCACCAACGCATTACCGGTTATCTACCTGTCGGTTTTCTGGCAAACGTTCGTCCAGGGATTGATCATTCTCATTGCATTGACGCTCAACACCATCAGTGACCAGCGAAAGACGAAGAAGCTGCTTGCACAGAGGAGAGGCTAGGTATGGCTGAAAAGAGAGATTTGGTAGCAAAATCACGGCTTATCAATGAGATGTCGCTCAAGAACCGGTTGATAGAATATTTTACCCAGTGGGAAGTCCTGCTCTCCATTATCATTGTACTGGTGTTCATTTTTTTCACCATCAGAACCCCGTACTTCCTGGATTGGTTCAATTTGATGAATGCAACGTTCCAATTCAGTGAGAAGGCAATCATGGCCCTTCCGATGATCTTCATCATCATGTGTGGAGACATTGATATCTCGATTGCGTCCATTATCGCCCTTTGTGCATATGTGGTAGGCAATGCTGCTCAAAGTGGAGCTTCCATTCCTTCCCTGATATTCCTGGCCCTTCTTGTTGGGACCCTTGCTGGACTGTTCAATGGGGTAATGATCACTGCCCTCGAGATGCCCGCCATCGCGGTCACCCTTGCGACACAGTCGATATTCAGGGGAATCGCAATTGGTTTGTTGGGAGACCAGGCACGCACTGAATTCCCGGAGAATTTTGGGTTCTTTGGTCAGCAATTCATACCTGGTACCATTATCCCCTTTGAGTTCGTCCTCTACCTGGTGCTTGTATTGCTCTTTGCTTTCATCTTGCATAAGACAACGTATGGAAGAAGGTTGTATGCCATTGGGAATAGTGCTGAAGCAGCTCGCTTCTCCGGTATCAAGGTAAAGACCATGAGGGTTATCAACTTCACTGTTACCGGATTTTTCTGTGGTCTCACGTCCATACTGCTTGCAAGCCGCATTCTCTCTGTCCGCTCAAACATTGCCACCGGATGGGATTTGGAGATCATCACCTTGGTGGTTCTTGGTGGTGTTGCCATCACAGGAGGTAAGGGAAGTGTGTATGGTGTTTTCATCGGCTCCATGCTGGTCGGTTACCTTAAGTTCGGCATGGGCTTGCTGAAGTTCAGTGGGACCTTGATGACTATCGTTATTGGATTGCTTTTAATTACTGCGGTCCTGCTTCCTCGATTGCTTGATATGTACAAGGCAAACAGGAAGCTACGACTCCAGCAAATGAGATGAAATTAGGAGAGCCATTACCATGAGACAAGCATTTGTCATGCAGTTGAAGAAAGGAAATGAAGAAGAGTACAAGAGGCGTCATGATGAAATCTGGCCGGAGTTGAAGGCGATTCTCAAGGAAAGTGGGGTTTCTGACTACACCATCTTCCTTGACCGGGATAGTGGAATGCTCTTTGCTTTTCAGAAAACAGAGGGAACCGCGGGGAGTCAGGCCCTTGGCTCCAACCCCGTTGTCCAGAAGTGGTGGGCCTATATGGCTGATATTATGGACACGAATGAAGACAACTCACCAATCTCGCTTCCCTTGGAGGAAGTCTTTCATATGGATTAACGGATATCTTTCGAAAACACTTGATAAGTTTGCGATACTATCATAGAATCGAAAGCGTAATGAAAGCGATAAGAAAGTAGGAGTGTATCATATGATAGGGCTTTCCCCTCGGGAAAAACACATACTCCAGCTTCTGAAAAGTGGTGAAGAGTATCCTGTTTCTCGGCTCAGTGAAGAGCTGGGAGTCTCTGCGGTTACCATCAGGGGGGATTTACGCGACCTGGATTCCAAAGGTCTTGTTATACGAAGCCATGGCAGGGTCGTGGTAGCCTCAGCTCCCCAAGCCGCCGTTCGTGATGATACCAATACCACAAAAAAAGATCTGATTGCAAAACTCGCTGCCACCTTGGTAAGGGATAATGACTTTATCATGATTACCAATGGTTCCACCTGTTCCCTGATTCCCAGGCACATATTTGGGAAAAGAAATGTACGGGTGGTTACCAATTCAACGCTCATTCTGCCCTATGCACGGGCGAATACCCAGCTTCAGGTCACGCTGGTGGGTGGAGAGTACCGAAGCGAAGCTGAGGCCCTTGTCGGGCCTGCTGCCATTTCCCAGATAGAGAACTACCATGTATCCACCACCTTCTTCGGTACGGATGGATTCACCATGGAACATGGACTTACCACCAGCTTGATCGAAAATGCACAGGTGGTACAACGCATGTGCGCACAAGCCACACGGCGGGTATTGTGCGTTGATTCCTCAAAAGTGGGGAATCGTGGGTTTGTGCGGATCATGCCGGTAACAGAGATAGATACCATTGTCACAGACAGTGGTTTTCCTGCAGACCTGATCACCCAGCTCGAGGAGCAGGGTGTTGAGGTCCTTATTGCAAAGTAGAGGAGTGAACACATGGCACAACAAGTTGTGATGCCCAAACAGGGAAACTCAGTGGAATCCTGCATTATTGTGGAATGGAATGTCAAAGTAGGTGACAAGGTTGCTGTAGGGGATGTCCTATGCTCAGCTGAGACCGATAAGTCAACCATTGACGTTGAATCGACTGCTGAAGGTGTTGTACTGGCCATACTGTATGAGGAAGGGGATGATGTTCCAGTAATGGTTCCCATCGTCATAATCGGGGAGGAAGGCGAGAAGGTCGAACTTCCCAAGGCAGAAACAAATAAAGGGCAACCAAAGGAAGAGAAACAGGAAACAGCACCAGCTGGGGACACACAACCTGAAAAAGCTGCTCCCCCCTCTACGGCCGGCAAGGCTCAGGGTTCCAGCCCCAGGGCACGCAATCTGGCTTCCTCCATGGGAGTCCCCCTCTCCTCTGTACAGCCCACCGGCCCGAAAGGTCGCATCATTGAACGTGATGTAGCCTCAGTGGCTGGCGAGCCTCTCAGTCCGGTTGCAAGACAGCAGGCTCTTGAACAGGGAGTCCAGGCTCCAGGACGTGGCAACGGCATTGGAGGTAGGGTCCTCTCTTCCGACCTACAGGTGAAACCTGCGATTGCTACCCCATCACGCATGGGAGAAGTCTCTGAAGAGATTCAGGAGATACCTGTGAAGGGAGTGAGAAAGGTAACTGCCAGGAGGATGATGGAGTCCATTCACTCCACATGCCAGCTTACCCTTCATGCCCAAGCTGATGCACGTGCCCTGAAACGTCTGAGAGCAGGATTCAAGAGTGCCAAGAGTGAGCTCGGTTTGAATAAGGTCACGATCAACGATCTGATCCTCTTTGCAGTCAGCAGGACCTTGCTGGAGTTCCCTGCATTCAATGCACACTTCCTTGGGGATAAGATATTGCGCTTTAGCCATGTGCATCTTGGCGTCGCTACCGACACACCGAAGGGTCTTCTGGTCCCGGTGGTGCGAAACAGTGATATGCTCAGCCTCCGCCAGCTCTCTGAAGAAACCAAGACCCTGGTCGAGAAGTGCAAGGAAGGAACCGCCCAACCTGACGAACTCAGTGGGTCAACCTTTACGGTAAGTAATGTAGGAGCCTTCGGTATTGATGCGTTCACCCCGGTGCTCAACGCACCTGAGGTTGCCATCCTTGGGGTTGGCGGCATTACCCTCACGCCGGTAGAGGACGAGGATGGGGATATCGTCTTTATTGAGAAGATCGGACTCTCGCTGACAATGGACCACCAGGCAGTCGATGGCGCAGATGCTGCACGCTTCCTGAAGGCATTGATGGACAACATTGCCTCCATTGATCTCTTGTTGGCACTGTAGGGAGGATACATGAGTACCTATGACTTGATTGTAGTTGGCAGCGGTCCTGGTGGATATGTTGCTGCAGAAAGGGCAGGTGCACTCGGCAAGAGAGTCCTGCTCATAGAGAGAGGACACCTTGGGGGGGTCTGTACAAACTGGGGGTGTATCCCCACCAAGAGCCTTCTGAACAGTGCCAAGCTCTACCATCATGCACTTGATGGGGCAAAACAAGGCCTCGAGGCTGCCTCGGTGACATTCAGCCTACCTGACGCAATGACCTGGAAGAATGATACGGTCAGGACGCTCAGGAGTGGCATCGAGTTCCTGATGAAATCGAACAAGGTGGAAACGGTTTTTGGTGAAGCTGAATTCATCGACCCTCATCATGTGAAGGTTGGGGAAACAGTCTATGAAGGTTCATACCTGATGGTCGCCACCGGTTCTTCCGCTTTTGTTCCACCTATCCCTGGAGCAAAATTGGGACATGTGCTCACCAGTAATGAGATCCTGGACCTCGAGGAAGTGCCCAAATCCCTGGTTGTCATCGGTGGTGGGGTGATCGGCATTGAATTCGCTTCGTTTTTCTCCATGATTGGGACCAAGGTCACCGTCATAGAGATGATGGACGAGATTCTTCCCATGATGGATGGCGAATTCGCCAAGCTGATGAGACGTGAGCTCAAGGAAGTGGACTTCCGCCTTGGTTGCAAGGTAGAGGAAATTACCAAGGAAGCGGTGTTCTATACCGATGCCAAGGGAAATAAACAGTCCACTGAAGCAGCACTGGTCCTCATGAGTGTTGGGCGTAGGCCGAACACCCAGGGGCTGGAGAAGCTTGGAGTGGATATCGACCGACAAGGGGTAGTGGTAAATGACCGTCTGCAGACCAATGTTGCCAATATCTGGGCGATTGGAGATGTGAATGGTCGCTCCCTCCTTGCCCATAGTGCATCCCGCATGGCAGAGGTTGCCGTTTCCAATATCTTCGGCTCAAGAGAGATGCGCATGCGCTACAACGCAATTCCCTGGGCTGTTTATGCGAATCCCGAGGCAGCGGGTTGTGGCATCACAGAAAAGGAAGCCAAGGAGAAAGGCATTCCTGTGAAGAGCCAAACCGTGCAGATGCGTGCAAACGGTCGTTTCCTCGCTGAGCAAGGCAAGCGTGCATCCGGCTTGGTGAAAGTGATCTGTCACCAGGAAAGTGGTGCCATTCTTGGAGTTCATTTGCTGGGACCCTACAGCAGCGAGATGATCTGGGGCGCTTCTGCTCTTATTGAAGCAGAGCTCAGGGTCCAGGACGTCAAAGAGATAGTATTTCCACATCCGAGTGTGTCCGAGCTTATCAAGGATGCTTGCTTTGCACTCGACCATAGTCTGTAAGGAGTAACGATATGTCCAAAACAATACCATTTGATCCAGCAAAATTAAGGGAGCCACTCATTATTGAAACACCCTCGATTCCTGTTAACCAGTACAAGAGCAACATCAAGAATGAGCTCAAGCAATACGGAAAGGAACGCTTGATCCGTGTGTACTATGACATGCTCTTGATTAGAAAATTTGAAACCATGTTGGATACCATCAAGAAAGAGGGTGTGTATCAGGGGATTTCATACAACCACCGTGGACCAGCCCACCTCTCATCCGGTCAGGAAAGTGCAGCTGTCGGGCAGGCAATGGTTCTCGGCCCCGAGGATCAGATCTTTGGCTCGCATCGTAGCCATGGTGAGATTCTTGCCAAGAGCATGAGTGCCATCCATAAGATGGAGGACAAGGAACTGCTTGCCATCATGGAATCCTTCATGGATGGGGAGACCTACAGGATTGTAGAGAAGCACTTCCCTGGGGAAAATGTCCGTGACCTTGCAGAAAACTTTGTACTGTACGGTGCATTGGCAGAGATCTATGCAAAGAAGACCGGATTCTCAGCAGGCCTTGGTGGTTCGATGCATACCTTCTTCAAGCCATTTGGAAGCATGCCCAATAATGCAATTGTTGGAGGTTCCTGTACTATTGCCGTAGGAGCTTCACTCTATAAGAAGATTAACCGAAAGAAGGGAATCGTCATCGCCAATATCGGTGATGGAGCGCTTGCACGTGGTCCTGTCTATGAAGGATTGGTGCTTTCCTCCATGGACCAGTACAAGACCCTCTGGGAAGACAACCCAGGGTATCCTCCCTTTATGCTGAACTGTTTTGACAACCTCTATGCCATGGGCGGTCAGCCAATTGGGGAGACCATGGGCTACAAGGTTGCTGCAAGGGTTGCCTCTGCTATCAACGAGTACTCCATGCACACCGAACGTGTTGATGGATTCAACCCTCTTGCAGTGGCAGATGCCACCTCACGCAAGAAAGAAATTCTCCTCAAGGGAGAAGGTCCAGCTTTCATGGATACCATCACCTACCGTTACAGCGGTCACAGCCCCAGTGATGCAATGACCTACAGGACGAAGGAAGAACTGGAAGCATTCCGTAACCAGGATCCCATCGTGGCCTACGGCAACTACCTCATTGAGAACAAGTTGGTCAGCCAGGAAGAGCTTGACCAGTTTGATACGATCCTTGAAGAGAAGATGAGAAAGACGCTCGAGATTACCGTTGATCCGGTACTCAGTCCCATGGTGGATGAACATTTTGTTGAGTCCGTGATGTTCTCCAATGGCAGTGTTGAGAAGCTGGATGATGGCGAAGCGGTATTGCTGGAGAAACTGGAAGACAATGCAAGGGTGAAGCAGATTGCCCGCAGAAGTCGCTATGCCTACGACGAGAACGGCAAGGAACTGCCTGCTGCAAAGCAGTACCAGTATCGTGATGCTGTCTTCGAGGCAATGGTCCATCGCTTCTCCATTGACCCGACGATGGTTGCCTATGGAGAGGATCATCGAGATTGGGGTGGAGCATTTGCCTGCTACCGTGGTCTCACAGAACTGCTTCCTCCTTCCCGTTTCTTCAACACCCCGATCGCTGAATCGGCAATCGTTGGAAGTGGAGTAGGATATGCGATGGCCGGTGGCCGAGCTGTTGTCGAGTTGATGTACTGTGACTTCCTTGGTTGTGCAGGGGATGAGGTATTCAACCAGATGCCCAAATGGCAGGCAATGAGCGCAGGTGTCCTGAAGATGCCGCTTGTGCTTCGTGTATCAGTTGGTAACAAGTATGGTGCACAGCACTCACAGGAATGGACCAGCATGGTCGCTTCCGTCCCCGGATTGAAGGCAATGTATCCTGCAACACCGTATGATGTGAAAGGCATGCTCAACTATGCGCTCCGTGGTACTGACCCTGTAGTATTCTTTGAGAGCCAGAAACTCTATGGAATTGGCGAGATGTTCGTGAAGGAAGGGGTTCCCGAGGGATACTATGAGATTCCAGAAGGGGAACCGGTAATCAGGAGAGAAGGTAAGGATGTAACCATTATTGCTCTTGGCCCCGCTCTCTATACTGCAATCAAGGCAGCAGAACAGCTTGCTGAGAAGGGTCTTGAGGCAGAGGTGATCGACCTGAGATGGATCAACCCACTCAAGTATGAGTTGTTGATTGAATCAGTGAAGAAGACAGGAAGGGCAGTCTTCGTGACCGACAGCTCGGAACGTGGCAGTTATCTGCATACCGTAAGCTCCAACCTCAGTAGGCTTGCCTTTGACTATCTCGATGCTCCGACAATTGTGGTCGGATCGAAGAACTGGATTACCCCACCAGCAGAAATGGAAGAGTACTACTTTGCACAGGAGTACTCGGTACTGGACGCCATCCACGAACAGATTTTGCCGATTCCCGATTATGTCCCCCAGAGCAATTTCACTGACGGTGAGTTCTTCAGGACAAGCAGACTCGGTGTCTGATAAGGAAAGCCCATGGATTTGAAACAGCTTGAAAAAAGCATCAATGATAGGGATCTTGCCACTCGACTCACCTCGAGTAGTGAGATTGGTTCTCTGATTCAAAGTGGCTTTCTTAAGAGAACCGCGCTAGAAGAGGTGAACAATCATGTGCATACCACCTATTCATTCAGTCCCTATGAGCCTTCTGCAGCAGCCTATGCTGCCTGGAAGGCAGGGCTGGGTATTGTGGGTAGTATTGACCATGACAGTATTGGTGCGGCCCGGGAGATGATGGAAGCAGCACAGAATATCGGTATCGCCAGTACGGTAGGGTTTGAGCTGAGGACAAGTTTTCTCGACACTCCTCTGGGGGATAGAAAGCTCAACAATCCGGACAGCATCGGAATAGCCTATATGTGCGTCCACGGGGTTCCTAAACAGCATATTGCTACTGTCGAGGAGTTCTTGAAACCTGTCCAGACGATTCGAAACCAACGAAACAAGGCACAAGTGGAAGCTTTGCAGGCTCTGGTAGGAACGTATGGCTTCGACCTTGATTTTGAAAGGGATGTTCTCCCTCTGAGCAGAGCTGACCAAGGTGGCTCTGTTACCGAACGGCACATTCTCTATGCTATGGCAAACCAGAGTATCTCCATGTTTGGAAAAGGGGAGAAACTGGTGCACTTCCTCAAGAAGGAGCTGGGACTAACCCTGGCAGGAAAGGTGCAGGATTGGTTGTTGGACAAGGACAATCCCCATTATGCGTATGATCTCTTGGGAGTCTACAAGAGCACCTTCCTGCCTCGGTTCTTCATTCAGCCTTCCAGGGAAGAGTGTCTGGACGTTCGTGAGGTGGTCACCTTTGCCAACAGTATTGGTGCCATTGCAGCCTATGCCTATCTTGGGGATGTGGCTGAGAGTGTGACCGGGGATAAGAAGGCAGAGAAGTTTGAGGATGAGTTCCTGGAGGAGCTGTTGGACGTGTTGGTGGATATTGGCTTCCCTGCGATTACCTATATGCCTCCACGCAATACCAAGGAGCAGATGCTTCGCTTGCAGAAGCTTGCCAGGGAGAGAAACCTGATGGAGATCAGTGGGGTCGATATCAACAGCAGCAGGCAAAGTATGAACTGCCCTGAGCTATTGGAACCTACCGCAAGACATCTGGTTGATGCTGCTTGGGCGCTGGTGGCTCATGAGAAGCTATCTTCCTGTGACGATACGCTTGGCCTGTTCCATCCTGATAATCCATTATCTGGTTCTTCTCTTGAGAAGAGATTGGCACACTATGCAGCTCTGGGAAGAAAGATGGACACGCATGACCCATATTCACTATACGAACAGGTCTAAGGAGGAGCGATGACTACGTTTACTAAGCAGATCAGCTTTGAGATTCCCCCAGTACTCCGCGGCTTGACCTTTGATGGTCAGAAGGGTTTGTTCATCCACCGTGTCACTGGCAAGAAGGTGGACCTTTCCTTGCCATCTCCAGAAGAGTTTGCCAGCATTGAAGAGGCTTCCGTGGCTTGGAAAAAGCTGCTCGATGCCTACACTGCAGAGAGAAAGGTATTCCCTTCTGTAATGGAAATTGCAGGAATGGACCTGCAGTATGGACTCGGGACCAACTATGATGAGGCCTTCAGGGCGGAAGGGGTGAGTTTACTCCCAACACTTCCCCCTTCAATAAGCCGAGCGGATGTGGTTCGTGACAAGATCGCCTTGGTTACCGGTGGTGCACAGGGATTTGGGGAGGGCATGGTTCGCTCCCTTGTTGAGCATGGAGCCTTTGTCTATATAGCAGATATGAACGCAGACGGTGCAAGAAAGCTCAGTGATGAGCTGAACTGGGAAGCCTGCATCACTGTTTCCAAACCGATCACAGTCAATGTGACTGATGAGACGAGTGTGGAGGCAATGATGAACCAGGTAGCTGAGGAGACGGGTGGATTGGATCTGTTTGTTTCCAATGCGGGAGTGCTTCGTGCCGGTTCTGTGAAGGTGATGGATTTGAAGGATTTCCAGTTTGTCACCAACGTTGACTATACCGGATTCTTTATCTGTACAAAGTTTGCCTCCAGACTGATGGCCCTGCAGAATATCCCCAGTGCCTCGTATTTCACTGATATCATTGCCATCTCCAGCAAGTCCGGGTTGGAAGGGTCCAACAAGAATGGTGCCTATGCAGGTGCCAAGTTCGGGACCATCGGACTTACACAGAGTTTTGCTCTGGAGCTGGTTGAGGATAACATAAAGGTCAACGCAATCTGTCCGGGCAACTTCCTTGACGGTCCGCTCTGGTCGGACCCGAAGAGAGGGTTGTTCGTTCAGTACCTGGAAGCGGGAAAGGTCCCAGGGGCGAAAAGTGTTGCCGATGTAAGACGGTTCTATGAATCGAAGGTGCCGATGAATCGTGGATGTCGCACAGAGGACGTCATGAAGGCACTTCTCTACATAGTAGAACAGACCTACGAGACAGGTCAGGCGGTTCCCGTAACCGGTGGCCAGGTCATGCTTAATTAGGAGAATAGAAATGAAAACACGTGCTATCCGTCTGTATGGAGTGAATGATCTTCGCCTCGAAGAGTTTGAACTTCCCCAGATTGCTGAGGACGAAATCCTCGCAAAAGTGATAACCAATAGTATCTGCATGAGCGACCACAAGGCCGCTGAGCAGGGTGCAAGCCATAAGAGAGTCCCCAATGATGTCGACAAGAACCCGATCATACTGGGTCATGAGTTCTGTGGAGAAATCGTTGGGGTAGGAAAGAAATGGCAGGATAGATTCAAGGTTGGTTCACGTTTCTCTATCCAGCCAGCTTTGAATTACCAAGGTACCCTTGATGCTCCTGGATATTCGTTCCAGTACATCGGAGGGGATGCAACCTATGTGGTGATTCCTCATCAGGTAATGGAACTGGATTGCTTGCTTCCTTACGATGGGGAGGCCTTCTTCCTCGGAAGTCTTGCTGAACCTGTTTCCTGTGTCGTTGGTACCTTCCACGCAATGTACCACACAACTGGTGGTTCGTATGAGCACAAGATGGGAATCGTCGAGGGCGGCAATATGGCGATTCTTGCCGGGGTTGGCCCCATGGGCCTTTCCTCCATCGACTATGCAGTACACAACCCTGATCGCAAGCCCGGTCGCCTGGTCGTTACCGATATTGATGATGCACGTCTCAAACGTGCGCAGGACCTCTACAGCGTTGAGGATGCCAAGCAGAACGGGGTTGAGCTGATCTACGTCAATACCAAGAACTACAGTGACCCGAATGCGACCTTGATGGAGTACACTGATGGAAAGGGCTACGATGATGTGCTGGTTATGGCCCCTGTAAGAATGCTGGTAGAGCAGGCCGATGCAATCCTCGCCAAGGATGGTTGTCTGAACTTTTTCGCCGGCCCCAACAAAACAGATTTCACGGCAAGCATGAACTTCTACAACGTGCACTACGCTTCCACCCACATTGTGGGTACCAGTGGTGGCAATACCGATGATATGAGGGAGTCATTGCACCTGATGGAAAAGGGGTTGATCAACCCTGCCGCAATGGTAACCCATATCGGAGGGCTCTCCGCAGTTCCCGAGGCAGTGATCAACCTCCCAAATATCCCTGGTGGAAAGAAGATGATGTATACGCATCTTGACTTCCCCCTCACCGCACTGACCGATCTTGCTGAACTGGGTAAGACCAATGAGGTGTTTGCTGAACTTGCAAAGCTGGTTGATAAGCACAATGGATTGTGGTCAGCTGAAGCAGAGGCCTACCTCTTGGAAAACTGCAAGAAACGAATCAAGGAGTAATTATGAAGAAGCATATCGCCATCGACTTAGGTGCTTCCAACGGCCGGGTTCTCGTCGGGGACCTCGGTGAGTTTGAAGTCGTCCATCGGTTTGTCACCCAAAACGACCAGATACTGGGGGAGTTCTATTGGAACATCCAAAGCCTGTTCGCCGAGATCAAGGTGGGACTGAAGAAGGCTTTTGCCAAGTATGGAAGTGAAATATCCTCCATCGGCATCGACACCTGGGGCGTTGACTATGTGCTCACTGATGACAAAGGGGGCTTGGTCTCCCTTTGCTATCACTATCGTGACAGCAGGACTGACGGGTTGATCGAGCAGGTGTCGAAGCAGCTGGGTGGAAAGATGCGGATCTATGAGAGAACCGGGATTGCCTTCCAGCCCTTCAATACCCTCTATCAACTTGCTGCCATGAAACGTGATCGCCCTAAAGCCTTGAAGGCTGCATCTCACTACCTTTCGGTACCGGACTTGCTTGCCTATTGGTTGACTGGGATCATGAAGAATGAACGTACCCACGCTTCCACCACGCAGTTGTATGACCCAAAGCAAAAAACATGGGCATGGGATCTGATCGATGACATGGGTTTTGAGCGTTCCTTGTTCGGGGAAATCATTGACAGTGGTACTGTATTGGGAAGCTTGACCACGGATGTTGCCCACGAAGTGGGGGCCCCCTCTGATGTGGTCGTGATTGCAAGTGCTGCTCATGATACGGCGAGTGCGGTAGCTGCCGTTCCTGCGGAGGCTGGAGGGACGCCACTGTACATCTCCAGCGGTACTTGGTCACTTCTGGGAGTTGAACTACCTGAACCACGAACTGACCAAGCCGCTATGGAGAGTGGTTTCACCAATGAGGTGGCTGCCAGTGGTGGTATTCGATTCCTCAAGAATATCATGGGGATGTGGATACAACAGGAGTGTGTGAGGCATTGGGAGAAAGAAGGTCGGGAAATCAAGTGGAAAGAGCTTGATGAAGAGACTCTTCGCGCTGCAGACTATCAAGGATACATTGATCCAGCTGATACCCGGTTCCTCAAGCCCAATAGCCACGATAATCTGATGACTGACAGAATTGATGCATGGTGCAGGGAGCATGATCTTCCCATTCCTTCCAACCATGGCCAGTACATGGTTGCCATCTATCGGGGACTTGCCAAGGCTTATGCAACGGCAATCAGCGATCTGGAGGACGTAATCGGGAAGAAGTTTGCAGCCCTGCATATTATTGGTGGCGGATGCAAGAACGAGATTCTCGACCAATGGGCAGCCACAGAAACCGGTCTTCCTGTCTATGCAGGTCCAGTGGAAGCAACAGCATTGGGCAACTTGGTTGTCCAAGCCTGGGCTACCGGTGAACTGGAAAGTCTGCAGGATGGTCGTGACCGAATCAAACGTGAGCAGAAGGTAAAGATCTTCAGACCGTAACCTGAAGACTACCAAGCAGTTCAGTATTGTAGTCTTCTCTACAACGGTTCCATCATCAAGCGTTGTCTTTATGGTGTATTCAACCCTTGCCATGTTCCTTCTGCAGAAGATCAACAACCTGCACAGCCGGCTGAAGGGCTTGCTGGCTCCCTTCAGGGGAGTCTCGACGAAATACCTCGACAACTACCTCGCCTGGAATGGCTTTGAGGCTGAGAACCCCGGTCTAAACCGTCTTGATCTGAAAACATTGTTGCTGGGCAAGATGCAGACAATCGGCAAGTGCTCCACATATCCGGAAGTATTCCATAAGCCACCATTGCCATTTCCCGTTGCTGGGTAGCAATTCACTACACGCCTAAAACAGAGCCTAAAAATAAAACCATTTCTATAAAAGACATGATATACTACCCCTAAAATATACTAAAGGAGAATCGTATGTCTGGAATAGCGCTCATCATTACCTTCATCATTGCAATCGCAATCATGATTGTGGCAATTTCAAAATGGAATGTGCATCCTTTTTTGGCACTTATGGGGGTATCACTCATACTCGCCATTGTTGTCGGCATCCCGTTGGCGGATATCCCTGGCACCATTGGTTCCGGCTTCAGTGGCATATTCAGCAGTATCGGTATAGTCATCATCTTTGGAGCCCTTATCGGGACCATCCTGGAAAAGACCGGCGCCGCCTTGAAACTTGCTGAAATGGTGGTGCGCCTCGTCGGGCAGAAACGCCCCCAACTTGCCATGGAGATCATGGGCTGGGTCGTATCAATTCCCGTTTTCTGTGACAGTGGGTTTGTCATCCTCGACCCAATCAGGAAAGCGTTGAGGAAAAAGACCCAATTCTCCTCAGTCGCCATGACGGTGGCTCTCTCAGCCGGACTCTATACCTCTCATGTGTTCATCCCACCAACCCCTGGCCCCATTGCAGCAGCGGGAACTCTGGGAATTGGGGACAACCTGTTCATGGTCATTGTGCTGGGTGCAGTTGTCTCGATCCCATCCTTGCTCATCGCCTACTTCTATGCAAACTTCATTGGCAAGCGAATCAAGAGTGCCGAGGAGGAGACTGAAGACCTTACCAGCCAGGATTATGATGAGCTGCTCAAGGGCTTTGGGGACCTCCCCAATGGCTTTATGGCCGTAGCCCCGATCCTCATCCCGATTCTCTGCATGGCACTGGGATCGCTTGCCAGTGCCATGGGGTGGAGCGGCAACATGGCTACCTTCAGCAAGTTTATTGGAAGTCCCATTATCGCCTTGACTGTAGGCCTTATCTTCGGCATCATCCTCCTTGGACAGAGCGGAAAAATACGTTTATTCAACGTCATGACTACTGAGACACTCAGGGTTGTTGGCCCGATTCTCTTCATCACTGCTGCTGGTGGTGTACTTGGGAAGGTCATCTCCAGTGCAGGTTTTGTGGGATATATGAAGGAGAATGCCGCAGCCTTGAGCATGGTCGGCATCTTCTTCCCCTTCATTATCTCCGCTATCCTCAAGTCTGCTCAAGGTTCCTCCACGGTAGCCATTACCACTACAGCTGGTATCCTGGGAAGCTTTGTTGACAGCGGGTCCATGATGACAGGTCTGGGCCTCACTACCCCAATAGCGGCAGTGCTTACAGTCATGGCAATCGGAGCGGGAGCGATGACAGTTTCCCATGCAAATGACAGCTACTTCTGGGTTGTTACCAACTTTGGCCAATTGAAGCCTGAAGATGGCTATAAGACACAAACCATGGTTACGTTGCTCATGGGTCTTGCATCTATGATTTTCATCTGGATTCTCTCCCTGTTTTTGCTGTAAGATAGAACAAAATCTGGAGGCACAAGCCTCCAACACCATCATAGTAGCTGCCCCTCTAAGGGCAGCTGCTATGATGTATAGGAGAAGAAATTGAAAAACATTCTCTTGATTCCCGAGCGAGTGCAGGGAAAGCAAGGTGAGATACCCCGTCCCTTGGGGCGGAAAAGGAGGCAACGCCTCCTGAGTCCAGGGCTTGCCCTGGGGTATTGATACCTTTCATTCCCGATTCCTTTAAGGGAACCATGTGTTACGAAGAGATCTGCACCATAATGGACAAAGCCATCAAGAACCACCATCCAGATGCACAGGTTAAGCAGATTCCCGTTGCCGATGGTGGGAGAAGGAAGTGTTGACGTCTTCTTACAAGCCCTTCCCCATCGAAGGGCTTGTTATGTATGACTTTCCCTCAAAGCAATGAGGTCCTTCAACTGTGTTGCAGAAAGCTCGGTAATCCAATTTTCTCCTGTCGCTATGACACTGTCAGCCAAATCTTTTTTGGAAGTGAGCATCTCGTTGATACGTTCCTCAAAGGTTCCCTCGGTGATCAGTCGATGAACAGTTACCTGTTTATCCTGTCCAATTCTGAAGGCGCGATCAGTTGCCTGGTTCTCCACAGCTGGATTCCACCAGAGATCATAGTGAATTACATGGCTTGCTGATGTAAGATTCAACCCAGTTCCACCAGCTCGAATTGAGAGAATCATGAGCCAGCATTCAGGATCAGATTGAAATTGTTCCACCATGGCATCTCGCTGTGCCCTGGTCGATCCTCCATGCAGGAATGGGGCATCCAGTGAGAATGGTTCTTTTACCAAATCTTGAAGCAGGAAGCCCATCTGGGCGTACTGGGTGAAAACCAAAACTTTCTCGTTCCGTTGGTGTATTGACTCAAGCAAGTCCATCAGGAGGGTTGCCTTACCGGAGTTTTCAAGTTCTTTCTTACTGGTGTCGCAATACAGGGCAGGGTGGCAACAGACTTGTTTGAGGGCGGTCATTAGTTTGAATACTGCACCTTTCTTTGCAATTCCCTCTGCTTCTTCAAGTGTTTTTTCGGTTTGCTTGACGATTTCCTTGTAGAGCACTTTCTGTTCCAAGGACAGGGTTGCGTACCGTTCAAGTACCAGTTTCTCAGGTAGGTCGTTGATGATTGAGGTATCGGTTTTGACTCGACGAAGCATCAAGGGGGCAGTGAGGGAACGGAATGCCTTCAAGGCAGCTTGGTCATGGTACCGTTCGATCGGGATGGCAAAGTGTGTCTTGAAGCTGGATTGATTGCCCAAGTACCCCTTCATGACACAATCAATGATGCTCCAGTAATCAAGTAGTCGATTTTCCACCGGGGTGCCGGTCATGGCAATGGTATGATCGCTTTTTAGTTTGGCAACAGACTTTGCCTGGGCTGAATCCCTGTTCTTGATTGCTTGAGCCTCATCAAGGATGGTCACAGAGAAACGGGTTTTCTGCAAGAGTTCAGTGTCCCTTCTCACCGTAGCATAGGTGGTGATGATGCAGTCACTTCCCTTTTCAAGCTGCCGGTTCTGCCCATGGTACACAAAGGTGGTGAGAGAGGGTGCAAAGCGGGATATCTCATGTTCCCAGTTTGTCATCAAAGAGGCTGGTACAACGATCAAGACCGGCTTTTTTGGTGTGATGATGTTCTTGTTTTTCAGAGCAACCAGGAATGCTATCACCTGGACTGTCTTACCCAAGCCCATGTCATCAGCCAAGAGAGATCCCAGGCCGATTGCATGATTGTGCATCAACCACTGATACCCGCGCTCTTGGTAAGGACGCAGTGTAGTCTTAAGTTCAGAAGGGATAGGCGTTGGGGCAATGTGCAAGAGGGAGTTGAACAATTCCTTTACGCCATCTTCCATGATCACTGGTTGTTCATCATAGGTACCCAGCAGGTTTACCTTCAAGAGATCGAGTGCCGAGAGTTTGATCGTCTTTTCCAGCCGGCGATTGATTTTCTCAATTTCCTTCTTATCCAGCACGACGTATTGATCCTTGAATGCGACATACTTCCGACCTTGATCCATCATGGTCTGCAATGTCTCAGGATCGATGGAATCATCTCCTAAAACAATAGTCCATGAGACATCCAAGAGATCCTGTAGAGAGAGAAAACGTTCAGCTGTGCTTTCTCCAGAGGTGCTCATCCGCACCGAGACGCGTGGGGAGAGTGTTTTCTGCAAGCTTCTGGGTATAATCATGCTGACCCCGAGGGCTTTCAATGCGGGAAGGGCGTTGAACCAAGCGTCGAGGAATTCATCACCAGAAACGGTAGCTACTCCTCGTGCCCTTAGTGCTTTCTGGATGGGGCGGAAGTAGGTTCCCAGATAACTGAGGTCTTGAAGAATTGCAGCAGTCTCCGTATGTTTTGAAAGAAATGAGGAGAGTGCAATCGGTGCCTCTTCTGCCTTCTGTACTTGGATGTTGCATAGGTATGTGTCGTTCCCTTTTTCCTGCATCCAAAGTACCGGCCGATGAGAGCGGGTGCTGAGCATGAGCCTTCCAAGCCAGTGATGTATTGCAAGAGGATTCCCCCTTTGGGCAAGAGTTCTGCATTCATAGAGAGCACCTGCAAAGAACAATGCATGCTCGTCAGTCTCTGGTAGTTTTGTTGCATCCCCTAAGAGCTTGCTGTAGGAGCGTACAAACAGTGAAACCAAAAGGAAAATCTGTTGGAGCTTGTCTGCTGGTCGGGTATCAATGAAAACAAGGTCTCTATCCTGCAACCTTGATGCGAGAAAATCTGTTATAGCCTTGACCTCGGGGTTGAAATAGGCAGGTATCCAACGAAGAACATACTGTTCTTTGCCAAGAGCCAATAAGCTTGGTATAGCCCCATGGGTTTGCAGAAGACGAAGCGCAAAGTTGTGTGTAAAGAGCAAGAGGGCAAGGACCGGGGGGTATTCCTCGGTTGAGCCGATTGGAAAGGATTGGAGGTAGGAGAGACACTCATCCATCTCTTCCGATGAAAAGGAGAGCTTGTTTTTCCCCTGTTTGAGTACTCCATGTACCTTTTTCCCCTGGTAGATGATAGAACACTCATCATAGAGGATGCTTGGTGTCTGTTGGGGAATCTCCATTTGATTGACAAACGTTGTGGTATTTTTCGCAAGGTTTGTGATGAATGAGAGATAGTCACGCTTGAAGTTGCATTGAGGAGCAAAGAGTGGGGAGTCAGTAAGTACTCGCTCCAGTACCGGCTTCATGTCTGGGACCAGTTGCAAATCTGGCTCTCCTTCACCTGAAGAAGAGCTCTGCCATGTGTTCTCGGTAAGGGAATCCAAGGTTGGTATCTGTTCTTCAGCAATCCCCTCGGCGTTCTGGAACAACGATTCCACATCCAGTCCATGGAGACGAAAGACCAAAAAGGGGTCCTTGTCGATTTCATTTGCAATCATATAGATGACTGCAGCCAAATGTTTGCAGGGGACAGCCCAGTCAGGGCAGCTGCATTGCATACTCAAATCTTTCCATGAACGGGGAAACAGCATAATCCCGATATCCTGGCACTCCTGCTCAATCTCCGGGGGGAGTTCTCCTGTTTGCAGACTTCCTAGGTAATATGGATTCTCCTTGATGAGGGAGATCAGTTTCATGTTGTCTTCTGTAGTGTATTGATGGATACCTATGGCTACTTTGTAGGGAGTTGGCCGTGTGCCCTGCACCCGTGCAGTTACCTTACCCTTATCGATCGTAATAGAGCGAACGGAGCCATTACGTGCGTATCGCTTCCCTCTGGGGAGCCGGTTTGAGTAATCAATTTCTGTGAGGGCATCAAGCCAACGATTGCCCCACCAAGTATTTCCATATTCTGTGTATGCCATACGCTCGATTATGCAATATACAGGAAAGATTATCCAGTCATTTTCATGGTTGAGAACGTTCCAGTGATGCATGCTATGGGTTATGTTCAATATAGCTTTGCATGAGAAAGCAAGGTTAGATACCCCGTTCCTTGGGGTGGAAAAGGAGGCAACGCCTCCTGAGTCCATGGCTTGCCCCGGGGTATTGATACCTTTCATTACGTTCTCTTTTCATGTATGGTATAATGATGCTATGAAATCAATATCTATTGAAACATTGCAGATTGATCCGGGTGATGCTGTTGAGAGGATTAAAGATTTTATCATCTCCTCCTGCACCCGTGACGGAGTTGTCGTCCCGATATCCGGAGGACTCGATTCAAGTGTCGTTGCTACTCTGTGCGTAGCTGCTCTGGGGAAGGCAAAGGTGACAGGCCTGCAGTTGCCTGAAAAACAGGGCAATCCGGATGCTGAATACTACGCTAACATGCTGGCAAAACACCTCGACATTACAAGTGTACGCATTGATATCTCCCCAATGCTCAAAGCGTTCGGCACCTACTCCTATATCCTCTCTTATTTTCCGACACGACGTTGGAAGGAACGGCTTGTTAGGCGGTTCATGACCTCAGCAGAGGGGGAGAGTAATTATGTGAGGGTGTTGAACGGACAGGGGGATACGCTGATTCGAAAGGGCCTTGCTTCTTTCTTTACGAAACAGCGGGTGCGACTTGTAGCAGTCTATTCCTATGCGGAAAAGAACAACCTACAAGTGGTCGGGTGTGCCCACAAATCAGAGGAACTCACCGGTTTGTGCGTGAAATACGGCATTGATGATGCGGCTGACTTGATGCCTATAGGACATCTCTACAGGACCCAGATCATGCAGCTGGCACAGACGCTCGGTATTCCAGGAGAGATCCTTGAACGTACCCCAAACCCTGACATCATCCCTGGTATTACTGATAAGTATCAGGATGTTCTTGGTGTAACTGCAGAAAATGTGGATCTCGTGCTGTATGCCTTAGAAAACCAGTTACCAGAATCGGAGATTGCAGAGGCCACCGGCGTAGCTGAGGATGGGGTAGCGCGAATTGTTGAACTCTACCGCGTAGCCAAGCGAAACTCGGAGCATGCAAAAAAGGTAGAAGACTAATACAGGGCAATGGCAGGTAAAACCTATCTTCCTGAATCTCCCACTTGTGGATGCTCCCTTCCGTTGGCCGTCAACCCTGGTTCCTAAACTTGTCTAAATAGACGATTGTGTTGCTCTGCTCAATCTGTTTTTGCGACTGCGTTTTCTGCATGCAATATGTAGTACGCGATTATCATTGATTGCAATTCTCTACAAATAATGAATTTTTTGTAAAGGTTTACACCTTTCTTAAAGTACAGAAATAATGATAATTTATTACCAAAAGCTATATTAATAAAGAAAAACTGTAAACGTTTACATTTTTTCTTGACAAACGAAATTTCCAGTGTAAAGATACTACGAACGCTGCCACTAGTGGTGTCCATTCCCCAACGGAGCGAGAGGAAAGGAATCAGCATGATGGTTCCTCTCCCGAGCGAGTGCCGGGAAAGCAAGGTGAGATATCCCGTCCCTTGGGGCGGAAAAGGAGGCAACGCCTCCTGAGTCCAGGGCTTGCCCTGGGGTATTGATACCTTTCATTGATGATGGATGCCTATTGTGGATAGTACGCTTACCAGGAGGCGAATCCTGGAATTACCCAAAAGGAGTTTTTATGAAGAAGACTGTAGCTATTTTGTTGGTATTGGCACTTGTCTGTACCGGTCTTTTCGCACAGGGCGGAAAAGAAGCAGCCGATGATACGGTAAAGATCGGTGCTCTTATCAGAAATCTGAACGAACAATTTGTTAAGGACTATGCTGACAATCTCCGCAAGCTTGCAGAAGAGAACGGCGTTGAATTGAACCTGCAGGACGCACAGGGTGACGTAGCTCGTCAGCTCGACCAACTCAACACCCTGATCACCCAGGGATACAAGTATTTCGTGATCATTCCCCAGGACACGAGTGTGACTGAGCAGATGGCACAGCAGATTCATGCTGTTGGTGGTGGCGCTGCCTTCTCCAACATCCAGCCTTCTGTCGATGCGCTGAAGGTAGGTAAGGATTTTTACCTTGCTTCCTCACCTGAGTTGGTTGCTGGCCAGTACCAGGCACAGATTGTCGATGACTACTTCACCAAGTATCCTGACAAGGCTCCTGGTAAAGAGTTGAATATCCTGTACTTGCAGGGACAGCTTGGGCATCCCGCTCAGATCAGTCGTGAAGCTGGTTTTGTCGATACCCTCGAAAGCCTTGGCTATACCGTGAACTTCGTTGCGAAGGACACAGCTGACTGGACTCCAGACAAGGCTCAGGAAAAGATGGACACCTGGATTGCAGCACACCGTGGCAAGTTCAACCTCGTGGTTGCACAGAACGACGGCATGGCTCTTGGTGCAGTTGAATCCTTGGTCACCAATGGTCTGGTTGACAATGATGCCAGTGATGGTACCATCCTGAGCTTCCCTGTTCTCGGTATCGATGCAACTGCCGATGCACTGAACTCCATGGATCAGGACAAGCTGTATGCTACCGTTCTGCAGGACTCGGTTGGACAGAGCAGCACCGCATTTGAGCTTGCCTATGCAATGGCCACCAAAGGCACTGCACAAGGCATAACCGCTTGGGGAATCGAGCCTGCCAAGGAAGTCATCAGTGAAGCACCTGCAAATGACCCAGCTGTCATTTCCCAGTGCTACCTGGTTCCTTTCAAGCCAATCACCAAAGAGAATTACAAGGACTTGATGTAAGACAAGATTGTCTCCTGCTGCTATCAGCGGCAGGAGACACTTTATGAACGACGATTGCAAAATAGGGAAAGAGGAAGACAGATGGACACAACATTTGCCCTGGAAATGGAAGGAATTACCAAAACCTTCCCTGGTGTAAAAGCCCTCGATGGAGTAACGCTCCGGGTAAAGCCAGGAACAGTACACGCCTTGATGGGCGAGAACGGTGCAGGCAAATCGACGTTGATGAAGTGTTTGTTCGGTATTTATCAGGAAGATAGTGGGATTATCAAACTCAATGGAAAGGAGCATCGTTTCAAGGACTCCCATGATGCGCTCAACCAGGGAGTATCGATGATTCACCAAGAGCTCAGCAATGTTCCTGAACGCTCGGTAGCAGAGAACCTGTTCCTTGGCCGTGAGCCCCTGAATAAGTTCGGTTTGATCGATCACAAGAAAATGAATGAGGATACCAGGCGTCTGCTCAAGGAACTGGAGATCAATGTGAAACCGGATGTTCGCATCGGTTCGCTGTCCATTTCCATGCAGCAGACCTGTGAGATCGCCAAGGCTGTCAGTTACAACGCTTCGGTGGTTGTCATGGATGAACCTACCAGCTCGCTTACGGATAACGAGGTCAAGCACCTGTTCAAGATCATCAACCAACTGAGGAAGCAGAATGTAGCGGTTATCTACATCTCTCATAAGATGGAAGAGATTTTTACCATAGCTGATGAAGTGAGTGTCATGCGTGATGGCCAGATGATTGGAAGTTATGATGTAGCTGATATGACCAATGAGAAACTTATCTCTCTTATGGTTGGTCGTGATGCAAAGCTTCGATTCCCTGAGTTCAAGAGTAATGTGGGAGAGGTCCTGTTAAAGGTGGAGCATCTGAGTTCGCCCAATCCCAGAAGTTTCCAGGATATTTCCTTTGAGGTCCATCGTGGGGAAATCCTTGGTATTGGTGGACTTATGGGGGCACAACGTACAGAATTGATGGAAGCCATCTTCGGTGTTCGTGCAACCAAGGAAGGAAAAATCTATGTTGATGGGGATGAGATCCTGAACATGACTCCCCGGAAAGCCATCGAACATGGCATCGGGATGATTACCGAGGATAGAAGAGGGAGTGGCATTTTTCCCTTGATGAATATATCAAACAATACTTCAATTGCCTCCTTGAAAGAGTATCTGAACAAGTTGCACCTCCTTAGGCACAAGGAGATGAAGGAAGAGTCTGTTCGATACAACAAGGCACTCAGGACCAAGACTCCTACCATGGAGACATTGATCCAGAATCTCTCAGGAGGTAATCAGCAGAAGGTTATCATCAGCCGATGGTTGATGACCTTGCCGGACATCCTGATCATGGATGAACCGACCCGGGGTATTGATGTCGGGGCTAAATATGAAATCTACCAGATTATGGGACAACTGGTTGAACAGGGAAAGGCCATTATCATGGTCTCCTCAGAAATGCCTGAATTGATTGGGATGTCCCACCGGGTAATGGTCCTTTGTTCCGGGAAATGTACCGGCGTGTTGGACAAGTCTGAGTGCACCCAGGAGAATATCATGCGTCTCGCAACGAAGTTCATGTAAAGAGAGAGGGAGAAAAAACCTACCATGGAAATGAAAAAACTACTTAACGACAGCAAAAAAGTTGCCTCACAATATACAACTTGGGTCACCTTCGTTGGATTGTTGCTATTGCTTTCCATCCTGACCAACGGTCAAGCACTACGGTGGAGCAGTATCAGGAATCTCCTGATTGCTGAATCGGTCAGATCCTTTGCCGCCCTGGGTGTTGGAATGATCATCATCACCAAGGGAATCGACCTTTCCATTGGATATGTCGTTTGTCTGACTGCTAGCGTTGCGGCTTCCTTTGCACAGAATCCGGATTACAGCTCTGCTATCTATGCGGGTCAAACGTTTCCTTTGATTGTTCCCATCGTAGCAGCCGTTGCCGCCGGTGGCCTGTTCGGTCTCTTCAATGGGTACTTGATTGCATATGGGAAACTTCCTCCCTTTATTGCAACACTGGGTTCCATGTCCATTGCAAAGGGCTTGCAGCTCATCTATACCAAGGCAGCCGTTGTTGGTTCCCTGAACCAGAACTTCAAGAACATCAGCCAGGGAAGCGTTGGTCCTGTTCCGAACCTCATCATCTATGTTGCCATTGCAGCACTGGTTGTCTGGATATTGCTCAAGCATACCCGCCAGGGAACGCACTTCTATGCAATCGGTGGTAATGCACAGGCCGCACGGGTAAGTGGAATCAATGTCGAACGTGATCTTATGATGGTCTACTTCTATGCAGGTTTGCTCTATGGTACCGCTGGTACCCTCCTGGCAAGTCGCCTTGGCCTGGCAAACTCGCTTACCGCAAACGGCATGGAGTTGGACGCCATTGCAGCAGTTACCGTTGGTGGTGTTTCACAGAATGGTGGTGTGGGTAAAGTCAGTGGAATGATGGTTGGTGTCTTTACCATGGGCTTGATCAACTACGGAATGTCCTTCCTTGGTGTTGACAGCTACTACCAGCAATTGGTAAAAGGCTTTATCATTATCATCGCGGTCTACTTCGACATGAAGAAATACGCACGCCGCGCATAGGTAGGTTGGTACATGGGCAAACGAGAAGCAGCAACAATCAAGGATGTCGCGAATCTTGCTGGCGTCTCCATTGCCACGGTCAGTAGAGTTCTGAACAATCTCGGGGTGGTGAATCCCGAGACGGAAAGGAAAGTACTCTCCGCTGTCAATATGCTGCATTACCAGCGTAATGCGGTAGCACGTTCCCTGAAGCTCAGGGTGACCAAGAGCATCGGGATCATCGTTCCAGAGATTTCGAATACCTTTTTTACCGAGGTAGTCGAGCAACTGGAAAAGTTGCTCGGTCCACTCGGGTATGCACTGTTGCTCTGTAGTTCAGAGAATTCAGTGCAGGAAGAGAAGCGTAAACTTGCATTCCTGCTTGAACGCAATGTTGATGCACTTCTCGTAATTCCTGTTGGTGATGTCGGTGCGCATTTTACCTCTCCTGCAATCGCAAATATTCCCTTGGTCATGCTCGACCGAAAAATTGAGGGGTTGCGTTGCGATGTGGTCCTTACCGACAACCGCAAGGGTGCATACGACGTGACCTGTGCACTGATCAGGGAAGGGAAAACCAATATAGGATTCCTAGGTGGAGACAATCATGTCCATACATCGGTTGAACGTCTCCATGGGTTCTTGGATGCAATGCATGACCATCAGCTGGATGTCGATCCTGATTTTATCCTACTGGGAGGAATGACCCAGAAGGATGGATATACGCTCATGGAAAAAGCTTTGACGATGCCGAAATGCCCTGATACCTTCTTTGTGGTAAATGACATGGTGCATATCGGAGCGACCAGCTACCTGATGAGCAAGGCTTCCAGTGAGATCCGTTCAAAGGTGGTGTTCTCCACGTTTGACTACCTCTATTATGCACCGCTGCTCAAATTCTGCCACTATGCAGTTTCCCAGCCGGTCGACCAGATGGGTGAAATGGCTGCCCAACTCCTGATCCGCCGTCTGGATGGTGATCTGCAAGGATTCCCTTCCACTGTCGTAATTGAACCAACCATCTGTGTGATGAAAGACAACGGTGGGGTAGTGACCGATGATAAGTCAATAGTGGCTTTCAACGAGCACTCCCCACGGTTCGATCGGGTTTTCAGCTAGGAAGCTCCTCGTCAAAACAAACAGCAACCTTTCCACATGCACCGCTTGCCATCAGGGCATATGCCTCATCAGCTTTCTCAAGAGGGAAACGGTGGGTGATGAGCTCATCAGGGTGGATACCCCAGCGAACCAGCCGCTCCACAAGATCTTCCATTTTCCAGATACTGGTCACCCAGCTACCGTATACGGTTTTCTGGTCATGCAACATGTCCTCACTTGGATTGAAGTGCACCGTACCACCTTCTCCCACAAGTGCAATCTTGCCCCACTTTCGTGTTGCCCTGATCGCAGTTGCACGACCGGCATCACTTGCTGAACAATCGAAAGCACGTTCGACACCGTGGCCTCCGGTAAGGGCCTTGATCTGTGCCACATTGTCTTCTGCAGGAGTAAATACATGGTCAACAAGGCCGAGCTTCTTTGCGAGCTCAATACGTACACTCTGGGACTCAATGCCAATAAGTTTGTTAGCACCCATTGCCTTGGCCAGCATCAATGCTGCCAGTCCAACTGGGCCAAGACCTACAACCAGCACAGCATCATTGCCACTTACCCCGACTTTCTCGATGGCTTCATAGACCGTACCGAAACCACATGCAACCTGGGCGCCATCCGCATAGGTCAACTCCTCGGGGAGGTAGACGAGGTCTTTCTCATCGCAAAGTATGTATTCAGCCATGCCCCCATCCCTCTGCCAACCATAAGCGGCTCTTTTGTCGCTTGTGCAGCTGATCATATAGCCCTGGCGGCATTCATGACAGACTCCACATCCGCTGATATGGTAGACAACTACACGGTCCCCTTTCTTGAACCGCTTCAGCCCTTCGCCTTCCTCAACAATCTGGCCACAAGGCTCGTGTCCTGCAATGACGTTCTGGTATCTTTCAGGTCCTTTCCCGAGGTGTTCACGATAGATTGCCCTGATATCACTACCGCATATGGTACTGCACTTGGTCTTGACCAGCACCTGTCCATACCCTGGCTTGGGAATCTCGAACTCACCAAATGCTACTGTACTGTTTCCTGGAAGCTTTGCTCCCTTCATCATCTTCTTTTCCATCAGTTTTCTCCTTATCGGTATCTTTCTGGGCAGGGAATGGTCCCATCTTCATCCCAAAGGTCATGCCAAGATTCAGCGCCCTCCCAGAGAAAGACCTGTCCCTTGATCAAGCGATTATTGCAATCTGCTTCTTTGAGTGTGAGTACTTCCTCCTCAGTGAGTGGATCTGAGAGGACACTCTCCAGATTGCTCCTCAAATTCCTTTCCTTCGTGGACAGGGGGATGGGGATGATCCCATTGGCCTGTGCCCACTTGAGACAGATTGCAGCGGGGTGGCAGTTGTGCCTTTTTGCAATCTCTACAACAAGCGGATGCTGCATATCGATGACATCCTCTGGTGTTGTATCTCTCTCAGGCCTGTTTGGAGATCCCAAGGGGCTGTACCCAATGGGGATGATTCCCTCCTGCTTGATGTATGAGAGCAATTCGGGTTGCTGGAAGCATGGATGGAGCTCCATCTCATTGAACGTAGGTCTGATATTGCAGGAGGCAAGCAATAATTCCATCTTTGCCTTGGTCATGTTGCTGGTGCCGATATGCCGCACGAGGCCCATGTTCACCAGTTCCTCCATGGCGGACCATGTTTCCATGAACTCCTCATGGATGTAAGGTCTTGCATCAGGACTGCGACTGGTTACATCACAGTGTGGTGGATGAAAATTTGGAAACGGCCAGTGCACAAGATAGAGGTCTAGATAGTCGAGTTGCAGGTCCTTGAGTGACTGTTTTGCAGATGCAATAACTTTGGCCCGTCCGTGGGAATCATTCCATACCTTGCTTGTGATCCAGAGTTCTTCCCGCTTGATGCCACAGGATTTCAGGACTTTTCCAATCTCTTTCTCATTGTCGTATACGCTTGCGCAGTCAATGCATCGGTAGCCTAGACGCAAGGCAGTCCGTACTGCTTCAGCCATCTCACTACTGGAAATGTGGTCAGAACCAAAGGTTCCCACGCCTATGATGGGTATCTCCGCTTTGGTGCTCGCAATAGTTCGTGTAGGTAGTTGCATGGTACTCCTCCTGATATGTATATACCTTATCGTGTTTCTATAAGATGGCAATGCTTTATATGCGAAAAGATACTATCAAAATGCGCATTTTGTGATAGAGTGGATACCATGATACAGATAGGTTTGAAGCTACGGTTCCAGGATGGATATGACATGGCCGTTGCAAATGGGGTGGTGCAGTATGCCCGCACCAAGTTTGACTGGCAGGTACGTGGACAAGGTCCTTGGTTCTTCTCTCTCGACAAGGAAGCGCTTCTCTCCTGTGATGCCCTGATCGCCCGAATTGAGGATGATGAGGATGCACGGTTCTGTGCCTCCCTTGGCATCCCCGTGGTTGATATAGCCGGGGCCACCTCACTGAAGCTTTTCAGTCAAGTCAGGAATGATGATTATCAGACGGGGGTAAGTGCAGGTGTATATCTCAAAAAACTAGGAAGCCAGCATCTTGCTTGGTGTGGTGTAGAGCAGGTTCATTGGGCACGAGAGCGTTTCATTGGTTTCTGTAGTGCAACCTCCTCCAGTCCTGAAATGATGCCGAGTTTCTCCCGCTCTCTTTCCTGGTGGAGGCATCTCTATGATTCAGATGAAGACCTGGAAGCGTGGCTGGCAGAGCTTCCAAAACCCTGCAGTGTATTCTGTTGCAATGACCTCTCTGCGATGAAGGTGGAACTCGTGTGTCAACGATTGGGAATAGCCATACCTGAGGAGATTATGGTGCTGGGCGTTGACAATGAGACGTTACTCTGTGAGCTGGCCAGTCCTTCCATCTCAAGCATCCAGCCCGATTGTGAGGCGATCGGGTACCAAGCCTCCGCAATGCTCGACTCCCTGCTCAACGATGAGGTAAGCGGGGTTCATATACGTCGTATAGCTCCCGGGTCCGTAATAGAGAGGGAGAGTACCCGCCTGTTTTTCTGCGAGGATGAACAGGTTGCAAAAGCGATGCAGCTGATCAAGGCAGAAGCCACCGGTGGGTTGCAAGCGAGTGAGGTAGCACGCCAGGCCACCATCTGCAGGCGTTCCCTGGAAATGCGCTTTCGCTCAGTGCGAGGTACCACCATCTGGGAGGAGATCACTGCTGAGAAGCTTTCCAGGGCAGCTTTCCTGCTTACTCATTCAAAGGAGCGTATTGCTTCCATTGCCCAACAGTGTGGTTTCTCCTCAATCCACCGTTTCTACAGTCTTTTCAAGCGCATTCATCACATGACACCACAACAGTACCGTGAGAGAAAAAGCCCAGGGAGTAAGCTTTCCTCGCACCACGGTTTTATGGCATGATAAGGGGCGAGGTACAGTATGGAACTCATGCTTGATACAGCTAATTTGGAAGAGATCAGGAAAGGTCTGGAAACCTACCCCATTAATGGGGTTACCTCCAACCCTTCCATCATCAAGGCAGAGGGTGGAATAGATTTCTTTGCCCATATGCATCAGATCCGAAATATTATCGGGGAAGAAAGAAGCCTGCATGTACAGGTGGTTGCCCACGATGCTGAGCACATCATCGCCGAGGCAGAGAAAATCCTTTCAATCCTGGGCAGGAACACGTTCATAAAGATTCCTGTGACTGAAGAAGGCTTGAAAGCCATTAAGATTCTAGCCTCCCGTCAGGTAAACATCACAGCCACTGCAATCTACACAACCATGCAGGGTATCTTGGCGATGCTCTCTGGGGCAAGATATCTTGCTGTCTACTACAATAGGATGCTGAACATTGATATCGATGCAGCAAAGGTCATCAAGGAACTCAGCCGTCTTCTCTGGGCGAACAGTACCAATTGCCAGGTGCTCGCAGCGAGTTTCAAGAATCTCAGTGAGATAACCACCAGCTATGCCAGTGGGGCAAGCTGCTGTACAGTACCCTACTCGCTGTTGCAGACCGGACTCCACATGCCTTCCATTACCAGGGCTGTCCACGATTTTTCAGAAAACTGGGAAGAGGTATATGGGAACCGAACACTGCTCGATTTCTAGAGAGAACATGTTCGCCCTGACTCATAATGCATTATCAGTTGAACTTCTTGAGGATGGGTATTATTGTGCTCTTCGGTTCTCAGGTGAACAGGAGATGGGATACAACTCCCATCCCCTCTATCGTGCGATGGCACGAACCAGTGCATCGGTCTGCCTACGTTTTCACACCCTTACAGATGTAACGGTGCATCTGAAGCGGTATAGTCAGTCTCTCCTTCCCAAAAAAGGGGAGAAAGTTGTTGATTTTGCGTCTCTCTATCCCAGGCAGCTGGACCTATCTGAGACCATCGACCTCTTGTACGAAGGCAAGGATATGATCCACCTTCCTTTGCAGAGTGACCTGGTTTCCATTGAAAAAGGAAATATGGTAAGTCTCTATCTTCCCATGCATCATCGGGTGGGGTTCTGTATAGAAGGTGATGCACAGCCTATTGAAAAGAAAAAGAAGACATTGCTTTGCATCGGGGATTCGATTGTCCAGGGGGTAGGGGTTCACCATCCCTCTCTGGCATTATGTGAGAGGCTCTCCTCACTCAAGGGAGTACAGGTCATCAACCAAGGTCTTGCAGGTGCTTTGGTGAATGCAAAACTTATCCAGAAGCTGGATGCTCCCATCCATGGCATACTTGTTGCTCTCGGAACCAATGATTGGTCAATTCGAGAAACCCTTGCAGATTTGCGCGGGGAGATGTTTGCCTTGCTGGGGAGAATCAGGAAATTCTACCCCTCAGTGCCCGTCACTGTCCTCACCCCACTTTGGAGAGCGGATATCCAGCATACACAGAAGATGGGAAGCTTTGCTGAGATGCAGAAGGCCATTGAGTATGCAACCTACTGCTTTCCCAATATTCGTGTGGCAAACGGTCTCTCCCTTTCCCTTCGTGATGCATACGATGATGGATTCATCCATCCTGATGAGAAAGGAATCAGGTTTTTGGCAAAGGGTTTGGCTGCTCAACTCCCGTAGGTGTTTCTCAGTACTTCCACAGCTCTGATGATCCTCTCCATTGCCTGTTCAAGACGAATCCGTTGCGTTCCGAAGTTGATTCTCACAAACCTTCGGTACTCTTCTCCTCCAAAGAACGTACCATCATTAAAAGCTACATTTGCACGCTGACCGAAGAATCTGGACAGCAAGCCTCCTCCTGGACTTTTCTTGCTGTCATAAAGCTCTGGGTGTGCATCCCTGTCCTTCTCCACCAAGGGGAGCAGGGCATAACAGTCAAGCAGAGCAATGAATGAGGCTTTTGGCTTGATACATACAATTTCCGGGACATGTCTCTGCAATGTCTCATCGATGTAGGCAAGGTTGTCCTGCAAATAGGCAAGCAACTCACTCAGCCATGTTTCTCCACTCTGGTAGGCAGCGGTAGCCAATGTGGCAGCGAAGAAGGAATTGCCTGAAAGGAAGAGTTGCTGCAACCGCTTCTCATAGGCTTTCTTCAGGCTTGGGTTGTTGAACAGGGTAATTGAATAGTGTTCTCCAGCCATATTGAATGTTTTTGAAGGAGCCATGCATGCAATGCTCTCACACCCGGTTTTCTTGCCTACCTCAAGAAGGCTCACAAAGGAGGTGAAACGAAGATCGGCGTGAATCTCATCACTGATGATGGTCACCCCATGATCCTTTGCAATGGTGCACAGTTTGGTAAGCTCTGCTTCACTGAATACAAGTCCCGAGGGATTGTGGGGACTGCAGAAGAGCAGTATCTTTGCCGTCTTGCAGCGTTTCTCAAATTCATTCCAATCAAGGGAGAACTGGTGGAGGTACTCATCGTAAGAAAGCGGCCAAGGACTCAAGGTCCTTCCTAGGTTGTTCACCATGGTCACAAATGGTTGGTAGGAAGGGAAAGGTACAATAATCTCATCCTGTTGTTCACTGAGAAGATCAAGAAGGATGGCAATACTGTTCAGGACTCCTTGGCTGAGTACCACTTGGTTGTGCGACAAATCCATCTGGTGCCATTGCTTCGCCCATCCAAGAAAGGCATCTTTTTGCCGTGGATCATGTGGATATCCGTAAATTGCATGTTCAGCAAGCACTTGAGCCTGCCTGGATACTTCCGGAGCTACAGGAAAGTCCATATCAGCAACCCAAAAAGGTTCTGCTTCAGGGTTTCCACACATCGATGCAATGACTTCCTTGTTCCACTTGACGGACAAGGAGGAACGACGGTCAGTGATTTTGTCAAACAATGAATCCATTACGAACGATACTCCACTTGATAGCCTGAACGTGGGTTGGGGTAATACCCCTCACGGACTTTTTTGGTTTTGAATACGATAGCATGTTCAGGACAGCGATGGTAACACCCAAAGCATCCGGTACAGGCACGGTCAAAGACAGGTTTCCCATCCTTCATCTCGATGTTTGCAGATGGGCACATCCTGTAACAGAGGCCGCAGGAGGTACACGCATCAGTAACCGCAAAATCGAGCGCTGTATACATGAATGCACGATGGATTGGGATCATGACATGGTTGATCGCAAAGCGAGAGAGGGGAGGTCTGCGAGGTGGTCTGATAACCTCTTCTCTGATATCCTCTGCAATTTCTGCCACCTTCTGGTCAGCCTCTGCGTAGAGTTGCTCAATTTTCTCTTCACTTGGTGCCTTGAACAAGGGAATATACCCATTTGGCATCACTATATGGTTTGCATAGCTTACCACCGCTCCTGCTTCCTTGAGCAGGACTTCCATCGCCTGGAAGGTATATGCCTGGAAGAGATAGCGGGTGGTTACCAGGAAGAGGTATTTCAATGGGGAGAGATCCTGCTTCTGGAATACTTCCTCAATGAAATGAGGGAGCAGATTGGGTGGAAACCCCTTGTAGACGGGAAAAACAAACCCTACCTGTTCAGTAATGGTGAAGGTTGGTGTTTCCATCAAGGAAGGGACCATCAGAATCTGGCAATCCTTGAGTTCACTGCATAGTTTCTGAGCAATGTAGTAGCTGTTTCCTGTTCCTGAGAAGCAGATGAGGGTTGTTTTCATGCTTCTGCCTCAATCTGGAAGTTCTCCAGCAGGATGCAGAGTTCGCTGATATCTTCATCATGCAAATCTAGATTGGTGACCAGTCGAACCATATCACCCTCAGTATTTGCCAAGATTCCTTGCCTTGCCAATTGGCTCACCACCGTAGCACTCTGCACCAGGGGGACACGGAAGAAGACAATATTGGTCTGAACTCCCTCGGTATCGACCTCAGCCCATCCTCCTTTCACCAATGCATCTGCCAGGGCTTTCGCATGGGCGTGGTCGTCTGCCAATCGGTCCACATGATGCTCAAGTGCATAGAGTCCGGCAGCTGCCAGCACACCGGTTTGCCGCATTCCTCCTCCCAGCATCTTTCGAATCGTGAGGGCTTTGTTGATGAATTCCTCATCACCACAGAGTATGCTTCCAACCGGACAGCCCAGTCCTTTGGAGAGACAGAAGGTAATGGTATCTGCATAACTTGCGTAGGTCTTTACAGCAATTCCTGTGGCGACCTGTGCATTGAAGATTCGCGCTCCATCCATATGTACTTTCAAATCATGGGTTGATGCAAAATCCTTGATCCCTTCCAAATTTTCCAAAGGATAGCAGTATCCTCCGATCGTGTTCTCCACCTCAATGAGAGTGGTGTTGGCCATGTCATAGGCCCCCTGTTTCACTTTTCCGATGAATGCATCAGCATTGAGGATGCCACGAGGGGCATCGAAGGAAATTGGAAGAACACCTGCAATAGCTGCTACTGCACCTATTTCATGTTGGATGATATGGCTGTTGGCGGCAGTGAATACCTCATTGCTTCTTCCCCCATTGATATAGAGGCTGATCAGGTTGCCCATTGAACCGGATGAAACAAACAAGCCACGTTCTTTCCCGGTAAGTTCAGCAGCCAGTGCTTCCAGTTTTGTGGTTGTAGGGTCTTCCCGGTAAACATCATCACCTACCTCTGCATCGGCCATGGCTTTCCTCATTGCTTCAGTCGGTTTGGTAATGGTATCACTTCTCAGATCATAATATTTCATTGGTCATCTCCTTGGTGCTACATAAAACTATAGCGGAGAGGGAGAGTTCAGTCCAGCATATGGAAAAGGTCCCCGGACGAATCCGGGGACCTGCGTTTACCTTATTTGACAACTACTTGAGGTAGATGTCCTTTACCGGATGGTAATCCATGGTGTTGGGATACCAGCCGCCCCACTTGTCAGTATCAATCATGTTGATTGCTACATAGTAGTAGAAAGGCATGATGCCCATATCCTGGTTGATCATGATATCTTCAGCGGTCTTGAGAACACCGAAGCGATCCTCGCCTGCTGGCATTCTGGCTGCTTCATTGATCAATAGGTCATAGATTTCGTTTGAGTACCTACCACCGTTCATACCGGCACCGGTGATGAACATGTCGAGGAAGGTATTTGGATCCTGGTAGTCACCTACCCATCCTGCGCGTGCAATCTCGAAGTTGCCTTCGTTACGGTTTGCAAGATAGGTCTGCCATTCCTGGTTCTCAAGAACGACGTTGATGCCAAGATTGTCTTTCCATTCCTGCTGCACGAACTCAGCAATCTGCTTGTGACCTTCGTTGGTATTGTACAGAATGGTTGAGGTTGGGAATCCAGCACCGTTGGGGTAGCCAGCTCTAGCCAAGAGATCCTGTGCCTCGGCAATCATGTCATCCATGTTGTCATGGGGGAACTCAAGAGCATCATAGCCAGCCATCGGAGGAACGATACCCCATGCAGGAATCTGTCCGGCCCTGGTTACGCCTTCAACAAGTGCTTCGCGGTCGACTGCCAATGACAGCGCGCGGCGTACATCGGGGTTGTCGAACGGAGCTACTTCGTTCTGGAAGACATAGTAGTAGGTGGAAAGCTGCGGGGAAGACTGGAAGTCAGAACGCATCTGAGCAGCTGAAAGCTGGTCATTCGGTACGTTGGTTGCCCAGTCGATCTCACCATTGAGGTACATGTTGTAGTTGGTGGTGTCACTGTCGGAGGAGTAGAAGATGACCTTGTCAAGTGCTACATTCTCCTTGTCCCAGTACGTGTCACTCTTGCTGACGGTAAGGGATGTCTGGGGAATTCTCTCAGTGAGTACGAACGGACCATTACCTACAAAGTTCTCAGGACTGGTCCACTTGTCGCCAAACTCTTCGATGGCGTGCTTGGGAACGATTGAGAAACTGTAGTGGGTCAGTGCATCAATTGCATACGGGAGGGGACCGATGAGGTCCATCTGGAAGGTCCTTTCGTCAAGAGCGCGGATTCCCACTGCCTCAGGACCAGCCTCTCCAGCGTTGAACTCTGTTGCCCCTTCAAGGAACATGCATGGGAACCAAGCATATGGTCCTGCAGTTGCGGGATCAAGCAGTCTCAACCAGCTGTAGACAACATCGTCAGCGGTGATGGGAACGCCATCGGACCAAACTGCATCTTCACGAAGGTAGAAGGTATACTGGGTGCCGTCTTCATTGGCTTCCCAACTCTCAGCAACGCCAGGAACAGCAAGAGCAGTCTCAGGATCGATTGCTACCAAGCCTTCGAAAAGAGCCTCGAAAATTCTATGCTCGGGAACTCCCTGGATAAGAGCGGGGTCGAGTGACTCGGGCTCTGCACCATTGGAAATGCGGAACACAACTTCATCCTCAGCAGGAGCGACGGGTTCTGCTGGAGCGGCAGGTGCCGGTGCAGCAGGCTCTGCTTCAGCTTTTGGAGCCGGGGCCGGGGTTTCCGGAGCAGCAGTTGCTGTCGGAGCCGGCGTCGTGGTTGCGGCTGGTGCGGGTTCTTCTTTCTTTCCACAGGAAATCAAGAGAGTACTCACAAGCAGCACACTAAGCATGATAGCCAGAAATTTCTTCATAGACATATCTCCTTGTAGTTCTAAGTATACATTTTCAACTTAGCTTAGTTCACATTAAACCACGAATCAAGAGAAAACGCAAATAGGTTTCACTAAAACAGCCTTTTGAATGCATACAGCGTGTTAATTTATACAGAATTTACCTAAACTGTAATTTATGGCTGAGGCCTGTTTTTTCTAATGCTTTTGAGTATATTTGAGGAGAAAGAAGAGGAGTTACCATGGTAAGACATACTACCTATATAAAACCCTATGGTATTCAATACCGTGTGACCAATATGTTTCATGGCATAAGTGGATTTTTCTCCCTATTCCTGATATGGGGCCTTGCCTTGAACTTGTCTGAAGGGGTCAGTCTGCTCAGCATGACCCATATCCTGATCCTGTTGTTGCTAACCTTGGCAGGTACGTTCTACCGGGATACATGGGTGTTCGATAAGCAAGAACAACGCATCACCAGTATTTATGGGTTTGGGCCTCTATGCAAACATGAGCAGTTCGCATTTTCTGAGGTTCGTCAGTTGGAGTTGAACCACTTTGTAAGGGGAGCCACTGACAAGGATGCAAAACCGACTAAACGACGATTTCGCGCCATGCTCGTGTTTTCACTTAATCTGGGAGAGGATGAGAAAAGAGATATCGAAATCATCGCTGAGAAATCCAGTGGGGGAAGGACTGAGTCGGCTGTCCAGGCCATCTCTGCAGTGACAGGACTGCCCTTGTTTGTTGATCGTCCAAGGGATCTGGACCTTAATGTGTCCTACAAGGATATGAAATGGTAAAAAAGAGAGCCACCGCTGTGGTGACTCTCTCATACCACTCATTTGGGGTTAGTTTGCATTTTTTGCTGCATCAGCCTCAGCTTCTTCCATCGTAACCTTGCTCAGATCTCTCTTATCATAGAGCCAGCAGGCAACCTGTTGCTTCTCGTTGATGTCAACCATCGGTGGGATATGGCAGGAGCACCAAGGCATTTTCTTCGGACAGCGGTCATAGAAGTAACAGCCAGTACGTTCCTTGTCGGGGGAAGGTACATCACCGGTGAGGATGATACGCTTTCTCTCCCTCTCTATCTTAGGATTAGGAATCGGAGCCGCACTCAGCAGTGCAATGGTATAAGGGTGCAAGGGATTGTCATAGAGCTGTACAGCTTCACTGATCTCAACAATCTTGCCCAGGTACATAACTGCCACACGGGTGGATATGTGCTGGATGACAGCAAGGTCGTGAGCAATGAAGAGGTAGGTAAGCCCGAACTCTTTCTGCAGGTCTGCCAAGAGGTTGAGTATCTGAGACTGGATGGATACATCCAAGGCCGATACCGGCTCATCGGCAAGGATGATCTTTGGGTTCAATGCCAAGGCACGAGCAATACCAATTCTCTGTCTCTGTCCGCCACTGAACTCATGAGGATAACGGTTCTTGAACGCCTTGTTCAACCCAACGCGTTCCATCAGTTCCTCTACGCGACGCTCAATTTCCATGGGCTTCATCGGTGTTTCGAGCAGTTTTCGATTATTATAGATAACCATGGGCTCCGCAATGATGGAACGAACCGTCATTCTGGGATCAAGTGACGCATAGGGATCCTGGAATATCATCTGGATATCACGCCGGGCCTTGAGCATGGTACGGGTATCGGCACTTACCAGATCAACGCCATTGAATTTGACACTTCCACTGGTTGGTTTATAGAGCTGGCTGATCGAGCGCACTGTAGTAGACTTACCACAACCGGACTCTCCTACGATACCCAGTGTTTCCCCGGGGTATACATCAAAGGAGACACCATCCACTGCTCGGATTGCTCCAACCTGTTTCTGGAGTATTGATCCACTGGAGATGGGGAAGTGCTGTTTTAAATCCCTGACTTCCAATAGGGGCTTTCTTTCTGTACTCATTCGGCCTTCTCCTTGACATTGGCTTCTTTCATTGCCTGCTGTTTCTCGTTTTCATCAGCGAAGAGCCAACAAGCTACATCATGCCCCTTTCCCAGATCCTTTACCGGTGGGTAAGCCTGTCGACACACATCCATTGCCTTATGGCAACGTGGGTGGAACGGACAGCAGGGGGGCAGGTCGATGACATTGGGTGGTTGTCCCTCGATGGAGAATAGGCGGTGTCCCTTCTTGGTCGTATCCATTCGGGGTACACTCTTGATCAATCCTTCGGTGTATGGATGACTCGGTCTTGCATACAGCTCATCAGTTTCGGCTCTTTCGACAATCTTACCGGCATACATGACACACACCTGGTCGCACATTCCAGCCACAACACCCAAGTCATGGGTGATGAGGATGACCGCCGTACCCATCTTGTCACTGAGCTTGGCAATCAATTCAAGAATCTGCGCCTGGATGGTGACATCAAGGGCGGTAGTCGGCTCGTCAGCAATCAGCACCTCAGCATTGCAGCTCAATGCCTGGGCAATCATTACACGCTGACGCATACCACCGGAGAACTGGTGCGGGTAGCTGTGGATACGTTTTTCTGCAGAGGGAATGCCTACCAATTTAAGCATCTCAATTGAACGTTCAAGTGCCTCTTGTTTGGAAACATCCTTCTCATGCAGACGGATGGTTTCCACCATCTGCGTGGAAATCTTGAGGAATGGATTCAAGCTTGTCATTGGATCCTGGAAGATCATGGAAATCTTGTTTCCCCTGATGCTTCTCATCTGCTTCTCCGTAAACTTGAGGATGTCTTGTCCTTCAAAGAGGACTTCTCCACCAACAATTCTTCCTGGAGGGGAGGGGATAAGTCGCATCAGTGAGAGGTTGGTAACACTCTTGCCGCTGCCGCTTTCCCCTACGATGCCGATGGTCTCGCCTTCTCTCACTGAGAACGAGACCCCATCAACTGCCTTTACGATTCCGGCATCGGTTTTGAAATATGTCTGTAGGTCCTTCACTTCAAGGACTGTCTTTGCATTAGGCTTCATACTCATCATGTTCCTCCTAGAGCTGGTTCTTGCTTTGTGGGTCGAACGCATCCCTCAGCCCGTCACCAAAGAAGTTCATGGCGAAGAGGAAGATGGTCATGGCGATTGCGGGGAAAACAAGCTTCCACGGATACAAGGTCATGCCGTTTACGGCATCACCCACCAAGGACCCCCATGAAGCGTACGGAGCCTGGACCCCGAGACCCAGGAAGGAGAGGAACGACTCCTGCATAATGAATGCGGGGACCCTGAGCGTTGAATAGACAATGATGACAGAAAGTGAGTTGGGTACCATGTGGCGGAAAATGATTCTGCCTGTTGAAGCACCCATGCTTCGGGCAGCCTCAACATATTCACTGTTCTTCAAGCTCATGATCTGTCCTCGTACCATACGTGCAACGGTAAGCCAGCTGACCATGGCCAATGCTACGAAAAGGTTCATGATGTTGCGTCCGAAGATGGCCATGAAGATAATGACCAGAAGCATGTAGGGAAGCCCGTACATGATATCTACGAAACGCATCAGGAAGAAGTCAATCTTGCCTCCAGCGTACCCGGCGATTGCTCCCAACACAATACCGATCAAGACACTGGTGATGGTTCCAACCAATCCGATGGCAATGGAGACCTGTCCACCGTAAATGATACGGCTGAGCATATCGCGGCCACTATAGTCTGTCCCAAGGTAATAATGCCTATTGTGTTTCAAGTCAGCAGTGATGTTAGCAGAGAGCATCTCATTGACAGTCACTTCTCGATTGATAGGGAATTCAGCCGTGCCATCCTTGACTTCCTGTTTCAGCTCACGTTCAATGGTTCTGCTGATCGCAGTCTTCAAGTTGACCAACAAGTTGGTCTTGGCCATGTTTGCAATACCTTTATCCCCAAGACTCTGGAGCTCGAGCTCCAGATTTGCCTCGTATTCTTCGTCTGTGAGGTCTGGGGTTGCGGCTTTCACAGAATTGAGTACTTGGCTTCTTACTTCATACTGAACCTGATCGGCAATAACAGACTCCTCTACACCAAGGTATTCAGCGTAGATTCTCTGGATATCCAGAAAGTCCATCCGAGCAATATTCTTGCTTTTCCCGGTCTCGGGATCGGTATAGAACATTTTCTCGATGTTGATTAGGAATTCTGTATCAATTTTCTCCTGCAAACGGTCGATGGTACGCTGGTCGGCGGAACTGAAGGTGAATGTCCCGGCCTCTCTTTGTGCCTCTCCCTCAGCATAGAGGAAATTCCAGACCTTGTTGGTTTCATTCGAGGCGATCCAATTCTCAATCTGCTGGCTCTCTTCTTCTGTTACCTCCAAGCTTCCTGCTCTCCAGGCCTTGAAGTACAGGTCCTCCAGCTTGGTTTCCATCATCAGCTCCCCTGCAGTCTTGTTGAAGGATGGACGCAAGTGCTGATGATCAAGGATAATCTGGTCATATGGATAGATGGGAAGGAACATTGCTGAAGCTGCAAGCAGTGAGTAGATGGCAACAATAACCATACCAAGTACAGCCATCTTGTTTTTCTTCAGGCGCTTCCAAGCATCCTTTCCTAGGCTATTGCCTACTACGACCTGGTCAAACTCATTGAGGGCCGCTTCTTTTGGTTGTTTTCTTTTCAAGAACATGGTCCTCTCCTCTTATTTGTACGTAATTCGTGGGTCGAGCTGTGCGTAGATGATGTCTACAAGGAAGTTCATCACAATCAGGATGGCTGAGTAGACAATGACTACCCCGACAATGAGGGTATAGTCACGGTTGAATGAGCTCTGTACGAAGAACTTGCCCAAACCAGGTACGCGGAAAATTTGCTCTACGACGATTGATCCGGTGATGATTCCGGCAAATGCAGGGCCAAGATAACTTACAATTGGAAGCATTGCACCTTTCATTGCATGCTTGAAAATGATGGTGGAGCTTTTCATTCCCTTTGCCTTTGCAGTGCGGATATAATCACTCCTGAGCGTTTCAAGCATTGAGGAACGGGTCAAGCGTGCGATGTTTGCGAAATAGGCGAATGAGAGGGATACTGCAGGAAGAATGACGGTCTTCCAACCTTCTCCTGTAGTGTACCAGCCACTGGTCGGCAGCCATTTCAGTTTCATCGCGAAGATGAGCTGCAGGACCGGGGCTATGACGAACAGCGGTACCGAGATGCCGATGACGGCAACCCCCATACTGAGATAATCCAACCAGGTATTCTGTCGAACTGCAGCCACAATACCTGCAGACAAGCCAAAAACCAATGCAATGAGCATTGCATAGCTTCCCAGGACTACTGACTTCGGGAGGCTGTTGGCGATGTAGTAGTTTACATCATAGTCCTTGTACTTGAAGGAAGGGCCGAGATCGCCACGTAGAATATCAAACATATAACGGCCGTACTGCTGGATCAGCGGCTCGTCCAAGTGATATTTTGCGTTGATGTTTCTCTCCACTACTTCAGGAAGCTTGCGTTCACTGGCAAATGGGCCACCAGGGGCAATACGGACAATGAAAAAACTCAACGTGATAATAATCAAAAGCGTGGGAATCATTCCCAATAATCGGTTCACGATATATCTTGTCATTCGTTTCCTCGTCTGTGAGTTTTGCTACATAGTAGAAAGGCAGAAAGGTGCACCTATGTACATACAGCATTTTGATACTATACCAAGACGTTCATTTATGCAAGAATGATGTAAAATTCTAAAAGATTCTTACTTTTAGCAAGATGTAATCATATTGTGTATAATAAAATGTTACTCAATGACCGATGATGTAAATTTACGTAATTTTACCTACTGTCAACAATCGCTTTGGGGGAAGGGAGGTAGGAAAGAGCACTGGATTTATGCTAGTCTATCCTTTCGTATAAGTACCAGGAGATATTTGAGCAATGAAGAAATTTTATATAGAAAATCTTGGATGTTCCAAGAATCAAGTAGATGCAGAACTGCTGATCAAGCAACTTGAAGAAGATGCATTACAGCTGACAGAATCTGCTAGTGAGGCCGACCTTATCCTTGTGAACACCTGTGGATTCATCGAGTCAGCTCGTGAACAGTCGATTGAAGCCTTCTTCACACTGCATGAGGCAAACCCAGATGCAAAGATGATTCTCAGCGGATGCATGGCCCAGCGATACGCAGATGAGTTGCACGAGCAGTTGCCAGAAGCCTCGGCCATTTTCGGCAACCGTGATCTTTCAGCAATCAAGGATGTGGTGAGAAAGGTATTTGCCGGTGACAGGGTCGTGGAAGTCCCTTCGTATCCAGATCCAGAGAAAGAGGTACATGAACGAAATGAACTGCTCTCATTCCCTGGAAGTGCATACCTGAAGATCAGTGAAGGATGCAACCATTGGTGTGCCTACTGTGCCATCCCTATCATAAGAGGTAATCTGCGAAGCAGACCCAAGCAGACCATTCTCACTGATGCAAAAGCCTTGATCAGCCGGGGGGTGAAGGAAATCAATCTTATCGCCCAGGATCTGGCATCCTACGGAACCGACAGTCCTGAGCGCACCAGTCTTTTCCTGGAATTGCTCGCCGACTTGGTTGCACTTGAAGGGGACTTCGTAGTGAGGCTTCTCTATATACATCCCGATGCATTCCCTTCCGAGTTGCCTGGATTCATCAAGGAGCACAAGAAAGTGCTGCCATACTTCGATATCCCCTTCCAGCATGCAGATACTGCCATCCTGAGGAGCATGGGAAGGAAAGGGGATAAGGAGCAGCACCTGGCAATGATCAACCAGATCAGGGACGTGCTCCCTGAAGCGGTCTTCCGCTCCACGATTCTTTTAGGGTATCCGGGGGAAGATGAGCAGTCTTTTGCCGAAGTCCTTGATTTTCTCAAGCGCGCCCGCCTTGATTGGGTTGGCTCCTTCTTGTACAGCCGTGAGGAAGGAACCAAGGCATATGCACTTCGAGGGGAAAAGGAGCATGCAAAAGCCTTGAAGCGTGCACAAGGATTCCAGAAGCAGCTTGAAGCGTTGCAGGCTCCGATCACCAGTGAGAACCTGACAAGATTTATCGGTAAGGAGTATGATGTGCTTATTGAGGAACCGGTTGAGGGCGAAGACCTGGCAATCGGTCGTATGTATGCCCAGGCACCGGAGGTCGATGGACTTACCGTGGTAATGGGTCGTAATCTGAAGGCGGGCACGGTCTTACGGTGCGGAATCCGCAGGGTCAACGGTCTTGACCTTGAGGCAATCCCCTTGGAAGGAGGCGTGTCTCATGGCTGAACTGCAGGAACTTATGGATCAACTCAATGAAGCGCAAAAGGAAGCTGTTCTTGAAAACAGCCATCCTCTGCTCGTCCTTGCAGGTGCTGGTAGTGGCAAGACACGCGTTATCACCACCAAGATTGCCTATGCCATCGAACAGCTTGGTATTCCCCCCCATAAGATTCTTGCGGTAACCTTCACCAACAAGGCAGCAAATGAGATGAAAGAGCGCGTAGGGCAGATGTTGGAAGGTCGCTCAGATGTCAACGATTGCAATATCCGAACCTTCCATTCTTTCGGTGCTTGGTTTCTCAGGAGATTCGGCTCAGAAATTGGCCTTGATGCAAACTTCACCATCTACGATGACAATGACTCGTTGAGTTTGCTTGCCTCGTGTTTCCCGAACTACAAGAAACGGGAACTTGATCCCATCATGAGAAAAATCAGCTATGCAAAGGATAGAGGACTGACCTATACGGACAACTTGCAGTCACTCAAGGTCGACTCCACCTTCAAGCGTATGTTTGAGGCATATGAGCGGAAGTTGCATCAGGTGGGAAATGTGGATTTTGCCGACCTGATCGGCCGCAGCATCGAGTTGCTTGAGACAAAACCTGAAATCCAACAGTGGGTTCACCGTCGCTTCAGCATGATCTTGGTGGATGAGTATCAGGATTCCAATGCTGCACAGTTCAAGCTGCTGCATCGTTTGGTAGGTCCGGGAACCTTCATTTGCGTCGTAGGTGATGACGATCAGTCCATCTACCGGTTCCGTGGGGCGGAGGTGCAGAATATCCTCAGTTTCCCCGATCAGTATCCGATGGCCAGGACAGTTAAGCTTGAGCAGAACTATCGTTCAACACAGAATATCCTTGAAATTGCCAACAGTGTCATCAAGAACAATAAGGGAAGACACGAAAAACAGCTTTGGACAGCAAACCGAAAGGGTGGAAAGCCCCATCTCTTCTATGTGCAGGACGAACAGGATGAAGCGCTTCGTGTTGCTTCCATCGTTAAGAAAGACCGACGTTTTAACGAGAGTGCCGTGTTATACCGCACCAATGCGCAGTCGGTGGCTTTTGAGACACTGTTCAAGCGTTCGGGGATTCCCTACAAGGTGGTGGGTGCTTTGCAGTTCTATGAGCGTGAAGAGGTGAAAGATGCCTTGGCCTTGCTCTTCCTGCTTACCAATACAAAGGACGAAGTCAATTTCAAGCGTATGATCAACAAGCCTACCCGGGGAATCGGCCCGGGTAGCCAGGATACCATTCTTGCCTACAGCCCGGAGGCGAAGGGAGACTTGCTTGCGATGCTGCGTCTTGCCACTGAGAAGAGTGGGCTCTCAAACAAAGCAAGGGAAGGAGCAAAGCATTTTTTGCGAATGTACGAGCATGCCCGGAAGATGCTTCAGGAAGGGGAATTGGTCGATTGTGCATATTTCCTCATCAGGGAATCGGGGCTGCTTGATCACTACAGGAAGCTGGACCAGCAAAATACCACCAGCAAGGTGGAGAACCTGGAAGCATTGGTCAATGCTCTCTCTTCCTATGAGTCATCCCTGGAAGGGTTGTTGCTTTTTCTCGAGCAACTTTCGCTCGATCCAACCACTCTTGGACAGGAAGATCCCAGGGATAAGGATGGGGTTACCCTTATCACCATGCACAACACGAAAGGGTTGGAATTTGACAGGGTGTTTGTAGCCGGTCTTGAAGACGAACTGTTCCCTGGTCGATCTGCAGAGAGTGATGAGGATACCGAGGAAGAGCGCCGAATATTCTATGTTGCGGTGACACGGGCAAGGGAGGAGTTGTATCTTCTCAGTGCCCGCGCAAGGAAGATATGGGGTAAAACCAGCTACAATCATCCAAGCCGTTTTCTTGATGAGATAGACCCGTCACTGCTTTCCGTGCAGGGCATACGTCCCGGTACCGATGTGGGTGGATTCGGCTATCAGGGTCTCTCCAGTCTCCAGGAGAAGCGAAAGCGGCATGAATCCATGCCTTCCTCAAAATCTTCTCCATCCTCCTGGGGCTCCAGCGGAGCTCACATAATCCAGAAAGGATTTGGCGGTAATGCCAAGACATTTCGCATGAAAACGGTGCATGAGGCAAAGGAAGGGGAACCCCTGTTCCCTGTAGGGCAACGCGTTTATAGTGACAGTTATGGGGAAGGGGAAGTTGTGACTCTTCGCAAGAGTGGGGATCGTGAGGTCATAGAAGTCAGATTCTTCAATGGCAAGAAAACCACGTTCATCAGCAAGTTTGCCCAGCTTGAGAAAATTGGGGGTGAGTGAGATGGGGAGAAGTGGGGAAGCCACTAGACAAGATTGGCCGGAAGGTTATACAATGCCTACCGTTGTCCGCGCCCGTGACTTTTATGTATATGATCGCTACGGGGAGCGGTATACTGATTTTTTTCAGAATTATGGCAGAGCCGTTCTAGGCCATCGACCAGAGAGGATCCAACAGGCTATCAAGTCTACGGTGAGTCGTGGTTTGATAGCAGAATACCCATCGGTATTCACGGGAAGGCTCGAAAAGCTATTGGTGAACCTGTTTCCAAGCTTTCCGGTTGTCCGTGTATATACAGACCCCCGGAAGGTCATGCAGGCAGTAAGCGCAGTTTCAAATGATGCACTATTTGATCCTGCTCTCTCTGCTGAGCATGCAAGCCGTACAGTGTCCTATTGGCGACCGTTCCTGGGTGTTGGCGGGGCAGAATCCGTGATGCTCCTCCCTATCCTACCTTTCCCAGGGAGTTTCGTACCTCAGGTCGTTTGCCTCAAGGAATCCTGCTGTACAGTACAGGTCCCGCCCTCAGACATGGTATCCCCGTTGTTGCTTGATTTGCTCGTCAAGACAACCGCGAGCTTGATCCAAGTATTGAAGTCGGAGGAAACAGTTGCAAAACGCATGGATAATCCACTCAGTGGTGTGTTCAGGACACGAGGGCCGTACGGATTAACCGGTCTCAGTGAGGAGCGTTATGCGGCCTTTGCCAGGGAAGCACTCACAAAACACATGGTGTTTCCCCCAACAGCGGATGTTCCGTTCATTATCCCGGGTTCCTATACCAAGGGTGATGTGGTTGGGCTGGTGGAATTGGCTAACCGATATGCCAGTGCTGTAACATAAAATGGCTGTAGAAATACGCCATGCACAAAACACACGCAAGAACAATCTTGCAGAACAGGATGAATAGATGAAGACTATTTTTGTGAAACCGCTGACGATTCAGAAGAAATGGTATCTGATTGATGCAGAGGGAAAGGAGCTTGGCAAGGTAGCAGTTGCCGCTGCACGCATCCTCCGCGGGAAAAACAAGCCCGAATTTGTCCCACACCAGGACATGGGCGATTATGTGATTATCATCAATGCCGAGAAAGCTGCTCTTTCGGGCAACAAGTACCAGGATAAAATGTACTATCGCCACTCCAACTACCCCGGTGGGCTGCGACAAACCAGCTATGCTGATATGGTCAAGCGAAACCCGGTATATCCGATGGAGCGCGCCGTTCGTGGCATGCTTCCCCGAGGTCCCCTCGGTCGCAAGCTGTACACCAACATGAAGGTCTATGCAGGTGATAAGCACCAGCATCAGGCACAGCAGCCCATCAAGGTCGAAATTTAAGGTAGGAGCGAAAAATGGCAAAGAAAGAAGTAAGGAAAGTGGAAAATCTTGGTCATGGTGTTGGACGCCGTAAGACCGCCGTTGCTCGTGTCTACCTGAGGGAAGGCGAGGGCAAGATTGTCATCAATGGTAGGGACATCGATACCTACTTTGGTAACCCGATGCTCACCTATATCGTGAAGCAGCCTCTTGAGACCACTGAGACAACCGGCAAGTTTGACTTGCTCATCAACGTTGTTGGCGGTGGACCTTCCGGTCAGGCAGGTGCTTGCCGCCATGGTATCGCACGTGCACTCTGTGCCCATGATGAGGATTACAGACCTGCACTGCACACTGCTGGATTCATGACTCGTGACTCCCGTATGGTTGAACGTAAAAAGTACGGTCAGCCGGGTGCACGCCGCAAGTTCCAGTTCTCCAAGCGTTAAGTGGCATTTGCTCGCATCGAAAAGGAACCCTCTCGTGGTGGCTTCAGAGCCGTGCCGCAAGAGGGTTCTCCTTTTACAATACCCAGTGAATTATTTGTCTCAAAGCAGCTTTTCATAGGGCAGGAGCTCTCACAGGAGGATTTTTTTCATCTCAAGGAACTTCAGGAGCAGCATCTTTGCAAAATGCAAGCAATGACCTATCTGGCTCGTAGGGAGCATACCGCCTTTGAGCTGAAGATCAAATTGCAGAAGAAGTCGTTCTCATCGAAGTGTATCCAGAATGTTTTGGATGTCTTGAAAGAGGAAAACCTGCTTAGTGAGGTACGTTACGCCCTGCAATTCATTGAATCCCGTCAACGCAAGAGTCCTGAGGGGAGAGCCCTGATGTCCCAGCGACTTGCAGCCAAGGGTGTGGATCGTGAGGCTGCCGAGAGGGCTCTTGATGAGCTTTACAGTGAGGAGCAGATCATTGAGTACGTGGAAAGAGCCTATGAACTTGCCCTGCGGAAAGTGGGGAAGGATAAAGCAAGAATGGTGCTCGCGAAGAAGGGTTTTTCTTCCTATGAGGTTCGTCTTGGTCTTGAGCGTCTCTTTTGATACCGGTACACTTTCTGCTGATGGGGGATTTTATGGGCAATAAACGTATTCTTGTGTTGGTTCTACTCCTTACTTTTTCCCTTACTGGGATCTATTCCCTGCATTTCGAATATGACGAGAATCTTTCACTGGCAAGTGATGTCACCTTGGCCATGGCAATGGCCTCCCCTGGAATGCTCGTATTTGCATCTCCTGCCTCAGACTATCTGGCAATTGGCGGCAGCTATGGGATTACCATGGTAGGTGCCTATTTCGGTGTGCGTACTCCGCTTAAGGCAATCATCGACAGTGAGCGTCCCTATGTTGG
>NZ_JBFXGH010000006.1:0-39083 GCF_050178175.1 Sphaerochaeta sp.
ACAGCGCTTTCCCCGGCCGATGCAATCATGACTGTATCGGCCATACCGATGGAGACCATGAGCACTTGCTCGATGATGAGGGGAATAACAAGAGTATACAGAAAACGGCGGGAGAACATTGGCTCCAACGCCGTATCCTGAATGGTGGGTTTCACTACACTACCTCTTGCCCTTTTTCATATGATGCGGGCAACGCTGACAACCAGTTAATCGGCAAGCAGTCCTTCGTCATTGTCAAAGTTTTTCTTGCGTAGGTCCTTGAACCTGCGTACCAGCTCTTCCACTGTGAGGCTTGCCTTCTGTTCGCCGGCAACATCGAGGATGATGGACCCTTCATCCATCATGATCAGACGGTTACCGAAGTCGATGGCAAACTGCATATTATGCGTGACCATCAGGGCAGTAAGTTCATACTCCTTGATGTATCGTTCGGTCAGGTTCATGACAATCTGTGCATTCCTTGGGTCGAGTGCAGCGGTATGCTCATCAAGCAAGAGCATCTTGGGTTTGCTCATGACTGTCATCAACAGGGTAAGAGCCTGTCTCTGTCCTCCACTGAGCAGTCCGACATTGTCCTTGAGCCTGCTCTCCAGACCGATGGGCTTGAGAAGTTCCCTGAATACTTGCCTCTTCTCATTGTTCAGGCTTATACGCAGGCCCTTCATTCCCTTTGTCATAGCTGTGATCATATTGTCCTCAATGGACATATTTGCAGCAGTTCCCTTGGTGGGGTCCTGGAAAATTCGACCGATGGTCATGGCCCTGCGATACTCGGGGCTGCTGGTGATATCCACCTCATCAAAAATGATCTTTCCATTGGTGACGGGGTAGGTACCGCTGATGAGATTGAAAAGCGTGGATTTGCCGCTGCCGTTTGAGCCAATGACACAGATGATATCCCCTTTATTTACATGGAGGTTGATGTTTTCCAAGGCTGTCTTTTCATTGACAGTACCGGGATAGAAGACTTTGGTGATATTACTCAGATCAAGCATTGGTTGCATCCTCCTTGTCGCTCATGTTTTTTGCCTGGGAGCGTGCAATGGCTTTCTTTTTTGCCCCTGCAGAACTTGCAGCACTGCGTGTCTGGGCAATAAACAAGCTGACGATGACCAATATACCTGTGAGCAATTTGAAATCGTTCGGGGTGATGTTGACCAAGTACCCGTACTTTCTGCCAAAGAACATCAATGCCTTGTAGATGATGGCTCCCAAGATGGCTCTTAGCGTAAGCAGCGATATTCGGTTGGTAGAGAAGAGAAACTCTCCCAGCATGATTGCTGCCAGTCCCTGGACGACCATTCCGATTCCAAGGTTTGCATCAGCAAAGCCCTGGTACTGGGCAAGCAGTCCGCCAGAGAGAGCGATCAAGCCATTGGAGAGCCCAAGTCCGATCAGCTTCAATACCTCGGGGTTGATGCCCTGGCTGATGACCATTTGCTCGTTTCCTCCCATTGCACCAAGAGAAACACCAAGGTCGGTACGGAAGAAGATATCAATGAGCACCTTTACAAAGAGTACCACCAGCAGGGTTCCCACCAGACTGGCCCATTCAGGGGGAAGGAACTGGAATGCCTCAGGAAGCTTGGAGTACAAGGTCTCCACGCGAAGCAAGGGGACGTTGGCCTTGTTCCCCAGAATTCTCAAGTTGATTGAGTAGAGCATGGTCATGGTAAGAATACCTGCAAGCAAGCCAGGAATTTTCAGTTTATTGTGGATGGCGGCAGTAACCATGCCTGCAAGCACTCCTGCAAAGAATGAAAGCAACAATGCAACAAAGATAGGAAGGCCGGCTACAATGGCCATGGTTGCAACTGCCGCTCCGGTGGCCACCGATCCATCGCAGGTAAGATCAGCAATATCGAGAATCCGATATGAGATTAAGATTCCGATGACCATGAGTGAAAAGATCAGGCCATCTACAAAAATTCCTTCAAGCATGTATTACCCCTTACACAGAAAAAACCCGCCGGCTCAATACAGTTCCGGCGGGATTGCAATTGCCCAATTACTGGGTAATTTTCACACCATCCTTAATGAGCACTGCTGCTGCATCTTGCAGATCCTGCGGAATAGTATACCCAAGCTTCTCAGCTACATCAAGATTGAACCACAGCTGGAATTTTGTGGGATCGGTGATATAGACTGTTCCAATGTCCCCAGCTTTAGTTCCCCTGAGAATCTGTTCAACAATCTTGCCTGTTTCAACACCGATGTTGTAGTAATCAAAGCCAAGGCTGACCAGGACATTCAGGCCATCAATACCGCTTGCATCAGCACAGAAGAGCGCCTTGCCCGCTTTTTTTGCAACATCGTCAACTGAGGCGATGGCACTGATGACTGTGTTGTCTGTGGCGATATACAGGGCATCAACTCGGTCGATGATTGACTGGGTTGCCATCTTGACTTCGCTGGAGTTTGAAACGGCTGCGGAAACAAATTCTACACCATACTTTTCACAAGCGGCCTTTGCCATCTCCATGAGCAGGACACCATTGGCTTCACCGGAAGCGTAGACATTGCCGATGGACTTTGCACCAGTGATGTCGATCAGGAGCTTGATCTGTTCTTCAACCGGGTTCTTGTCGGATACTCCGGCAATGTTTGCCGCCACAAGGCCGGCTTCACTTGAATCGGTGACAGCACTGAATACTACCGGGGTGCCGGAGCTTTCATTGAACACCTGGGCAAGCGCCTGGGCGGCAGGGGTGGCGATACCGACGGCCACATCCACCTTGTCGCTCTTGAATTTCTGGGCAATGGAGGAAGCGGTTGAAATATCACCGTTTGCATTCTGATGATCATAGGTTACCAGAAGATCAGTTGTTGCCAGGTGATCCATCATCCCCTGCTCGGCTGCATCGAGCGCTGCGTGGGTGACCAATTTGGAAATACCGATTTTGTACGGTTGTGGGCCGGTTTGTTCTACCTGGCCTGCACTGAAGAGTGGCAGTGCAACACAGAGTAGCAGGGAGAGAGCAATGAGCATCGGACGCTGTAGTTTTTTCATAATCATTCCTCCAAGCGGATAATCCTTTTCGTTTGCAAAACTATAGCTGGAATTTCCGGATTTGTAAATCCGAATATACAAAATAATGAATAATAATTCATATAATATGCAAGTATTGTCTGGATTTACCCATAAAAAGGAACCTGCCCCCGAAGAGACAGGTTCACACTACAAAGAGAGTCAACATCCTTATTGCAATTGCTTCTTTCCATCCTTGATGATCACCTTTGCATTGGCAAGCAACGACTCATCAATGGTGATGCCAAGTGCATCAGCGGTATCGAGATTGAACCATAGTTCAAATTGGGCTGGATCCTCGAAGAAAATGCATCCGATATCCTTTGGGTCTTCTCCTTTTATGATTCGCTCCACCACTTTCCCAGTCTCTACCCCAACGGTGTAGTAGTTGAAACCCCAGCTCATCAGGAAGTCGATGTTTTCGCTGCTGGTGGTGTCCGTGTTGAAAAGGGGTACTCCTGCCTTCATGCAGACCTCACTCACACTGGGGATGGCACTGACAACGGTGTTGTCTATTGCCACGTACATCGCATCCACGCGGTCGATGATGGATTGTGCGGCCATCTTTACCTCGCTTGAGTTGCTGATTGCTGCTGCCACGAACTTGACACCATTTGCTTCGCTGATTTCTCTGGCCATCTCCATCTGCACCACACCATTGGCTTCGCTGCTGGTATAGATCATCCCAAGGGTCTTTGGTTTGACAATGGAAAAATAGGTTTCCAGTTGCAACTCAAGAGGGTTCAGGTCAGAGACTCCTGCAATATTCGTCTCTTCAGTCTTCGTATAGTCAACAACCAATCCTGCTGCCAGCGGGTCGGTAATTGCCCCGAATACCACTGGTTTGTCCTTGATGATCTGGGCAAGTGCCTGGGCCGCCGGGGTGGCGATACCAACCACGATATCCTTGTCGTCACTCTTGAATTTCTGGGCGATGGCGATAGCTGTAGCAATTTCACCATTGCAGTTCTGGTTGTCAAACGTTACAGAGAAATCACTTGCCTCAAGCTGGTCCATGATTCCCTGTTCAATTGCATCAAGGGCAGGGTGACTGACCAGTTTTGAAATACCGATGGTATAGGTTTTCTCTCCCCCTATTGCGGGATCTGTTTCGGTAGCAGGTTGTGCACTCAGGTAGGTTCCGATAAGCAAGAACGTCAAAAGCAGGATAGGTATTCTTTTCATGGTCAATCTCCTCTGTGATGACGTTACTATATATAGAAACTTAGAGAAGTGCAAGTATCTATTCGTAGAAACATGAACTTTTTTTGTAATGAAGCAAAAAGAAACTCCCCGGTGAGTCCGGGGAGGGGGGCAAAGGTCACGCTGGATTAGATAAAATCATCTTCATCAAATGAGTCCGGCTCATCGAAATCGTCATTTTCGTCGTAAAACTCATCCTCATAGGACTCATCTCCATCGACCATGAACCCATCATCGAGCAAGTCGTCGTCTTCTTCATCCTCGTCGAGCATTTCATCATCGTCATCACCGAAATCAATTACCTCAGGAGCATCAAATAAATCGGCAAGATAAGCATCTTCCTCATCCTCTAACCTGCTGAAATAACGATCTTCCTCATCCTCGAGCTCATCTTCTTCATCACGGTATTTAGCCATGTCGTTACTCCTTGAAATCAGATTCAAATCCCACACCTCCAACATAAGAGAAGGTAATCAGGTTGTCAATTAGTTGTATCGGTTTGTGTGTATGGACAGGTAAGAATCACACTGCTATGATGCGGATATGGAAACAAAACGATGGTATTTGGCTGTCCCCCTTGGGGATCCAGCAGGGATTGGTCCTGAGATTGTGCTGAAGGCTATGCAACGCATAAATCTTCCCCCTTCCATGGGGATGGTGGTAATCGGTGATGTCCCTCTCTTGAAGAAGGTATCTACTGATTTGGGCATCCCTTCAGATTTTGATGCCGTGGTTGTTGATGACAAATCCTTGGTCCGTGCAACCGAAAGCGGCAGTCGTCATATTCTATATTCCCAGAATATCTTGGATATGCAACGATTCAGCTATGGAGAAATACAGGCAATGTGTGGCCGTGCTGCCTATCATGCAGTGGAGGAGGCGGTCCGTCTTATTGGTTGTGGATATGCTCATGCCTTGGTAACACCACCCCTTCATAAGGAAGCCTTGAAAGCCGCCGGTGTCGACCATGTAGGATACACCGAAATTCTCAGTGCGCTCAGCGGGGCCGAGCGTGCAATAACGATGTTTGATACGCTGGGATTGAAAATATTCTTCCACAGCAGGCATCTCTCATTGCGCCAGGCATGTGATGCGGTGACAAAGGAGTCATTGCTGAAGACCATTCTGGAGTGTGATGCAATAACGAAGAGCCATGGTGGTGCATTCAGAAATGAGCTCAGCCTTGCTGTTGCGGGTCTGAATCCGCATTGCGGGGAGCATGGTCTCTTTGGTGATGAAGAAGAGCGAGCCATCGAGCCTGCCATCAAGGAAGCCAGAGAACATGGGGTGGATGTTGCCGGACCCATTGGAGCCGATTCTGTCTTCTACCAGGCAAGGGTCGGCAAGTATAGGGCAGTGATCTCCCTTTATCATGACCAAGGACATATAGCTGCCAAGACCTATGATTTCAACCAGACCATCTCAATCACCTGGAACCTTCCGTTCCTGAGAACCAGTGTGGATCATGGAACTGCCTTTGACATTGCAGGGAAGAATCTTGCCGATGCTGCTGGCATGGTCCGCGCATTGGAGGCAGCAGCAGACTACCTCCTGGCAGAAGGAGAAAGATGATGAAGCGATTGGCACCTGTGTTCCTGGTTCTTGTTTTTGTCTTGGCCCTCAGCGGTTGCACAACCTCTGTGAGGGTTTGTCATATGGTCCCGGGCGAAGTGGACCTACAGGGGAAAAGGGGTCTCGCAGTCTCCTCAACCTCCATGTATCGGTTTCCCTACGGCCGACCTGTGAGCCCTTGGGTCAGCGGCTTGCAAGAAACGGATTTTACACTCTCCACCGGGTATGACCCGAATCTTTCTGAGCGTGTTGCCTCCCTTGCAACACGGAAGATTGTGCAGGCTTTGCGTGATACCCGCTATTTCTCAATATTGGCCCCCGAGGCTACCGATGCCTATCTTAGTCTGTCCAAAGCAGGAGAAGATAGTATTCGCTTGATGCGTGATAAGGGGTTTGACCTGCTCATGAGCAGTGAAATCTCCTACATGGATATCGAGGAGCGCGTTGAGGGAACTGACTGCAGGGAGTTTGTCACCGATAGCAGCGGCATCAGCAGTGAGCAAGTCACCAAGCGAGAATATTACCTGGTGCAGGGAGCTACCCTTGGGCTCTCGTATACCATAACCAGCTTGCATGATGGTAAGATATTGGCAAGTGAAAGCTTCACAGACAAGGAAGAGGAACGAACCAAGATTGGGACACGGTACTATGATCCAGATGGCAACCATCGCGATGAGAGAAACTACGGCAGTGGTTTGGCTCCCTCTTTTGATCCACTCTTTTCCCAGATTATCGAGCGTGCAACAGACAGGATGGCACTGCGCCTGGCACCATCCTGGGAGACCAGGTATCTTTCACTCATGAAGAACAAGGAAAAACTCGCTTCAGCAGATCTTGCACATGAGTTTGCCAAGGATGGTGAATACCAGAAAGCGTATCAGCAGTTCCTGTCAATCTGGCAACAAACAGGGCAACTTGGCAGTGGGTACAACGCATCCTTGATGCTTGCCGCCTTGGGAGAGCTTCAGGCGTCTGTGGACCTTATGAATGATGTGTACAACGCAACGGGTGATAAACGTGCCCATGATACGCTCTTGATCCTGCAACAAGCATTAAGCCAGGACCAGCTTGCCAAGAGGCAGATCAGCGGGGAGTCGGTGGATGATGGACAGGGTGTGACGATGACTCAATATATGGTAATGGAGTAGCAAATGAAAGCAATACAATCCTCTCTGATTCTGGTCTATACGGGTGATGGGAAGGGGAAGACCTCTTCTGCGATGGGACAGTTGATTCGTGCCTTGGGCCACGGTGCACGGTGTGCAGTTGCCCAGTTCATCAAGAAGGACCCCGCTCTCCTGGATAGCGGTGAGTATCGTATCCTCAAGCAACTTGAGGTACCTTGGAAACAGTTTGGTTCTGGGTTTTCCTGGGAAGGAGACAACAATGCAAAGAATGCTGAGTTGGCTAAGAAAGGATGGCAGCAGGTGAAGCGTTGGATATCTTCAGCTTCCTACGATCTGATTGTCCTTGACGAATTCACCTACACGCTCTCCCTTGGATACCTTGACTGTGAGGAAGTCTGTCACTGGCTTGCCGATCACAAGAACAAGGAAGGGTTTCCCCATATCGTCATCACCGGGAGAAATGCCCCGCCACAATTAATATCTGTCGCAGACATGGTCAGTGAACTGACTGAGATAAAGCATCATCTCACTGATGCAAAGCGCGCTGCACAACCAATGATTGAATTTTAGCCACTGTTTGATAGCCTAATACCTTGCAATGCTTGTTTTATCCTTTCACATTTTCAAGATTACGGATATAATCACGGCAAGGAGTTTTGTCTATGGGTATTTGTGACATGCACTGCCATCTTTTGCCTGAGATTGACGATGGCTACCTCTCACGAGAACAGTTCATCCGTATGCTGCATCTCTATCAGCTCTCAGGCGTCACAGCAATAGCATTCACTCCCCATATCTACAATCCGTATGTGACAACAAACGTTTCAAAGCTGAGAGAGACCTACGAGTGGGCAAAGAAAGAAGCGGAGGTTTTGGGAATACAGACCTACTTGGGCAGTGAACTCTTTGTAGGTGAGCAGGAGAACCTCAAGACGGTTCCCATCGATGGGAGGTTTTCGTTGGTGGAGTTCGGGCTTTCCCTGCCCCCTCCCAGATTGTTGGAACGGTTGCAGGAACTTACTGAGATGCACTATCGCCCACTTATAGCGCATGTTGAACGGTATCTTTGGCTGAACCCGAAGAGTGCCATGTTGCAACGTTTACGCGATCTCGGTTGTTTGCTGCAGACAAATGTTGAAGCTGTGGAGAGCGAACTTTCGCTTCCCTATTTGGAACTTGGCTTGATTGATGTGATCGCCACAGACAATCATGGTGATGAGACCCTTCCCTCCCGCTTGGTGGATGCCATCGAGAAATGGCCATCAGTGGGGCGGAGTATGCAAAATCTTTGGTGAATCCACCTATGGGTATGAGGAGGTAGCGTATGCTGCTGGATATGACTATTGCGAACTTCAAGTCCGTAAAGTCTGCACAAACCATTTCTTTTGAAGCGGTCAGGGACAATAGGTTCCCTGAGTCAAAAGTTGTCGAAGTCACTGAGAAACTGAAGCTGATCAAGACAGCAGCCATTGTAGGTCCCAATGGGGCTGGAAAGAGCTCTTTTGTACGTGCGCTTGAAGCATTGAAAGGTATTGTATGTGCAACCGAGGAGACGGAGAACCCTCTCCAGATTCTCAGTGGTACATCTTTCGCTTATTCCGAGGAGAAAGGACAGCCAGCAACCATCATCATCAGGGTACTGGTAGACAGAGATGAAGAGAGTGGGGAACCGACCATTGCTCAGTACACATTGGTCAGTGACCGGGAAAAGATTTTCGAGGAATCCCTCTACCATCTCATTGGTCGTTCAAAACGAATGATGTTTGAAAGGAAGGTTGATGAGAACAGTATCCTCCTCAATGAGCAAGATTTGACCTACAAGTATCGCTGGGGCAAGATGTATCGTGGTGACAAGAAACGATTGGTTGGGAAGGTTGACGAGAAACACTCTTTCCTGGGAGCTTCTGCCCAGAAGGGCAGTGATACCACCTCTTTGCTCTATGCTTGGTTGAGTGACAGCCTGCATCTGCTTCCCATGGGAGTATCAAACATCAGTGAGAAGTATCTCATCAACCGTTTGACTGAACATCCTGAGTGGGTCCAGCAATTGATCAACTTCCTTTGGAGTGTTGATATCACCGACATTCGTGATATCAGGGTCAAGGATGAGAGAATCATATTTGTCCACACCAATGTAACACAACACTATGCCTCCTATTTTTCCTTGGAGAGTTTAAGTCTCAGACGCCTGTGTCTTATGGGGGTCGCATTTTTTGATGCTTTCACCCGGAACCAGACATTGGTGATCGATGACTTCGGCATGCTGTTGCATCCTGATGTTCTCTGTCACGTTGTGGAAATATTTGAGGCAAGCAACCTGGGCTATGGTTCCCAGATGCTCGTGGTTGATTGCAACCCCTCCTTGCTCAAGCCGGGATTACTCAGGCGTGATGGTGTCTACTTTGCCGAAAAGAATAGTGAGAGTGCCACCGTATACTTCAGTCTGGCCAATTTCAAGTATTCAAGAAGCAAGGACAAGACGCAGAGTCAGTACATGAATGGAGCATTCGGAGCTCTTCCGATTCTCTCGGAGTTCTCTTTTGTGGACACAAGCAAGGATAAGGAGGAGTGATAATGGCACGCAAACGCATATCCCAAAAACCACGCAGGACTGTACTGGTGGTGACAGCAACCGAGGCGGAAGCCCTCTACTTTTCCCAAATGCGCAAGGACTGTCGCTATGCAAACATGACGGTGGTATGGGAACCTGATTACAAGGACCTTGCCCACTTGATCACCTTGGCCGGGCAGATGCGGAACAAGGAGAAGTACAGCAGTGTATGGTTGGTCTTCGGCTTTGCAGACCTGAATGTCTCTGTACAGGATGTAAAGAAAGCAATGCCCCTTGCAGAGAAGAAAAAGGTTCGTCTGGCTTGGAACAATCCATCCCTTCCTCTTTGGTATCTGCTGCACTTGCAGACTCCCAAGGGCTTCGTGAATGATCCTGCTCTGATTGAGAGTGCACTCTCCAAGCAATTCCCTGGCTTTAGAAGTGATGCCTCCTATCTTTTGAATGAAGGGCTTGACCTGCATCTCAAACTCTATTCAGCGAAGTCGAAGGCTGCTGTGAATGCATCTTCCTATAATGCGCTCGCAACATCTCAGGTAGGGTTGGCCCCTACCAACATGGTGGCATTGTTGAATGATATCACCGATATTTGCGGGTTGGCTGATCTGACACACAATCAGAAGCGCCTGGGCCTGAACAAGGATAAAGGATAGGACAGTGAGCGGAATCCTGCTGCTGGTCTACATGCTTGCATTCGGTCTGGGTTGTATGACACTGGCCTTGGCCATCGTGTACCGCCTTGTGAATGCAAAGCGTTGGACAACCTATTTTATTGTCTGTCATGCATCCCTTCTGGGATGTATGATGCTCTTGGCACTACAGGTGCTCAGCCAAATGTTCCTCAGTGGAGTTGCCTATACGGTGGTTTCAGTCATCATCACTTCAGTGTTTCTCGCTGATCTTGCCTTCCTTATCGTCTTTATCCCGTACTTCACAACTTGGGTGATAGCTCACCCGTGGAGAAATCCATACAAAGGACTGTTTTTTTCCCTTGCTGCCATCTATCTCGGATTGGGGATTGCACGCGAGATTACAGGAAAGATGATATTGGACCAGGCGATGCTTTTTGTGTTTGTTTTCGTCATGGGTTTCTGTTTGATAGTCATGTTGCGGAACATCAAGACAGTTGAGAACAAGACCGCCAGAGCCTCAGCGCTTGCCATCATTATCGTGAGTGCTTCAATGGTGCCGGCAATTCTGCTGGCTCTCTTCATTCCTGCGCTTAAGCCATTCCTTTTAGGTGTGTACTTCATCGCACTTTCCATCACGATCATGACATTCCTGTTCATCACATTCGTTGGGATTGTCCGTGATGACGGGGCTCAGAAACCCAAGACTGAACTGAGCCTTGGTGATCTTGAGGAGTATCATATAACGGAGAGGGAATTCTCCGTCATACAGTTGATCAGCAAAGGTATGACCAATAAGGAGATTGCCGGTGAGCTGGGGATCAGCGCAAATACGGTGAACAACCACATAGCCAATATCTATGGGAAGACCCAGGTCAGGAGCCGTATAGACTTATTGAACCTTTTGAAACAGAGTTGGTAGGAGGAAGCATGATGCATATAACCTATGAAGTACCCGGTTTTTCCGCAAAGCACTATCAGGACCAGTCTCCTGTCAGGAAAAGTGCCAGGGCATGGGCAATGGTCCATGACAGGACAGCAGAGCAGGCTGTGTTGCTCTGTCATGGATACACCGGATATCCTGGGGAGCTGATCAGGCCAGGTATTGATCTTTTCGAGAAGGGGTATGATGTCTATTGCCCCCGTTACCCGGGTCATGGTACAAGCAATATGGATTTTCTCGCTTCCAAGGCAGAGGATTGGATTGGGACTGCTTATGACGCCTATGCTCATCTTTCCAGTAGGTATGAGAAGGTTTCCGTGGTAGGTCACTCCATGGGCGGGGCCATAGCCACCATTATTGCTGATGCATTTTCTGCCGACACGCTGGTTCTGCTTGCCCCTGCCCTGGTGATTCCTGCAATCCCGAGGAAGACCATCTGGTTGCTGAAGCATTTCATCAAGAAACGCAAAGTCTCCTGGCAGGGTGATCCTGAGTATCACTTTTACTACGAGGGGGATCCCGATGACGATGCATATCTAGGGTCCCAGTATTGGTCGTACCAGTTCCCATCAGGAATTTGGGAGTTGGAGCGGGTCCGGAAGCAAGCGGTTGCCTGCATCGATCACCTAGGATCAGATACCCTGGCTATCAGCGGGGGGAAGGATTCCACCATTCCCCAGGAAGCCTGTACGCTTGTTACCTCCAAGAGCAAAGGGGTGAACAAACATCTGCATATTGAAGATATTGGGCATCTCATGCCTTACGACAAGAATCAGGAGGCGCAGGATAAAGCGATGGCTGCGGTGGTTTCCTGGATTGAAGGAGAACGTTAGGAACGTTTGAATCGTTGGCTATATTCGTAGACTGAAGCAATCTTGTCACTGAGACTTACGATGAAACTCTCCCGATATCTGGGAAGAGAGAGTGTCTTGGGAAACATATGCTTGACGATGATGTCAGCTTCCTTTGCATTCACGGTGAAGTACTTCTGTGCATTCTCCAAAGCGATATAGGGATGTTCCTTCCCGTGGGATGAACGTTTCTCATCCTGGCTCTTCCGTTCCCTCCAGTCATAGAGAAAGAAGTCATGGAGCAAGCCTCCCCGCGCAGCAGCGTAATAATCCAAGCCTAAAGCCTTGCTGATGCGGTATGCGATATAGCTTACCCGGGTGACATGGTCATAGATATGACCTGCATGATGATGATACTCTTTCAGCTTAAGAAATTCCTCATGGGTAAGTATATCACTTACCAACAGTTCATGCTCGCGCCGATAACGTGGTCTGCAGGTTCGTTGGATGTTGTATGCGAGTAAAAAACTGATAAGGGAAAAGAGTAGGAACAGCAGTTCGGTTGGAAAGCTGGTGAGCTGATTGAAAGGGCTGAGATATTTGGACGTGTATAACGTAGTAAATAGGGTAACAGACAACCTAAACAGGCTTGAGAGGGAGGTGTTTCCCCCTGCTGGAAAGGCTGGTATTGTTAAGTTGATCAGTATCGTGTTCCTCCGTTCAATTGAGTGTACCGTATCGATATACACCAAGAAGGTCAACAGGAAAGCCCACTATTGGGACACGTGTCTAGATACTGGGCTCCTGTCCTGTCATCTGTGTTGCTATAATCTCTGATTTACGGTACAACAGTAGCATTGAGAGGAGTGTATCCTGATGGGAGTACGAGTACGCTATGCACCTTCTCCGACCGGTTTGCAACATATCGGTGGGGTAAGGACGGCATTATTCAACTATTTCTTTGCCCGTGCAAACGGGGGCAAGTTCATTTTACGTGTGGAAGACACCGATCGTGAGCGTTACAGTGATGAGTCCTTGCAGGACTTATATGACACGCTTGAGTGGTTGGGCGTTTCATGGGATGAGGGTCCCATGGTCGGCGGGGATTATGGTCCTTATATCCAAAGCGAGCGTCTCGACCTGTACAAGCAGTATGCCGAGAAGCTGGTAGATGAAGGCAAGGCCTATTACTGCTACTGTACTCCTTGGCGGTTGGAAGCCTTGCGTGAACAACAACAGAAAGAGAAGAGCAAGCAGCAGGGATATGATCGCCACTGCCGTAATCTTACCGCTGAACAGCGAAAGGCGTATGAGGATGAAGGCATCAAACCCGTCATCCGTCTGAAGGTGCCCTCTGAGGGCAAGACAACATTCCACGATGTGCTCATGGGAGATATTTCGAGAAAGAACAAGGATGTCAGTCCTGATCCTGTACTGCTCAAGAGTGACGGTTTCCCCACGTATCATCTGGCAAATGTCATTGATGACCACATGATGGGCATTACGCATATCATGAGGGCACAAGAGTGGATTCCCTCCGGTCCTCTGCACATCATTCTCTATGAGGCATTCGGTTGGGAGCCCCCCCTGTATTGCCATCTGCCGATGGTTATGGGCAAGGACGGACAGAAGCTCAGCAAGCGTCACGGCGCGACAGCTGTGAGAGAGTTCCGTGAGAAGGGATACCTCCCTGAGGCCTTGATGAACTATGTGAGCATGGTAGGATGGTCCTACGATGGACAGAGGGAGTTTTTCAGCAAGGAAGAACTTGAACAGCTCTTCACTCTGGAGAAGATCAACAAGGCTCCTGGGATATTTGACTACAAGAAACTTGATTGGTTCAACGGACAGTATATCCGCCAGAAAGGGGATGAAGAGCTCTTGGAACTTTTGCTTCCCTACATGGAGAAAGCTGGATTTGTCACCCTTCCCCTACAGGAACATGAGAAGCGCGACATGCTTGCACTCACTGCAGTGAGTAAGGAGCGGCTGAAGGTACTCAGCGACATAGTTGATTTGAGTAGATTCCTCTTTGAGACACCCTCCTATGAGGATGTGAGTTTGTTCACTGCCAAAAAGGTGGACTTGGCTACTGCAACCATTGCCTTGGAGAGAGCTTATGCAAAGCTTAAGGAAGGGTTTGATACAGGCAAGGGGTACGAGGAAATAGAAGCAGAAATTGCTTCCCTGGCCGATGAATTGGACATCAAGGTGAACGGGGTGTTCATGCCCCTGAGGGTTGCTCTCACCGGTAGTACGGTTAGCCTTCCCCTGTTTGACTCCATCAAGCTATTGGGCCAGGCAGAGACATATAAACGAATTGAAACAGCGTTGGACGTGCTGAAGAAAGAGGTATAGCAAATGGCAGAAGTAACGATGGATAAGATTGTCTCCTTATGTAAGCGACGTGGGTTCATTTTTCAGTCAAGTGAAATTTATGGTGGCTTGAATGGAGCCTATGACTACGGGCCACTGGGAGTTCAGCTGAAAAACAACATTCGCGATTTCTGGTGGAAAGAGATGACCCAGATCCATGATGATATCGTTGGATTGGATGCCTCCATCCTCATGCACCCCCGGGTCTGGGAAGCGAGTGGGCATGTGTCCAACTTCAGTGACCCCATGGTTGATTGCAAGCAGTGCAAGTCACGATTCCGTGCCGACCAGATTGATCTCAGTGGTGCTTGCCCTATCTGTGGCAGCCGCGATAGTTTTACCGAACCCAGGAATTTCAACCTGATGTTTGCGACCCACATCGGCGCAAATCTGGACGGAGCCTCCACAATCTACCTACGGCCTGAGACTGCACAGGGAATCTATGCAGATTTCAAGAATGTGGTATCCTCAAGTCGTGTGAAGGTTCCCTTCGGAATTGCACAGGTAGGCAAGTCCTTCAGAAACGAAATCACCACGAAGAATTTCATCTTCCGTTCGTGTGAATTCGAGCAGATGGAGATGCAGTGGTTCTGCAAACCTGGAACTGATGAGGAATGGTTCGGCTATTGGCGTGATCAGCGGATGGCTTTCTATCATAAGATGGGTATCAAGCCAAGCAGCCTCAGGTGGCATCAGCATGGCCCGGACGAACTGGCTTTCTACGCAAAGGATGCCTATGATATTCAGTTCCTTTTCCCTATGGGATGGCAGGAGCTTGAGGGTGTCCATAACCGGACCGATTACGACTTGGGACAGCATCAGAAGTTCAGTGGGAAAGATCTTACCTATCTCGACCCTGAGGATAACCAGCGCTATCTTCCATACGTTGTGGAAACCTCTGCTGGCTTGACCCGTAATGTATTGATGGCACTCAGCGATGCATATGAGGAAGAGACATTGGAGGGTGGGGATGTCAGGACAGTGCTGCACTTCCATCCGAACATTGCTCCTGTAACTGTTGCGGTCCTTCCCTTGGTGAAGAAGGACGGAATTGCGGAATTTGCTTCCAAGCTTGAAAAGGAACTGAGAGATGACTTTTCAACCTTCTTCGATGTCAGTGGCGCTATCGGGCGTAGATATCGAAGAATGGATGAGATCGGCACCCCATACTGTGTCACCGTTGATTACCAGACTCTGGAAGACAATACGGTCACCCTTCGATACAGGGACAGTATGGAACAAAGCAGGGTAAGCATCTCGGATTTGGTTGCCACAATCAAGGAAGCAAACAAAGCATACAAGCGAGTGGAGTAGTACAATGAACAAAGCATTACAGACCCTGATCGATCGAGGGTTCGTCAAAGCATGTACCGATTATGATGCGCTCAGCGACCTGATGGATGCAGGCCCTGTAACGTTCTATGTAGGTGCAGATCCAACCGGCAAGAGCCTTCATATCGGTCATATGGTGCCGTTCTTTGCCATGCACCATCTGCAGAACGCAGGGCATAACCCTATCGCGCTTATCGGTGGGGGGACTGCCATGATCGGGGACCCATCTGGAAAGACCGAGATGCGGAGAATGCTCACCGTTGAGCAAATTGAGAAGAACTGTGCCGCCATCAAGGAACAGCTGGGTACCGTTGTTGACTTCAGTGAACATCCAGAGGGTGGCAAGGGGAAAGCTATTGCATTGAATAATGCAGACTGGCTCAATGGATTGAACTATATCACTTTTCTCAGGGAGATAGGAAAGCATTTCTCGGTGAACAGGATGCTCACCTTTGAATCATACAAGCAACGTCTGGAGCGTGGACTTTCCTTTATTGAGTTCAACTATCAGTTGTTGCAGTCCTACGATTTTCATATCCTCAACCGTGATCATGGTTGCCGCCTGCAGATTGGAGGGGATGACCAGTGGGGGAATATTGTCAGCGGCATCGAGTTGATCAGAAAACTTGGTGGTCCTGAATGTTATGGTTTGACATTCAACCTGATCACCCGTGCTGATGGACACAAGATGGGCAAGAGCGAGAAGGGTGCTGTTTTCCTCGATCCCGAGCTCTTCAGCGCCTATGATTTTTACCAATACTGGAGAAATGTCAACGATGCAGATGTGGTGAGGTTCCTCAAGCTCTTTACCTTCCTCTCTCTTGAGGAGATTGCCCAGTATGAGGGCGAGAACGTCAATATCAACGATGCAAAAGACCGTCTTGCCTATGAACAGACAAAGATCATTCACGGGGAAGAGGAAGCCGAAAAGGCCCGAACTGCGGCAAAGGCCATGTTCAATGGTGCCAATCTGGGCATTGACGGCCGCGAAGGCATGCCTTCACTGACCATCAGCAAGGCAGAGCTGGACTCGGGTATTGGGGTGCTGGATTTGTTCAGCCGGACTGACTTGGCTGCAACCAACAGTGATGCCCGCCGCTTGGTAACAGGTGGAGGCGCATGGATCGGCGAACAACGTATTGAGGATCCCAGGGCACTTATCGATTCCTCCTATCTGGATGAGTATGGGGAGTTGATTCTCCGTGCTGGAAAGAAGCGGTATTTCCGTATCAGTGTAGAATGAGTGAAGGAGGGGGATTGCCCCCTCTTTCCATAGGGAGATATGTGATGAAACACAAAATCAGTCTTGTTTTCGTAGCCCTGCTTGCCATGGTGGCAATCGGGGCACAACCGGTCGCTGAGAATCCGGTTGACTCGCCATTGGAAGTCCGGTTCGCTGTCATGGCCGGGCCTACTGGATTTTCTTCTGTTGCCCTGAATGAGAATGGTGGAAGAATCACCGAAGACATTCAGATTGTAATGCAGGTGTTCCCTTCCCCCAATGAAGTGGTAGCCCGCCTGGCCAACGGGGAGCTCGATTTTGCCTGTCTTCCTTCCAACCTTGCTGCAAATATCTACAACAAGGGAGTCAAGATCAAGCTTGCTGCAGTTATCGGAAACGGGATGCTCAGTGTAGTTTCCAGTGATGGATCGGTTCAAGGTGTGGATGACCTGCTTGGAAAAACGGTGCATGTACCCGGCGCTGGCTCCACCCCCGACCAGATGGCTCAACTCCTGCTCAGGGAAGCGGGGCTAGAGGCTGGAGTGGATGTGATCCTTGACTATTCTGTAGCCAGCCCAGCACAGCTTGCACAGATGACGATTGCTGGAAAGGTGTCCTTGGTCATGTTGCCACAGCCGTTTGTTTCCATGATTCTCAATGGGAGCAAGCGTGCAAAAGAAGTTGTTGATATCCAGGCGCTCTATGAGGAACTTTCCGGAGTTGCAAACTATCCAATGAGTGTTATGGTGGTAAGTGAACAGTTTGCAGAGAACCACCCGGAAGCACTAGAGGATATCCTCAAAGCCTATGAAGATTCTGTTGCATGGGTCAATGCAGAGCCCCAAGCAGCAGGAAAGGCAATTGAGGATGCGGGAATCATGAAGGCGGCCCTGGCAACTCCCTCCATCCCCTTCTGTAACTTGGTGTTTGCACCCAGCCAGGAAGTTAAGGATGAAGTACAGGCTTACTACAGGTTCCTCCATTCCTTCAACCCGGCAGCCATCGGTGGTGCAGTTCCTGCAGACAATTTATATCTGTAAGGAGTAGACCATGCGTTATGTGAAGCGGAACCTGATACTTCTTCTTGCTTCGGCAATCCTGCTCATCATTTGGCAGGTTGCATCCGTGTGGCTCGATAGCCAGATTCTGCTTCCCCGTCTAGGACCGGTTTTCAATACCTTGCTTGGTTTGGTGCGTGAACCGGTCTTTACTGTAAATGTGCTGTTCACTGTACTCAGGGCATTGGAAAGTTTCCTGATCATTCTCGTGAGTGCCTCAATCCTTGGGGTGCTTGCTGGTAGGTTCTCCTTGCTCTCCACCTTCTTGAAACCGTTTGTCACTACACTGAAAGCGGTACCGGTGATGAGCGTCATCCTGCTTGCCTTCATCTGGTTCTCCAGTGGTACGGTACCATTGTTTTCAGCATTCCTTATGGGGTTCCCGGTGATGTTTGTACAGATGGAGATGGGAGTAAGGCAACTTGATACCCATCTCGATGAGATGTGTGACCTCTACGGATTCTCAAAACAGACAAAACTTGTACATTTCATTATTCCTTCCTTGGTCCCTTTTTTTGTCACTGGTGCCAAGACAGCGCTTTCCATGGTCTGGAAAGTGGTAATTGCCGCAGAGGTATTGACGGTTCCCCGGTATGGAGTTGGATCAAGGATGCAATTAGCCCAGGTACAGCTGGAGACTGACCGGGTGCTCTCCTGGACCTTGGTCGCCGTTTTCCTTACAGCTTTTGGAGACCTGGTATTTACCTTCGTGGTGGATGGGGTCGGTGCTCTGAAGCATCACCTCGATGCGAGGAGGGTCCCATGCGTTTCCTGAATATCTCCAAGCGATATGGTGAGAACCAGGTCTTCGACCGGTTCAGCCTTGAGGTACCACCTTCCACGATACTCGCTGTAGTTGGTCCTTCCGGTGAAGGAAAGACCACCTTGTTGCAGATGGCCTCTGGATTGCTGCAACCTGATGAAGGAACGATTGAAAAGGAAGAGGGAGAGCAAGGGGAGATCAGCTATCTCTTCCAGGAGCCAAGGCTTCTTCCTTCCAGTACCGTATATGAGAACGTTGGGCTTGCAATTCGTTCCTCCTGCAAGGAAAGACGTGAAAGGGAAGCGCGAGCTCTGCACTATCTTGGTATTGTAGGGCTAAAAGAGAGTCTCTCTCTCTATCCTCATCAGCTCTCAGGTGGAATGAGGCAGCGTGTTGCGATTGCAAGGGCCTTTGCCCACCAGTGTAATCTCATGTTGCTTGATGAGCCTTTCCAGAGCCTGGATATCAAATTGAAATATTCCCTTGTGCATGCTTTCATCAGGTTATGGGAAGAGTGTCCAAAGACTACGTTGTTTGTCACCCATGACCCTAAGGAAGCCATCTTGCTTGGAGATGCTGTGTGTTGTCTTGGTGACCCAAGACAACCCCTGTTGTACCAGAAAATAAATATTCCCCGCAATGCGAGGAATATTGGTGATGCGTCTCTGTTGGCTTTGGAAGCCAAGCTGGTGGAAACGTTGGTCAAATCCTAGAGATCGACCTTCCAGAGTCCATGTAGGTTGCAATACTCGTACACAGCAACAGCCTTGTCATCATCGAGTGCAAAGGTTGCGTGTGGCTTTCCATCAACAGGGAGAGCCTTTCTCATGCCACCCTTTTCAGTCTGGACATAAATGAATTCGATGTGGTGTTCCTGGGTCATTGGATGATCCACGGAACCTATATTCACACTCAGCCTGTTCCCTTCAATGCTTACGACAGGAACATGCTTCTCCTGGGCTGCATCAACGGTGTTTGCCTTCAAGGGGGCCATCTCCTCGCCACAGCAAGAGAGTTTCGGACCTCTGTCGACAACCTTCACAGCAATGTTGCCACAGTGCTTACAAATGTAGAAAATCTGATTGTTCATAGCTATTCTCCTTAGCTTGCATGATACCCTAGATTTCTCCGGTAGTACAGTGGGTTTCATTCCTAATAGGGTACAAGTAAAAATAAGGCAGGCTTTCCAGCCTGCCTCAAAATGGACCAATGGTGGTCTTATACATACCCTTGGGCAATCATGGCCTCGCTTACTTTCAGGAATCCAGCAATGTTTGCACCATCAACAAAGTTATCCTGTGTGCTGTATTTATCTGCTGCCTGGCTGATGGAAGCGTAGATGTTTTTCATGATCTGTTGCAACTGTTGGTCGACCTTTTCAGGGGTCCATTGGAGTTTCTGGCTGTTCTGTGCCATCTCCAATCCCGACACTGCAACACCACCGGCATTGGCTGCCTTTCCAGGAGCATGCAGGACGCCTGCTTCCTTGAAGATAGCATCAGCTTCCAATGTTGTAGGCATATTTGCACCTTCAGCTACCAGAGAAATCCCATTAGCCACCAAGTTCTTGGCATCATTCCCGTTGATTTCATTCTGGGTTGCACAGGGGAAAGCATAGTCAGCTTTTACATCCCACAGGGGATTGGCATCGTTTGAGCCATTGTGGGGGATGTAGGTTGCTTCCTTGAACTGCTGGGCATACTCACTGATTCTTCCTCTCCTCACGTTTTTCAGTGTCTTGATGTAGGCTAGTTTCTTTTCATCAATTCCGGAGGGATCTATGAGAATACCCGATGAGTCGCTCATGCTTATTGGTTTGGCACCCATATGCAACAGCTTCTCGGTGGTGTATTGTGCAACGTTTCCGCTGCCACTGACAAGACAGGTTTTTCCTTGTAAGCTCTTTCCCTTGCTTTCCAAAATGGCAGCTGAGAGATAGACCAATCCATATCCTGTTGCTTCGGGACGGATATAGGAGCCGCCATAGGAGGGTCCCTTGCCGGTCAAGATGCCAACGGAGCGGTTCTTCATTCTCCTGTATTGACCATAGAGATATCCAATCTCTCTGGCCCCAACTCCGATATCACCTGCTGGAATATCAGTATCCTCACCAATATGGCGTGATAGTTCGGTCATCATGCTCTGGCAGAAACGCATAACTTCGTTGTCGCTCTTTCCCTTGGGATTGAAGTCACTTCCACCTTTACCGCCACCCATCGCCAGTCCGGTCAGACTGTTCTTGAAGGTCTGCTCGAATGCAAGGAATTTCAGGATTGACAGGTTCACAGAGGGGTGGAATCTCAATCCACCTTTGTACGGTCCAATTGCGCTATTCATCTGAACACGGAATGCGCGGTTGATCTGCAGCTGTCCATCGTCGTCGATCCAGGGAACGCGGAACATGATGACCCGTTCAGGTTCAACCATCCTGTCAAGGACCTTATGGTATACAATCTGAGGCAGATCATCCACCAAATGATCGATTGAGGCCATGAATGAGGTTACAGCTTGAATAAATTCGCTCTGGTTTGGATCAACTTGCTTAACGTGGTCAAGGATCTGTTGTGTTGCTTCGTGCATTTGGGTATTGCTCCTCTGTTTGTATAAATATACATAATATGCATATGATGATATAGAAAATGGAGAAATTGGTAAAGCCTTTCGTAAAACCGTAAAACAGGGTAGGTTTTTCTGCGGTATGCGTAAATGGCATGGCATAGCCAATAATGACTGAGGTGAACCGTAATGAATCGTTCCTCTTTTTGTCATATCCACAAAATAACTCCCTACAAAAAATTTAAAAAAATGGCAGTGGAGAAGGTGTCCACTGCCGGTAGGGATTTACATCGACTCTCCTCGCCTGAGCCGCTCAATATTTTCCTTGAAAGGCGGATAGATGATACCCTTCTCCGTTATGATTCCCGTGAGATTCTGGTGAGGGGTAACATCAAAAGCGGGATTGAAGACATCCATTCCACTTGGTGCAACTTGCACTCCCTGTACATGAGTGACTTCCTCAGCATCCCGCTCCTCAATGGGAATGGCAGAGCCATCGGGTATCGAGAAATCGATGGTGGAAATGGGGACGACGCTGTAGAAAGGTACCCCATATGCCTTGCAGATGACAGACAGGGCAAAGGTTCCCAGCTTGTTCGCCACATCGCCGTTGGCTGCTACACGGTCCCCGCCAAGGATTACCAAATCAATTTTCCCATCACGAATCAGTGTCGCTGCGGCACTGTCAGGAATAAGTTTGGAGGGAATCTTTGCTTCCATCAACTCCCATGCGGTAAGACGAGCACCTTGGAATCGCGGCCGTGTTTCATCGGCATATACAAAGATATCTTTCTTATCGTAGAACGCCGTCTTGATCACCCCCAGAGCTGTTCCCCAACCTGCAGTTGCCAGTGCGCCGGTGTTGCAATGAGTGAGGATGGTTGCCTTCTCTGGAACGACTCTAGCTCCGATACGTGACATTTGCTTGTTGGTCTTGATATCCTCTTCCCGGATGGTGTCAGCCTCACTGAGCAATGAACCAAGAAGTACTTTTCTTGGTTGCTTTTTATTGTGCTCATACGTTTTCAGCATTCGGTTGATCGCCCAACCGAGATTGACAGCGGTAGGCCTGGCAAGGCTGAGGGATTCACAGGCTTTTTTAAAATCTGGCTCCTCTGGGCACTGAAGTGCTGCCAGATACACTCCATATGCTGCAGCAGCACCGATGGCAGGAGCTCCTCGTACGATCATATCCCTGATGGCGAACTCAACTTCCTTGTAGGTTTTGCAATCCACATACGATACTTCAGTTGGCAGGATACGTTGATCGAGCAATGTAAGCGTATTGTTCTTGAATATCAGTGTTACAAATGATTCATCCATGTCATTCTCCTTACTAGCGCCTGAGTATATCAGCCCATCTCTCCTGCACTTCATCCATCACTGCATGTTCATCCATGGTCTGTACTTTGCGTTGTTCCATGAGGATGGTTCCTTGGCAGAATACCGTATCGATATCAGAGCTTTGTGCTGCATATACCAATGCACTGAATGGGTCATTAAGCGGGGTAAGATGGCTCGTTCTCAAATCAATGAGGAGTAGATCTGCTTCCTTGCCAGCTTCCAGGGTTCCTATCGTATCCCCAATCCCCAAGGCATTTGCCCCCTGCTTGGTAGCCATTTCCAGTACTTGGTATGGTGTTAGCTTCTCCCCGCCCGTTTCCGCCACCCTTCCCAGGAGACTGGCTATATGCATCTCCTCTACCATGTTGAGATTATTATTGCTGCTCGCCCCATCGGTACCCAGCGCAACCGGTATGCCCGCCCGTAGATAGGCAGCAATGGGAGCAATGCCGCTGGAAAGCTTGAGATTGCTGCTCGGGTTGTGCACAATGGTGGTGTCAAACGTCTTGAGAAGGTCTACATCTTCATCGCTCAAGTGAACACAATGGGCCAGCATGCTCTTCACATCCTGCAAGACGCCGAGCTCTGACAGGTAGGCTGGGGGAGTCATCCCTGTTTGGGCGATACAGTCCTCCACCTCTTTCTTGGTCTCGCTGAGATGTGTATGGAATACGCTTCCATGTTGTCGCGCCCAGGATGCTGCATATTGGTAGGTCTCCTGGGTACAGGTATAGATGGCGTGAGGGGCGACATTGAGAGTGAGACGGCCTTCAGCTTGTGCAACGTAGGGGGCCAGCAATTTCTCCCGCTCTTCTACCCGGGATTTGTTCTCTTCAAGATCGCCGAACAGCGTTACCCCTATGCTCCCCCTGATTCCTCCCTCAATAACAGCCTGTGCGGTTGCTTGGGGTTCAAAGTACATATCATTGAACATGGTACATCCGCTCTGGATAAGCTCAATGATGCCGAGACGGCTGGCCGCCAGCACGTCATCTGCATTGAGTTTCCCCTCGATCGGGAAGATCTCAGCAAGCCATGCCTGCAGGGTTGGCAGGGAGTCCTTGTAATTGCGCATCAGCCCCATGCTCAAATGAGTATGGGCATTCACCAAGGAAGGCATTGCCAGGAATGAGGATCCATCAATGATACGGTCGGCCTTGAAGGAAGGATCGCCTGTCCCGACAAATACAATATGTTTCCCATCGATACCGATATCACCACGAAGGCTCAAGCCTTCCTTGGTCATAGGGATGATGAGTGTGTTGGAAATGAGTATTTTCATGAAGCTATGGTACCATGAAACTACTATGCCGTCACCTTGTTGCGCTTAATCTTTTTGGTACTTGTCATGTCCATCGGCTCATTGGTAATAGTGAGCTTGGTAATTTTCTTATAACCTGAAACACGTTGATTGACTTCCTTGATTACCCGCTCGAGATCCTCCTGCACGGAAACAGTATGTTCTTGGTAGTACTCGGCATTGGGGTAGATCACGGCTTCGATCAGCTCGCTGGGGATGTTTTTCTTTTCTTGGTATCCCCGGATAAGGATTTGCTCCACCTGGCTGTAGAGCTGGAAGAGGTCCTCAATCTCCTCAGGGTATACATTCTTGCCACCTTCGGTGACGATGATGTTTTTAGCCCTGCCCTTGAGATAGAGATAGTTTTCCTTGTCTAGGTATCCAAGGTCACCTGTCTTCAGGTAGCCTTCTTCATCAAATAATTCAGCGGTATGGACCGGGTCGTTGTAATAACCTTGGGTGATGTTTGGACCCTTGACCCGGATTTCGCCCACTCCATTTTCATCAGGTTCTGCGATTTTCATCTCCACCAATGGGAAAACCATACCAACGGATTCCACCTTGAAGTGGCTGATTGGATTGAGTGTAAGGATTGGACTCGTCTCGGTAAGCCCATAGCCTTGGATGAAATCGAGGCCAAGCTGCTGATACTGCTTGAAGACTTTTGGCGCAAGCGGGCCAGCACCACAGATGAGGAAATTATTCCGGTCCAGACCAATCTTGCTGAGCAGTAGTTTGTTGAATGTTTTCCTGAAGGGATTCCAATGCAGGTGTTTCTTGGTGAACCCATTAATCACCATCATTGTATGTACCAAGGTATTGACCAAGAATCCTTTTTTCTTGACCTGTTTCATGATCCCTGCAAGCAGTTTGTTGTACAGAAGCGGTATCCCCATAAAAATGGTGACCTTGCCTTCTTTCAGGTCATTGATCATTTTGCTTACCACAATATCCTGCCCAAAGACACACTCTGCTCCATGTTTGATGGATTCAAGCAGTACTGCTGTACAGCAATAGCTATGGTGCAGTGGAAGGAGTGCATACAATATATCAGTTTCATCGAGGCTGAGGAATGTTCCATCACATGCCTGGTAGAGATCGCTTACAATATTTGCATGTGTGAGCATGGCCCCTTTCTCATTGCCTGTGGTGCCACTGGTAAAGAGGATGGAAGCAATATCATGTTCTGAGCTTGGTATACGCTGATACGTTTTCTTCGCTTGCAGGGTGGTAATGCTTGGAAATGATTCACTCTCTCCCAGAAGTGTTGCGCACCCCTTCAATTCCCCAAACCATTCTTTCTGTGCGTCGAGTGCTTCAAGAACATTCTTGTCAGCAAAAATATAGGAGGCATTCACAAAACTGCTGAGTGTTTCAACACGGTCGGTATTCATCTGGTTGTCCAAGGGAACAACGATTGCCCCTGCATGGAGGGTTGCCAGATAGGCAATAGCCCATACTGGGCTGTTTTTCCCATTGATGACGATATGATCACCTTTTTCTATGCCACATTCCTGGAGATATGAACTGACTCGAGTGACTTCGTGGAGAATTTCCGAGAATGTAAGGGTTTCCCTGTTGGGTGTGAAAACAGTGAAACCGTTTCGCCCTCCAAACTTCTTTTCTGTGATCAGCAATAAGTCGATGATAGTTGGCCACTGTCCTTCGAACAGTACACCGCGATATTGGTCAAGGTCATCCCAGGAATGTTTCATGATAGGGAAATCTCCAAAAGAAATGCGAATGATAGAAATCTGCTAGATGTAGTTAATATTAACCTATCGATTATTTTCACAGAAAGGTCCTTGTTTGTCAAGAAAAGACTAATTTGTTTCAGAGGAAATGATTGGATTTTTAGTTAAAACGTACTATTGGTCCGGAAATAGTCTCTTATCAGTGTCTAGGAAAGATATATCCTCATAGACAACGTCACTCAGTCTTTCCAGCCTTCTTTGGTCATTGCTTCCTGTGAGAACTGCAATGCGATAGCCTGAGTGAGCCCGTTTTGCAAACAGCATATCAGTGAGTGTGTCTCCTACCATTGCCACCTGGGAGGGGGTAATCCCTGCTTGTGTGCAGAATGCATTGAAGGCTTCACTGTGGGGTTTCCTGCGATAGTTGCTGTCTCTACTGGCTATGAAATCTACCATTTTTTCCAACCCCATCAAGGAGAGAAACAGATTGGTTGAGGAAGCATTGTCACTGGTAATGACACCGATATGATACCCCTCTTCTTTCAAGTGTCTGAACAAGCGTTGTTGGACAGAGAAATCCATCTGCTTGAGTTTTTCGTTGAGCAGAACTTCACTGTGCTTGACACTTCTGTTATACCCTTTGATTGCCTTGATTGCGTTTACACGATATCGGATGCAATACAGCAGGAATCTTCTGAGAATTTGGGCCCTGCGGTGGGTGAACATCAAGCCACGGGGAATGCACTGTCCCGCTTCATTGATGCCCATCAGGCTCAACATTGCCTGTTTGGCAGTCTGCTGGTGCTGCTTTCCCATGGAGTTGAAGGTAAGGGCGATACCCTCCTTGAGGATAGTCTCCCAGACCTGGGCGTAGTCAAACAGCGTCCCATCCTTGTCAAAAATGATTCCCTTGAGTTTCTCCACCTTTTGTGCCATGTTAGTGTATCATACGGTACAAACCGACTTTTGTGCTAGGGGGGACAGTGTTGGAGAATTACGTACAAGAAATCGTGCAACGGACAAAGCTGTTTGCTTGGCAGGTGGAGCAATTGCGATTCAGTGGCGATTTGTATATTTACAATCCATTACAATATGCCTGGAACATGCATGAAGCCTATTTGAGGACCTATCTCTCCCATCCCATACAGGCACTGATGCTGGGGATGAATCCCGGGCCTTTCGGTATGGCACAAAATGGTATCCCTTTCGGTGAAGTGGGTGCAGTGAAGCAGTTTCTAAAGCTCGATGAACCTATTGGAAAACCTTCTATCGAGCATCCATCACGTCCAGTGCTTGGGATGACTGTACAGCGAAGTGAGGTCAGCGGTAGGCGCTTGTGGGCATTGATGGAAGAACACTATACAAGTGCTGATGCATTCGCCAAGGAAATGGCTATCGTCAATTACTGTCCTCTCGTATTCATGGAGCGCTCAAAATACGCAAAAAATATCACCCCTGACAAGCTTCCCAAGGTTGAGAGGATGGCTCTTGAGGCAATCTGTGACCGGTATCTCATGGATCTTATTACATTATTGGAGCCAACCTATCTTATAGGAGTAGGCACGTATGCACTGAAGAAGTTGGAACAGGTTGTTTTGCCTGATAGTAGATATATACTAGGTTCCATCATTCACCCCAGTCCAGCCAATCCACAAGCAAACAGGAATTGGAAAGAGAAAACCCAGCAACAACTCATTGCCCTTGGTATATGGAAAGATGCATGAGCTTGTATTCTAGATTTGTTTTATATCCTAGGTGAATATGTCACTTTTAGAACTGTAATTCCCCAAAAAAAGGGCTCTAAGCTTACAAGTATGAAAAAATCTTACTAGACAATCAACTTTGGCTTTGATACTCTGTAGGACATGGATACCATACTTGTGCGTCCTGCCTATGCCAAGGTTAATCTACATCTGGCCGTCGGCCAACCGTTTCAAGATGGGTATCATCCCATCCGTTCCCTATTTGCCTTGGTGAATCTTGCCGATGATGTCTCCATCACGGTAAAGGGGGAGCGCAATTTCAAGGTAGAAGTAACTGGATTGGAAGCATTTCAACTTGATGGAGAGGATACCTTGACCAAGGCTGCCCGCCTATGGTGTGAGCGAACTCGGTTACCCCTCTCTTTACATATAGATTGCAAGAAACGAATTCCCTCCCAGGCTGGTTTGGGTGGTGGTTCAAGTGATGCTGCTTCTGTGTTGCTTCTGTTGCAGGAATATGCTGGGGAAGCTGCGCTTGATGAGAAATCCCTAGTGGATATCGCGCTGCAAGTTGGAAGTGATGTCCCTTTCTTCCTCTCTTCACAAAGCTGCGCAATAGTGACTGGTAGGGGAGAGGTGATTACACCTATTCAGCAGAGGGATTTGGCACTGTGCTTGGTGATGCCTACTTTCTTTTCTGCATCTACGTCATCTGCATACGCCAGGCTTGACGAAGTTCGTAGCGGCAGTTTGGTTACATTGGGGCCTGCAGGTGAGGAGATTGCAGAAGTTTTCGAGAAATCACCTGCGGTATGGAAAAGTTTGTTGTATAATGATTTTCAACAAGGTGTGGTGCACCAGGACTTCTATGGCCAACTTGAACAGCTATGCGGTACTAGCCATGGATATTGTGGTCTTACAGGCAGTGGTGCTTGTTGGTTTTTCGTCAGTGATGATACGAAACAAGTACAGGCTGTTTACGATGAGATACAGATGCAGTTCGGGGCTGGGGTAATGAGCTGGAAAACCGGTTTAGTTATGAAAATAAGATAAAGGTTGTTTGGAGGTTCTTGTGGACATTTCAGAGGTTCGAGTACGAAAAGTAAGTCAAGCAGGTAAATTGAAGGCTTATGTGACCGTAACGTTTGACAATCAATTTGTGGTGCACAATATCAAGATTATAGAGGGCAGGGAAGGAGACTTTATTGCCATGCCAAGCAGGCAGTTGGCCAATGGGGAATTCAAGGATGTAGCCCATCCAATCAGCAGCGACTTCAGGGATCATTTGCAGCAAGTGGTAATGAATGCATATGTCTCTGAGGAAGCACAGGAAGCTCCCCAGGAAACAGAAAAAAAGGAATTATAGCAATCTGCTGGACAAACTTGGGAATATGGTATACTGTCATTTCCGTTGTTGGGAAGTCGCCAAGCGGTTAAGGCTCTGGTTTTTGGTGCCGGCATCGGGGGTTCGAATCCCTCCTTCCCAGTAGCGAGCAGTCCTGTTTTTTGGGCTGCTCATTTTGTTTGTGTGGAGTAGTACTTGTGCTGGTACGCCAAAACATTCTATACTCCCACACTAGTGGTATTTTAAATATCCAAATGTTATGGTAATTGGGCATCATGCAATAATGATGTGCCAATGAGAGTACAAGGAGTATGTATGTCTGAAATCAACAGAAGCTTGAAAGCTAAACCGAGAACCGAGGATTTTGGTAGTGCCGGCGCACGTCGCCTGCTTCGCAGCGGCCAGATTCCAGCCGTTATCTATGGCAAGAAGGATCCTGTGCACATTGCCCTTGATGCCCGTGAATTCACCAACAAGATGCGGCACTTCTCAGAGACAGCATTGCTGAAGATTGCAGTAGGCAGAAAGCACTATGAAGTATTATTGAAAGATTATCAGGAAGACTTGATGCGTGGAGAGATCAAGCACGTTGACTTTTATGAGGTTACTCGTGGTCAAGCCCTTCGTACCTTGGTTGCTGTTGTTCTCAAGGGAAGCCCCATTGGGACCCGTGAAGGTGGTGTCCTTGACCAGGTTCTCCATGAAATTGAGATTGAGTGCCTGCCAAAGGATCTTCCCGATTCAATTGAGGCTGATGTAAGCCACTTGGAGATCAACCAGGCACTGCACTTGAGCGACATAAAATTCCCAGAAACCATCAAGGTTCTTGAAGACATGTCGAGGACTGTTGCTTCCGTCAAGGGAGTAAAGGCTGAGGTTGTAGAAACTGCTGCGGAAGAAGAAGCAGCAGCAAGTGTTTCCGAGGAAGAGTAGGGGTAACAATGCAGTTGATTCTTGGTCTGGGTAATCCTGGTTCCAAGTATGCAAACTCCCGCCACAATGTCGGATTCGATGCAGTGGAAGCTTGTGCAGCGTTTTTTCAGGTTCGCTTGAGAAAACGCTGTTTTCGTCTTTATAGACAAGCAATGGTGGGGAGTTCTGTATCCTTGGTTGAACCACTGACCTATATGAATAGGAGTGGGGAAGTCATGCGTTACTTCCCTGATGTGAAAGCAGAAGAAATTGTGGTAGTCTGTGATCAGATGGACCTTCCTCCTGGATTGATCAGGATCCGAAGGGGTGGGAGCAGTGCTGGTCATAACGGCCTCAAGAGTCTTATCAGCTCGCTGGGCAGCAGCAACTTCACCCGTATCTATATCGGAATCGGCAGACCGGAAGAAGGGGTGTCGGTGGTGGACCATGTCCTCTCTCGTGATTCATCCCTTGCCTTACAGGAAGGAATCATGCTTGCTTCCTCAGCACTGCAGGATCTTATCAATGGAAAGTCAACGGAGGAGGTAATGCTTGCCTACAACAGACGCAATCGTTCCTAAGACAATCAGGGATTTTCTTTCCTCTCACCACATCCCAGGGGATATGCGCATTGCTGTCGCCTTTTCTGGTGGTAGTGATTCCCTTGCGTTGCTGATCGGGCTCTCGGCTTTGTTGCCAAAAGATCAGGTTTCTGTCTTGTATGTCAATCATCGATTACGTTCAGAGCGAGAGCTGTCCCAGGAGTTGCAGCTTTGTCTTGCGAATTGCCAACGGTTGGGATATGGTCTTGAGGTTCTTGATTTGGGTAAGGGAAGTGTTGAGGCGAGAGCAAGAAGCGATGGTGAAGGTATAGAAGCCGCTGCACGAACACTGCGATATGAGGCCTTGTACGCTGCATGCCGTAACCATGGTTGTACCTATCTTGCTACTGCACATAATGCTGATGACCAGATGGAGACCTTGTTGATGCGTTTGTTTCAGGCCTCCTCGATCTCTTCTCTCAAGGGAGCAGCATCGTTTGCACAGTCTCCTGATAAACCCACATTGATCAGGCCTTTACTTACGCTTTCCCACCGAACCCTCAGCTCATATGTAGAGGCTGAAGGGTTTCAGTGGGCAGAGGATTCGACCAATGACGAGGATGCCTATCTGCGAAACAGGATTCGCCATATGCTCAAGCCACAGATTCTTGCACTCTTTCCAAATGCCTACAATGCAGTCTCAATCATGTCCAGGCGCTTTTCCGATATCGCTGGGGTGTTGCAGATGGTGGAAGAGGAGGAACTTTCCCATGTGGAGATACTCAAGGGGGAAGTGCGGTTTTCTCTTGCTTGGTACCAAGGGTTAGCGCAAGAGATGCGGGAGCAATTGTTGTTTCGCCTGTACGCAGAGGTTTTTGCTTCTGGGACACAGCGCATTCGTCAGGCTATGATAGCACGGTTGCAGGATCACCTTGATGCCAGTACCGTCTCCAGCCGTTTACTCATTGAAGCTGGAAGAAGCAGGGTAATGGTCTCTGATGGTAAGGTGCTATGGAGTCAGGTCACTCAACATCCCCACTTTCTGATTCCCTTGTTGCATCCAGGGGATGAACAGGAAATTCCCCTGCCGGGAGGCATTGTGTTTTGTATTGATACGCTACAAGGTGAAGCAGATACACAATTGCTAATGATTGATGCAGATGCTTTGGATCATGCAGTTATTCGATCAGCAGAAGATGGGGATTGGATCGAGCTGGAAGCTGGTAGGGTTTCTGTAGCTAAATTGCTCTCCTCGTATCGTATTCCCAAGGACGAACATCCAACGGTTCCTCTCTTGTGTGACCGTAGTGGTGTTGTAGCGGTTTTTGCACGTATGTATGGGGGTAGGGACCGGTTGGCACGCCGTTTCAAGGCTCCCCTTGCCCGAAGATTGACAAATATATATAGTAGTAGAATAAAGGAACAATGACAGTGAAATTGAGAAAAGACAGCCAAGAGAACGGACCTGACAAACAGTCTGACAACCAGGACCCCAACCAGTATTGGCAAGGTCCTCCAAAGAATGACAAAAAGCCACCTTTCATGGCCCCGAATAATCCGAAAAATCGTTTTGCACTGATAGTGTTTACCACCTTGGCAATCTTGTTTGCCTATATGTTTTTTGATAGTGCTGCAGGTGCTGAGCAGTCGGTACCGTACACCACTTTCCTCTCTTATGTTGATTCTGGCCAGGTAACGCAGGTCGAGATAAAGGAACAATCCCTGATTCGGTTTGCTTTGAAAAACGGTCTTACGGCGCAGACCAGAATACCGTACTTCGATGAGACCTTGCTAGAATCTCTGAAGCAGCAGGGTGTCTCGGTAACAGGTTCTGTACAGGAGATTTCTTTCCTGCAAGTAATATTGCAGTTGCTCCCATGGATCATTTTCATTGGGTTTACCATCATGTTGTATCGCCAGTCCAGTGGGCTGAACGGGAAGATGATGTCAACGCTTGGAAAGAACAAGGCAAAAGAGTATATGGAGACTGACACCAAGACCACATTCAAGGATGTGGCTGGTCAGATAGAAGCGAAGTATGAATTGGAGGAGGTGGTCTCCTTTCTCAAGTATCCTGACCACTTCACCAAGGTTGGAGCAAAGATTCCCCGTGGTGTCCTGCTGGTGGGTCCTCCAGGAACCGGTAAAACATTGTTAGCAAAAGCAGTTGCCGGAGAGAGTGGGGTTTCCTTCTTTCATACCAGTGGATCTGACTTTGTTGAGATGTTTGTAGGTATGGGTGCTGCCCGTGTACGTGACTTGTTTGAACAAGCCCGAAAGCATTCTCCCTGTATTCTGTTCATTGATGAACTTGATGCTGTTGGCCGTACTCGTGGAGGTGGTCTTGGTGGGGGGAATGATGAGCGAGAACAGACATTGAACCAGATTCTTGTGGAGATGGATGGATTTAGTACCACCACAGGAGTTATCGTGATGGCAGCCACCAACCGCCCCGATGTATTGGATCCTGCCTTGCTTCGTCCTGGCCGTTTTGACCGTCAGGTGGTAGTCGATCTACCAGACATTAAGGAACGAGAGGAGATACTTAGGATTCACTGTAGGAAAATCAAACTGGAAAAGGATGTTGATCTTAAGCGTCTTGCCCGTGGTTCAGCTGGTACCAGTGGAGCCGATCTGGCAAACCTGATCAATGAGGCCGCCCTGTTTGCTGCCCGGAAGAACAAGAGTACAGTTGGAATGAGCGAGATGGAAGAGGCACGGGACAAGATTCTTCTCGGTGTTGCAAGAAAGAGTCGTGCAATGACAGATGAGGAGAAGAGAGCAACCGCCTATCATGAAGCTGGGCATGCCTTGCTTCACTACTACCTTGAGCATCTCGATCCGTTGCACAAGGTAACCATCATTCCTCATGGACGTGCACTTGGCCTGACGGTCAGCCTTCCCGAGCGAGATCCATACACCAAGACCCAATCAATGCTGAATGACTGGATAAAGGTTTGCATGGGTGGTTATGTTGCAGAGGAGCTGGTGTATGGGGAAACCACAACTGGTACCAGCAACGACATCAAGCAAGCAACCGACCTTGCCCGCAGGATGGTAACAGAGTGGGGTATGAGTGGATTGGGATTCGTCAACCTTGCCGATGAGTCTGAACCGTTGTTCTTGGGGCGGGAGATCACACAGCACAAGGATTACAGTGAGGAGACCGCAAAAAGAATTGATGCTGAGATCCACAAGATCCTTGACAAGGCAATGGAAGAGACGCGTAAGATTCTCTCTATCCATCGTGACCAATTGGATACCCTTACTGCTGAACTGATTGAGAAGGAGACCTTGGATGATGCACAGATCAGAATCCTCCTGGGTTTCGAAGCTCTCAACGATTTCCAGGGAGAATCACCTGAGCATGAGGAGACTGTTGATGCATCTCCACAAAAAGAGCCCCCTGGTACACAAGAAGAAGCTACAAAAGAATAAGGGATAGTATGCCAGCTGATATTACACTGACACGAAATTTTTGCATCATTGCGCACATAGACCACGGCAAGTCTACTCTTGCCGACCGTTTCATCGAAAAAGCAAAGCTCTATGTTTCTCGTGGCCCTGCGCAGGATCAGATGCTCGACAATATGGATATTGAAAGGGAGCGCGGAATCACCATCAAGAGCCAAGCGGTAACCATTCCCTACACGGCAGCCGATGGTAAAACGTATGAGCTGAATCTTGTCGATACTCCGGGTCATGTTGACTTCTCCTATGAGGTAAGTCGTGCGATCAGCTCATGTGAGGGTGCTTTGCTGATTGTTGACGCATCCCAAGGTGTCGAGGCGCAGACCTTGGCTAACTTGTATATGGCCATGGAACACAACCTTACCATCATACCGGTCATCAACAAGATTGATTTGCCTTCAGCTGATATTGATGCTTGCTTGCACCAGATTGATCATGACTTGGGTTTGGAATCAGAAGAGACTGTCTTGGTGAGTGCAAAAACCGGCGTGGGAGTGGATGAGCTTTTTGAGGCTATTGTCAACCAGATTCCGCCTCCAGAAGGAAAAGACTCCCTCCCTCTCCAGGCCCTGATCTTTGACTCCCACTATGATGCATATCGTGGAGTCATCGTACACTGTCGTGTTTTTGATGGGATCCTGGAGGCTGGTTCAGAAGTTCGCTTTATGCATACCGATACTCCCTATAAGGTTGAGGAGGTCGGTTTTTTCCAACTTGGCCTGGTCAAAACAGATGCGCTGCATGCAGGGGATGTCGGCTATGTCATCACCGGTGTTAAGACTATCAGCGATGTTAGGGTTGGAGATACCATCACCACGGTCAAGAATGCTGCAAAGAAACCTCTTCCTGGATTCAAGGATGTGAAACCAGTAGTTTTCAGTTCAATTTACCCGGTTGATACCAATGACTATGAGGAGTTGGTGAATGCCATTGAAAGACTCAAACTCAACGATGCTTCCTTGATCTATGAGAAGGACAGTTCAGCTGCACTTGGGTTTGGATTCCGTTGTGGGTTCTTGGGAATGTTGCATCTTGAAGTCATCCAGGAACGTATCGAGCGTGAATTTGGACTGTCAATCGTATTTACCAGCCCTTCGGTTAAGTACATCGTCCATATGAAGAACGGTGATGTTATCAATATTGACAATCCTCTTGAGTATCCAGACCCGATGCGGGTTGATTACTCTGAGGAGCCCTTCATCCAAGCCAATATCATTACACCCAGCCAGTTCGTAGGACCGCTGATTACGCTCTGCATGGAGAAACGTGGGGTCCAGGTGGGAATGAATTACCTTGATGAGAAACGCGTTGAGTTGATGTATGAGATGCCATTGAGTGAGGTACTCTTTGATTTCTATGACCGCATGAAATCTGTGAGTCGTGGATACGCTTCATTCGACTACCAATTGATTGGGTATAAACGAACCGATCTGGTGAGACTGGATATACTGGTAAATGGAGAGCCGGTTGATGCGCTGAGCCAACTTGTTTTTAGGGGAAACAGCCAGCTGCGGGGGAAGCAGGTTTGTGAGCGGTTGAAGGGAGAGATTCCCCGTCAGCAGTACAAGATTGCCATCCAGGCAGCTATTGGTGGGACGATTGTCAGCAGAGAGACCATTACCGCCTTCCGGAAGGATGTTACAGCCAAATGTTATGGTGGTGATATCAGCAGGAAACGCAAGTTGCTCGAGAAACAGAAAGAGGGTAAGAAACGCATGAAAATGGTGGGCAATGTCGAGATACCCCAGAGTGCATTCCTCGCTGTTCTCAAGAGTGATGACAGTTCCAAGTAATGTATTCAGCCAATTCTTTGTTGTTCTCGATGGTGGCTGGGTGTATACTCGTTGCAAGAAAAGATTACTTCAAGGGAGTGTAGTATGTTGACCAAACAAGTCGTCGCCCAAACCAATGACGGGCAACCCATTTATCTGATAACGCTTTCCAATGGACCATACTCCGCTGAAATTCTCAGTTTGGGGGCGAATCTCAAGACATTGAAGACCCCGGATCGGAATCAGAAGGTTAGGGATATTGTATTGGGTTTTGAGAATCCATTGGATAACTTGACATCGACTACTTACTTTGGGCAAGTTATTGGACGATTTGCCAATCGTATAGCAAAAGGTACATTCTCCTTGGATGGTAAACAGTACACGCTTGAAACAAATGAAGGAGAGAACACCCTCCATAGTGGGAAGAGTAATTGGGGGTGGCGGAATTGGCACGTCGAGACCTTTGAATGGGATGGGAATCCAGGTGTTGTGCTGAGTTTGTTCAGTCCCGATGGGGAGGGTGGATTCCCTGGTAATGTGAATTGTACCGTCTCTTATGTGCTTACCAAAAATGGGGAGTTGCGTATTGAGTATGAAGCAACAGCTACCCAACCTACGCCAATCAATCTGACCAATCACAGCTATTTCAATTTGCGGGGTGCCGGCAGCGGGGAAATTACCGCTCATGAGGTGAAGCTTGCTTGTGATCGATATCTCGAGATAAATGATCAACTGGTTCCCACTGGAAACATTCTTCCCGTGAAAGGTACGGCTTTTGATTTTACCAAGGGAAAGCCATTGGGACATGATATTGAAGAAGCAGGTGGGTATGATCATTGCTTCATTCTTGAACAGACACCGACTACCAAGCCGGTGGAATTTGCATGGATTCATGAACCTGTTTCAGGCAGAACCATGAAAATCAAGACGACCATGCCAGCTGTCCAGATGTATAGTGGAAACTTTCTCGAAGGAAAGGATATCGGTAAAGGTGGTGTTGCTTATCCTAAGCATGGTGGTGTCTGTTTTGAAACACAGTACTATCCGGATAGCCCAAACCATGAATCGTTTCCTTCTTGCATTTTCAGCAAAGAGAGGCCTTACAAACATACGACAGTCTTCTCCTTCGGTGTAAAATAGGTGGGATGATATAGAGACACCTACTTGCAATCCTAGGTGCAGCTATCGTAGAAAAGTGAAATATGGCTGAAGGAGCCCCGAATGAAAGAAGTGAAAATTATTGGGATTACCGGTGGGTCTGGTTCAGGAAAATCCACGATTGTGAAGAAGATCAGTGAAGTTTGCACCGATTTCGTGTTTATTCCCCAGGATAATTACTATCGCTCTGCCACTTTCATCAGCAATGCCAATATTACCGCCTTCAACTTTGATCATCCTGATGCTTTTGACATGGAATTGCTTCATGAGCATCTGAAGACGCTCAAGGAGGGCAAGGCCATAGAGATGCCCCAGTATGATTTTGTCCATCACCGGAGAAAGGAAGAGACGGTATCGGTTGCACCGAGGAGTCTGGTGATTCTTGAAGGGCTGATGATTCTGTATGATAGCAATATTCGGGATTTGTTGGATTTGAAACTGTATGTAGACACCCCGGATGATATACGCTTCATTAGACGGTTGAAACGTGATATTGCAGAGCGAGGGAGAACCATCGCAAGTGTATGTACACAGTACCTTGAGGTTGTGCGACCGGGCCATTTCAATTTCATCGAACCAACCAAGGCTTTCGCTGACTTGATCATTCCTGAGGGTGGGTACAATGAGAATGCTCTATCTGTGCTTATTCCCTTTGTAAAGGAACTTGCTGGTTGATCAGCGTTTACGGAAGAGGGTAAAACCATCCTTTATTGCTTTCCAAGACCAAGTGTCTGGAACTGGATCATCCCCTCCATAAAACCAGCGACTGCATCGGATGATTCTGGCAAATCCTATAATAAAGCCTTTAAAAATACCATGCTTTGTCACGGAATCTACCATATACGTGGAACAGGTAGGGTGGTAGAGACAGCTTCCACCGCCAAAAAAAGGTGATAAAATTCCTTTGTAAAGGTACACTGGGATGAGGAATATCTGTCGTAGTAGCCAAAGGATTTTTTTCATGAGAACATTCTATTGAGCGATTGTAAAAGATGCAACAACTGGATACACTGTAGGGGAAGACATTTGACTTGTAACGTGATAATCATTATGATGATGATAAAAATTTAGAAATTGAGCATTTGTATGGAGGAATAGGTATATGGCAGGAAACGTATCCAAGAACGCACGCCGTGAAGGTGCAAAAACAATGACCAGTCGCTGGGGTGGCACAATCAAGATGAAAGCAGTTTTCGAGAATGGAAAACTTCGTCATGTGGCATATTGCGAGAAATCAGGTAATACTGCTCGCAAGCCCAAAGATTTGATGTAAGGAATTTGTATCAAGAAAAATAGCCGTCAGCCTGTGATTCAAAGCATCGCAGGCTCCTTTTTTTGATGAATCTTCCGGAAAATCACCATTTTTCCCGTATTTTTAATGTATCCGTTTCAAGTAGTGTGTGTTATAGTGTTGATGAGTACGTATACAACGACACATGAGAACGTCATGAGGAGGAAACACGTGAAACGTCTTTCAAGAACAATTATGGCAGCAATGCTGGTAGCTTTGTTGGCTTTTTCCCTTGTTGGCTGTAAGAGCACTGCAAAGGTAGAAGCAATCCCCCCAGCTCCTGTTGAACCCGCTCCTGAGCCGGTAGCCCCAGTTGAACCCGCTCCTGAGCTCGTAGAGGTGCCAGAGCCAATGCCAGAGCCTGCTCCACCCGCGCCGGAACCGGTGGCTGAGGAACCCAAGGAATTGGTCTTGCCCTATGGTGTGCAGGAGATTGTAAAGAATGATGACGGAGCGAAGGTCTTCGATCTGTTTATTGTACATACCAACGACCTGAACGGTAACATCTACAGCGAGAACGGCGGACTTGGCCTTGCAAGGCTGTCCACTGCGCTGAAGGCCGGGCGTGCAATTACCGACAACTGGTTGCTGCTGAACAGCGGCAATGTCGGCGAGATACCGGCTGAGGCTGCGATGCTGGCCGCCGAGGTGGTTGATGAGCTCGGCTACGATGCCTACACCCCGCAGGCAGTGCAGCTGGCTACCGGTATAGCCGGGACGAAGAAGGCCCTGCCGTTGAGTGCGAATGCACTGGATGCGGACGGGTACCTGGTCGCCCAGCCGTATCAGGTGTACAACTACAACGGCTTCAAGGTCGGCGTGGTAGGGCTTGTAGCCCCGAAACCGATCCAGGGAGTGAGCTTCACCAGTGACCTGATTCTGGACAATGCACAGTACGCTGTGGACATGGCCAAGGATTATGTGGACTACCTCGTGGTGCTCAGCGACCTTGGCAGCAAGGGCGATCTGACCAGTGAGATGGTAGCCCAGAACATTGACGGCATCGACCTGATTGTCGACGGCAATGGTCCTGCAATGGCCAAGACCGTGAACGGGACCCTGATTGTACGTGCGGACGAGATGCTGAAGAGCGTCGGTGGCGTGCAGGTGAGCGTGGAAAACGGAAAGGTGAAGAACGTTGTTCCGATGATTCTTCCGGCAGCCGATGTGCTTGACCCCGCCAAGAGTGCAATTGCCAAGGCATATGAGCCGTTTGCGAGAGCGATGGGCTACACGCTGCAGGTAAGCGTACCTGAGGATCCGGCCATTGTCTCATTGATTGGAGCAACCCCGAAGCCGATGGTGAAGGCAGAGGTCCCTGCAAAGGCAGAGGTCCCCGCACCGGCACCTGAGGTGAAGGAAGAAGCTCCCGCACCAGAGCC